>NZ_JBNCKP010000001.1:22817-303251 GCF_049841575.1 Micromonospora sp. DT201 | reverse complement strand
TTCTAAAATAATCTCCCCCCCCCCCAACAAAAAAAAAACGGTTTCTTAAAAAAAACAAACGGGGGGGCCCTTGTTTTTGGTGCGCCCCCCGCCCCATCCCCACCCCACCCATCCCCACCCCACCCATCCCCACCCCACCCATCCCCACCCCACCCCACCCCCCACCCCACCCCCCACCCCACCCCACCCTCCCGCGCGATCTTGCACTTTCTGTCCCGACCTAAGGGGCATGTCGCGCAAACCGGCGACCGAAACTGCAAGATCGCCGGGCTGACCTAGCTGGGGTTGAGGAGGGGGCGGAGGGCCGCGACGATGGGGGCGTCGGCCGGGAGCCAGGTGACCGACTCCAACTCGTCGACGGCGAGCCAGCGGAGCGCGGAGTGTTCCAGGGCCTGCGGCTGGTCACCGTGTAGCAGGCGGGCGGCGTACACCTTGAGCACCGAACGGCCGTGCGCCATCCGTACGTTGCGGCCGACCCGGTCGCCGACCTCCACGCGTACGGCCAACTCCTCGGCGCATTCCCGGACCAGCGCGTCGGTCTCGGCCTCCCCCGGCTCGACCTTGCCGCCGGGAAACTCCCACATCCCCGCCACCTCCGGTGGGGCGGAGCGCGCACAGGCGAGCACCCGCCCATCCTGGATTATCGCCGCACCGACGATTACCTTCAGGTCCCGTCGTTCGGCCTGCCCGCCATCATTCGCCCGTTCGGTCCGCACGGGCGTCCAGGGTGCCAGATCAATCGGCGGTTTGGGTACCGTAGCCGTCCGCTAGGCCAACAGAACACGGAAGTGTGGGCGTGGACACCCCTTCCGAGCGGCGAGAGACTAAGGGACACCGACAAGACACGGGATGGCGACGATTTGGCCACGAGCCGACAACGGCGCTTGGGGGGTGCGGTGATGCGCGTGCTGTTCAACAGCAGGGCAAAGCACGATTACCTTTCCGACGCGTTGACCTTGCTATCTGGTTGGACGCGCGAAGGCGAGCAGATCCGACGGACGCTCGCGATCGACGATACCCAGCACGCGGCCCTGACTGAACGGGTCAAGGTCGTCGCGGACGCGCTGCGCCTGCGCCCCGAGATCAGCCGTTCGCCCGACAGCACCCAGATCCGGGTCGGGCACGGCAACGGCGAGCCGCTGACCGAGGGTGAGGTCCTGTTGGCCGCTCGCATCGAGGACGCGTACCGGGCGGTCACCGAGTCCTGACGTTGGTGTCCGGGATGCCCTCCGCGTCTTGGGGATACCAGCGCAACTCCACCGAGTTGCCGTCCGGGTCTTCAACGTAGATCGAGGTGGCCGACCCGCGGGCGCCGAACCGCCCGACCGGCCCGGTCAGCACCGTGAAAACCCCAGAGTCGACCACCTGGGCCCAGTCCAGCGGTGCCACCACCAGGCAGAAGTGGTCGACGTTCGCGCCCTGCGGCTCGCCTCGGACGAGGTCGATGATGCTGTCGCGGCTGATCCGCACCGACGGGAACGGGACAGCACCTGCACGCCACTCGTCGGCCCGTACCGGCGCCAGCCCGAGCTTTCCGCAATAGAAGTCCAGAGAGCGCTCCACGTCGGCGACGGTCAGCACAAGATGGTCGAAGCCAGTCACTCGCACCATGCTCACGCCTCCTCCAGTTCGGCGGCCGCGCGCAGCCAGTCGGTGAACAGGGCCGGATCGATGTCGGCGAGGGCGCGCACCTTCACCACTGCCATCGCTCGGGCGGCGGGCACCAGCCGCCCGGACGGGTCGGTGATCTCCTGCCCCCGCCACAGGCCGAAGGTGACGTAGGACCCGTGGGCCTTGACGAAGCAGACCGGGCGTTGACCAGGCCGGTCGCCCAGGCTCCAGACCGGGTGCCCATGCCAGACCGCTCCGGTTGCCCGGGGTACGGCCGCAGCGATCACCGGCGTCAGCTTCTCCCCGATCTCGCGCAGCGGGCCGGCCAGTCCGGCCAGGTAGTCGTCGATGCTCATCTCGCAGCCTCTCGGTCGAATGGTTGCCGTGCGGCGTTTACGATCCGCGAACCGAGACCGCCGACCAAGACCTGATACCGCTACGATCGTTGCCCACAGGTCAACGATGGGGGCACGGTGCTGGAGCGGTACGAGGTCGAGACGTTCCTGACGCTCGCCGAGGAGCTGCACTTCGGCCGGACCGCCGAGCGGCTGACCGTCAGCACCGGCCGGGTCAGCCACGTCGTCAAGAAGCTGGAGCGCCGCATCGGTGCACCGCTGTTCGCCCGGACCAGTCGGGTCGTCCAGCTCACTCCGATCGGCCGGCAACTCGCCGACGACCTCGCCCCGTTGGTCGCCGGGATGAACGAAGCGGTCCGCCGCGCGGTCGACACCGGCCGAGGCGTCACCGGGACGCTACGGGTGGCGTTCGTCGGTGAGTGGACCGCGCCGGTGCTGCTTAGAGCAGTCGCCCTGTTCACCGAACGGCACCCCGACTGCCAGGTGGAGGTGCACGAGGCGCAGTTGTCCAACACTCGTTCCGGGCTGCTCGACGGCTCCACCGACGTGTTGATCGCCTCGTACCCCTTCGACGGGATGGCCACCGGCCCGGCGCTGCTCTCCGAGGACCGGGCACTGGCGGTGGCAGCGAATCACCCGCTCGCCCGGGAACGGTCCGTTTCGCTGGAGGTGCTCGCCGACCACCCGGTGGTGCAGTACCCGACAGCGACCTCGGCGGAGTTCAAGCGGGACCGCACCCCGGAGCGCACCCCGTCCGGCCGGCCGGTGCCGAAGGGCCCCGCCGGGAACACCTTCTCCGAGATGCTGTCCCTGGTCGCGCTGGGTCGGGGCGTACTGCCGGTGGGCGAACAGACGCGGCGCTACTACCCGCGCCCCGACGTGGCCTACGTGCCCATCCGCGACGCGCCACCGATCGAACGTGGGCCGGTCTGGTTGCCCAGCAACACCACCACCCGGGTACGCGAGTTCGTCCGCGCCGCAGCCGACGCGAACACCCGATGAGGCACGGGGAGTTCCGCCACCACCGGCTGGTCCAGGTCTACGACGCCGAGTGCCCGTGGGGGCCCGACGACGACTTCTTCCAGGCGGTGGTCGACGAAACCCCGGCCGCCCGGGTCCTCGATTTGGGCTGCGGCACCGGCCGGCTGACCGTCGCCCTCGCCGGCGCCGGGCACACCGTCACCGGCGTGGACCCCGCCAGCGCGTCCCTCACCGTGGCCCGCGCCAGGCCGGGCGGTGAGCGGGTGACCTGGATCGAGGGCACCTCGGCACTGCTACCAAGCCAGGCGTTCGACGTGGCCGTGCTGACCAGCCACGTCGCGCAGTTCTTCGTCGACGACGCGGAGTGGGCGCGTACCCTCGGCGACCTGCGGCGGGCACTCGCGCCCGGCGGCCGGCTGGTGTTCGACGCCCGCGACCCGGCGGACCGTCGCTGGGAGCGGTGGAACCCGGTGGATTCGCAGCGGCGGATCACGCTGCCGGACGGCGGCGAGGTCCGCGCATGGACCAAGGTCACCGGGGTACGCGACGGAGTGGTCGACTTCACCCACCACTACCACTTCGCCGATGGTGGCGAGCTGCTCAGCTCGGCGACCCTCCGCTTCCGCACAGAAGACGAGCTGCGCGACTCCCTGACCAGGGCTGGCTTCACTGTGGACCGCATCCACGGCGGCTGGCACGGCGAGCCGGTGGGCCAGGGCGACGGCGAGTTCGTCGTCATCGCCCGCGCGGAGACGCTGGCACCGGTTTTCTAGCCTTGGACGCATGGCGAACATCGCGTATGACCGCAAAGAGCAGGTCCAGCAGATCGAGAGTGGCCTCCTCGACGGTGAGCAGATCATCGCCGTCTACGACGCTGTCGGCACCGGCACCGGGTTCATCGGGCTGACCGACCGACGGGTGATCATCCAGGACCGCTCCTTCATCGGGAAGCGGTTCGCGATCACCAGCATCCCGTACTCGAAGATCACCAGCGTGAGCGTGGTCAGCAACAAGTCCTGGGGTGGTTCGTTCTTCTCCACCGGTGCGATCGCCATCCACGTCGGTACGCACACCTACGAGGTGGAGTTCCGTGGCGCGCAGAAGAGCCACCACGTGCACAACGTGATCCTGCACCACATCTCCTGACCGCCCGACCCGCCGCCGGCCCGGCTGGGGTAAATGCCTTGCCGGGCCTCGGCGCCTTCTGATGTCCTCGGTCGACAGCCGCGCGAAGGGAGCAGCCACCATGCCTGACACCACGAAGTCCCCCGAACCGACAGTCATTCGACCTGAGGAATCGAGGCCTCGTGAGCAGGACCGTTCCCCTGGCGCTGCTGGGTGCCACTGACCCCAACCCCGGAGGCCGCTGATGTCGGTCTTCGACGATCCCGGCCTCTTCGGCCGGCTCTGGGCCGCCGGATACGACGACGGCGGCACCAACCCGGACCCGGCCCCCGCCGTTGACTTCCTGGCCGACCTGGCCGACGGCGGCCCGGTTCTCGAACTGGCGATCGGCACCGGCCGGGTCGCGCTGCCGCTGGCCGAGCGTGGCCTCGCCGTGCACGGCGTCGAGGCGTCCGAGGAGATGCTCGCGCAACTGCGGGCGAAACCCGGCGGCGACCGGATCCCGGTGGTCGTCGCCGACATGGCGGACGTACCGGTGGCCGGTGAGTTCCGGCTCGCCTACCTGGTCTACAACACGCTGTTCAACCTGGTGGACGCCGAACGCCAGGCGGACTGCTTCCGCAACGTCGCCCGGGTGCTGGCTCCCGGTGGCGCATTCGTCATCGAGGCGTTCGTGCCCGACCCGCGCAGCTTCGACGACGACGAGCAGGTGCAGGTGCGGTCCGTGACCGAGGACTCCGCGACGATCCGGCTGCACCGGTACGACCGGCCGGCGCAGCGGTTCATCCGGCAGACCATCACCTTCGACGGTGACGGTGTGCACCTCAAGCCGTTCGCCATGCGGTACGCCTGGCCGCACCAGATCGACGCCATGGCACAGCAGGCAGGGCTCCAGCTCACCGAGCGGTACGCCGACTGGCAGCGACGACCGTTCCACGCGGACAGCCCAGCGCACATCTCCGTCTACCGCGCGGAGTAGCGGCGGGTGATCGGCTCCGGTTTCCGGAAACCCGGGGTGTCGAGTCTTCTCGACCCCCCGACGTGAAGGAACCGGAGCCGGTCACCGGCGCCTTTCCGCCCTGGGCTGATTCTGCTGTCGGCAGTCTTACTTGAGCCGCAGGGTTTCCGACGGGTGAGCTGGCACCATGCCCATGGACGTCGCTCGTTTCCCGCGCTCCTCGCCGTACTGGCCGGTGGTCAGTCATCCGCAGCTCCGGCGCGTCCTGCCCGGTCTCGCCGTGTCCGCTCTGGGCGACGGCATGGCGGTTGTCGCGGTGACCTGGCTTGCCATCCAACTCGCACCGTCGGGTCAGCGCGGCACCTGGATCGCGGTGGCCATGGCGGCGTACACCCTGCCCAGCGCGGCCGGGACTGTCATCTTCGGCCGGCTGCTGCGCGGGCGCGGCGGTGCCCAGCTTGCCGGGTGGGACGCGATCCTGCGGGCCTCGGCGCTCGCGGCGATCCCGCTCGCGTATCTCGCCGGCGTGCTCACCATCGGGCTGTACGTGGTGCTGCTGGCCGCGTCGGCCCTGCTGCACTCGTGGGGCTCGGCCGGGCGGTTCACTCTGATCGCCGAACTGCTGCCGCAGCGACACCACCTACCCGCCAACGCGGTGCTCGGCACCATCGCCGGGTTCGCCACGATCGTCGGCCCACCACTGGCGGGCATCCTGATCGGCTGGGCGGGGCCGGTGTGGGTCCTCGCCATCGACGCCGCCACATTCGCCGCGCTGGCCCTTACGTACCGCCTCGCCCTTCCCGCCACCGACAAAGCACAGCGGGCCGAGCGCGACGCTTCGCGGACCGCCGGCTTCGCGGTCATCCGCCGCAACCCCGCACTGCTGGGCCTCCTGGTGCTGAGCGTCGGGTTCTTCTTCCTCTTCGGACCGGTGTACGTGGCCATGCCGATCCATATCACCGACGACCTGCACGCCTCCGCGACGCTGCTCGGCATCTACTACACCGCCTTCGGCGTCGGCGGCCTCGTCGGCGGGGTGGTGACCGGTTACCTGCGCCGCTGGCCGCTGCGGGTCACCACCATCGGCATCGTCGTCGGGTTCGGGATCACCATGCTGCCTCTCGGCCTGGGCGCACCGCTCGGCGTGTCGTTGCCGGCCTTCGCACTGGCGGGCCTGATCTGGGCGCCGTACATGTCCACCTCGATGGCGCTGTTCCAGCGCAGCACGTCGACCGAGCAGCTGCCGGCGGTGCTCGCCGCGAACGGTGCCATCCTCGTGCTGGCGGTGCCCCTGGGCACCATGCTCGGTGGGCCCCTGGTGGGTGCCATCGGCGCCCGCCCGACGCTGCTGCTCTGCGCCGTGGCGATCGTGGCCCTCGGCCTGCTCGCCGGGGGGTACGCGATCTCACGGCGGAGCGCGCGACCCCCCGGCGGTTCAGCCGTCACCAGGATCAGTGCCAGTCGCTGATCCTGACGTCATCCGGGACCGTCGATGACCCGCCACCGCACCCGGCCGGCGCGATCCAGCTCCAGAACCTCCATGTCGAAGCCGCCGACGTCGCCGAACCGGAAGGCCAACTGCCCGCCGCCCTCACTCTTGCCCACCGTGTCGGTGGTCCACCAGCCGGCGATGCCTTCCGGAGTTGCCAGCGCACCGTAGACGTCGTCGAGCGGGGCGACGACACCAACGCGGTGCAGAATGTCGACGATTGTCATTCTCCTTCGTCGTGGCGGTTGCGCTCGATCGCCTCGGCGATCCGCTTGATCCGACGGAGTCGGGCGTCCCAGGTGGAGCCGACCGCCGACAGTTGAGCGACCGCGCGGGCGAGTTGTGCCTCGTCGACCTGGTAGTGACGCTCACGACCGGCCTGCTCAGCGTGAATCAGCCCGACCCGGTCCAGGACGGCCAGGTGCTTCGAGACGGCCTGGCGCGTGACGGGCAGCCGCCTGCTCAGCGACGTGGCAGTGCCCTGCCCCTCGGAGAGAAGAAAATCGATCATCGTACGTCGGATCGGGTCGCCGATCGCCGACCACAACTCGTCGTCGACCACCGCGCTCACGGGGTCGCGACCAGCCGCGCGACGTACCCGCCCAGCCGGGGCATGTAGTGGTCCCAACCGTTCTCGTGGTCGCGGTACTGCTCTTCCAGGACAGCGACCTCCCAACCCAGCTCGCGGAACCCGGTCTCGGTCATCCGGACCAGCGTTCCCGCGCCACTGGGCACCAGGTCGAAGGTGACGAGCAGCGCCTGCCCGCTCCGGTCCGGCTCGGTGAAACACCACCGGAAGGAGAACCGCTTCGGCGGGTCGACCTCGACGACGGCGAGCGCGACGGTCTTCGTCTCGCCGGTGTCGGCGTCGCGCCAGACCAGCTCGCCGGGCGCGCCGGCGAGCGACTCGAACCGCGCGTCGTCGGGCCACCACTCCCGCATGTGCTCGGGCTGGCTGACCACCTCGAAGACGATTTCCGGGGACGCGTTGACGTGGATGTCGCGTTCGATCGTTCCCTGTTCCATGCCCACAACCTTCCGCAACCTTTGGTTGCGCTTAACCTACGACAGCCCGCGCCCTTCGCGCAACCTTTCGTTGCATGTTGTGGTTCCGTCGTACCCGGGGTGCACGATCGGCGCATGTCTGAGCCATCGCCGCACCGACACCACGCCATCGACTACGTCGAGCTCACGGCTGATCACGCGTGAACGTTGACGAGAGTCTCGACCGTTACGGCCTCCACCCGAAGACTGCGGACCTGGTGCACATCCGCGACATCCTCAAGGCAGAGGCAGACCTCGATCAAAGCGACCAGGACACAGAACTCATGAATCTGTGCTGCCTGCAACTGTTCAACGCTGGTCAGCTAAGCGACGTCCTCCCCATCTGGCTGGCCAAGGAGTCGAGCTGGGATGCCCATTGTTCGATCGACATCCAGCTCCTTTGTGGAGCAGGGCTGGGAGCGACCAAGGCGCACCTTGAGGCCCAGAGCTCTGAAGACGCGGTCGATGCGTTGCGCTATCTACTTGAGTGTGAGGCCGCGGGCGACTTCGCGAACTTCTCGGTCGATGAGCAGAAGCGGTGGAGAGCCGACTACTTCTTGAGCTGAGTTAAGAAGGGAAACCCAGTGAAACCCTCGATCTCTGACGTGCAGGAGTATCTCTCGCTGGAACCGCTGACCACGCGGATCCACACACACCAGCGCTACAGCGAACTCCCCAACGACGTCGACGGCACCGTCCTGAAGGCGGTGTCGCTGTCCAGAGACGCGGATCTGCTCGACGTCGGTTGCGGCACCGGGGCCTTTCTTCGCGACTTGGCGGCGCAGGGCCATCAGGGCCGACTTGTGGGGCTGGACACCTCACCCGCGGCCGTGCAGGCACTCGGCGGCGTTGCCGGCGTGTCGGCGCACCTCGGTAACGCGATGGACCTGCCCTTCGACGCGGCGTCGTTTGGCGTCGTCACGGCGCGCCACATGCTCTACCACGTCCCCGACGTGCAGCGGGCGCTGGCCGAATGCCGGCGGGTGCTCAGGCCGGAGGGGATCTTCGCAGCCGTCGTCAATCACTCCGACGCGACGCCTCGGATATCCGCGCTCGTGGCTGACCTGGTATCTGCGGCAGGGGTCGAGCTGCCGGTTCCGCCCAACTCGCGAGTCCACAGCGACAACCTGCCCCAGATGCTCGAATCCACCTTTACGTCAGTCGTCGTGCATCGGTACGACAACGCACTCGTCTTCGATCGACCTGAGCCGGTCATCGCGTTCGCAGTGGCTCAACTGTCGTTCTACGGCGTCGAGCCCGACTCTGCACTCCGGCCGGAGCTGACGCGCGCCATCGAAACGAAGGTACGCGCCTGGTTCACCTCCGCCGAGGGAGCATGGCGCGACCCAAAGGGCCACGTGGTCTGCACGGCCCGCCTCAGTAAGTAGGGATCCTCGTTGCGTCCAACCAGGTCGGTGCCAACCTGGAGCCGGGTCGCCCCAAAGCCCTGTCACCGTCCGGTGTTGGCCGATCGCGTCTGTCGCCACAGGGCCAGCTTTTCGTATGCATCGCTGAGCTGCTGGGCCACGTCGGGATCTGCGGTCGCCGAGAGTTCGGCAACGAGCACATTCGCGGGTGCCGGGCCCGACAGCCAATCGTCGACCTCGCGCCAGAACTGGTCGTCCTGTCGCCTTCGAAAGACGAGGCGGCTGACGAGTTCGGCAAGCTGCCGGGCTGCGGGTTCTCCGACGCGCCCCTCCAATTCGGCGAGATACGGCGAAACGTCCTGTCCGCAATCGGCGATCGTGTTCAACACATCCCCTACCTCACACGCGCTGGGCCACGTCGAGATGGTTTCGCGCCACCAGGCCCACCCGAAGTCGCTGATCGCACTGCGCTCGTCGTCCGAACCCGACCGCCACAAGTCTTCGAGTCGAGACGGCAAGAAAACCTCGTAGCTCCAGTCGTCCATGTCGCCAGCCGCCACCAACTCCAGGAGGCGAGGCAGGAAGTGATTGAGGTATCTCTGATCACCCCACGTCGTCGTCGAGCTGAACAGCAACGGACCGAGCTGCTCAGCAGTGACCTGACGAAGTGGCGGTCGGTGCAGCGCTAGAACCTGCTCCGGGTCGACGCAGTGATCACAGTATTCGACGTCCTCGATCAGCGGGTACCGGCCGAACACCGCGTAGAGGTCGTCTACCGCTGCCTGGAGCTCGCTGTGCATCCGGTCACGCTAGCAACCAGGACCCAGCGATTGGTCGATCTTTTCTGGCCGCCGGACGCGCAGCACGCCGGTCAGCATCGGCAGGGTGAACTCGCCTTGCGCGGTTTCGGGCCTGCTCGCGAGGAAGTCGCGGATCCCGCCGAGGGTCGCCTCCCGGTCCTGATCTGCCATGACCAGCATCCCTGCCCGCGTCGCGAGTGTCGCGACGAGGGAGTCGGCGGTTCGGCGCTGCCCGTGCGGGAACTCGACCTGCTCCGGCGAGCCGAACCCGACCAGGCCAGAGCTGGGAACGAGCATGCCTGCCGTCGCCGCGCGCCAACTGCTCAGCGTGTCTCGGGGACCAATGGCCGCGCTTCCGCTGACCCGCTCGAGCCCGGCGACCCAATCGACCCGGTCGTCCATGACGTTCCACAAGCCGGCCAGACTGCCTCCGGGCGCGAGGACTCTGGCGATTTCCGGCCCTGCGACCGACATGTCGAACCAGTGCAGCGCATTGCCGGCAAGCACGGCATCGACGGACGCGTCCGGCAACGGGATCGTTTCAGCGCTTCCCGGCAGGGCACGGACGGCGGGCAGCGCGCGGCGCAGCTCGCCGAGCATCGCCGGGTCGGGCTCGACCGCGACAACATCCGCACCCAGCGCGACAAGCGTGGCGGACAGCTTGCCGGTGCCGGCGCCAAGGTCGAGCACTCGCGGGCCAGGCACGAGCTCAAGCGCCCAACGCACCGCGGCCTGCGCGTAGTCCGGGCGATGTTCGGCGTACGCGGTCGCCGCCGCGCCGAACGACGAACTGAGCAGCAGCCGATCATCCACGCCGGTCACCCTACCGCCGCGCCACTCCCGTTTGAAGGCATCGAAGCTTGTGACGCTGCCGGGCCGGACATCGCCTCGCCGGCAGTGCCACGGCCACGCGGCGATATTGGCCGCTGCAGCGCAAGTGCACAGCGACCACTTGCCCGTACCAGCACGAGCTTCCCAGCTCAGGGGCTGACTCGGGCTATCAGGCAGAGACAAGGGTTCGGCTTCTCGCAACCCTTAGTTGACCTTTCATTCATCTGCGCGACACCTATGGCTCGTCGTGAGCACGACGGCAACACGTGATCGGCCAGCGGCCAGGCAACTGGTCGTCCCGGTGCGGACTGCCCGTCGCAGGCTTCGTCAATCCGACCGCGTGCACGAGACCCACCAGTGGGGCTAGTCGCCCTCCTGACCTTCCGGAGGAACAGAACATGGAGTTGCCTGCGCGGCGGCGGTCCCGGAGTTGGCCGGAGGCGCTCAGATTCGGCCTGCCCCCACTGATCGCGGTGTTGCTCCTGGCACCCGTCGCGGTTCTCTTCCAGCATGCTCATCCGACCGGCGACGACCGTGTCAGTGTGCAGCGAGAACGCGACGGCGCCGAGTATCTCCGTCCACTGGGCAAACTTGCCGTCGCGCTGGTGGATGCCCAGTCCGCAGCCGTGGCCGGTCGGCCCGTCTCGGGTGAGCCACTCAAGGAGGCGGTAGCCGAGATGGCCGTGGTCGACACCCGGCTGGGCGGCGACCTGCTGGCACGCGAGCGTTGGGCCGGGCTCCGCGCGAAGATCGACGCGCTACCCGATCGTGCCACCGGCAAAGCCGCCAGCACCATGGCCGCCTACAGCGAGGCCGCCGACCTGCTCCTGGGGCTCTACCGCAAAGTACGCGAAGCTTCCGGACTAGCGCGCGACTCCGTCGCCGACACCTATTACTTGCAGGACGGTGCGGCCGAGGAACTGCCCGAGGCACTGGTGTACGTCGGGCGATTCAGTGACCTCGCGATGATCGCCCCAGCCCAGAACACGACGGACCACGAGCGAACGATCGCCGACCTCGGCGCTTACCGCGCAGCGGCGGTCTCCTCGGCCAGCGACCTGATCGACGACCTGCTTGCAGCAGAGACCGAAAAGGTCAGCCTGAGCGGCGGAGTGCTCGGCGAGATCGACGCCTTCCAGCGGGCGATGGAGACGTTGGGCGCCGTCACCTTCGCGACCAGAGCGAAGCCGAGTCCGGCCGCTACCGCCAAGCCGACCTCCAACGGCAGGGGTGACAAGTCAGACGGAGCTGACCCCGTGGGCGGTGGCTCCAGCGCCGCGACGAGTCTCGTCGTCGACGTCACCAGGATCAGTGCGGCCCGCGCCGCCGCCCAGAACGCCGCGGTCAAGCTCAACACGGCCATCCTCGGCGAGTTGGACGCACGGCTTTCTGCTCGGGTCGATGACCTCGACGGCGAGCGGCGACTCGTCCTGGGCGTCGCCGCTCTCGCGGTTGCCCTCGCGGTCGCCGCGGTGTGGGTCGCCCTTCCTCGCAGGGCGCGCCGGAGACGACGCGCCGCCGGGCCCGACGCCAACCCACCGTCTTCGTCGACCGCGCTCCGGCCAGCCACACCGTCGACCCTGCCGAACGGACGCGGCGGCTACGCGCAGGCTAGATACCCCACGCTCGACGAGGACAGCAGCCCGACGCACTGGAGCCGGACAAATGCTGCTCGATAAACTCCGCATCCGGGGAAAGCTCGCCGTCCTGCTGGTCATTCCGCTGTTCAGCATGGCTGCGCTGGCCGTGCCGGTGGTCGCCGAGCGGGCAGACGCCGCAGCACGAGCGGACCGGGCCGCCGTCGCCGCACGCACCGCGGAGCTGGTCGGCACGGTCGTGCAGGAGTTGCAGGAGGAGCGGTTACTCTCCGTCGGCTACCTGCTCGGCGTGGCCGACCATGCGTCTGTGGTGCAGCAGTCGACGACGGTAGACGACAAGGTCGAGGATCTGCGCGCAAACGTCGACGTCGACCATTCTGGCCCGATCGTCGCGGCGCTGGACGGCGTTCGCAAGATCACCGATACGCGTACCGCCATCCTGGCGCACCAGACCAGCGCCGACGCGACACTGACGAGCTTCACGAGCGTGATCGAGCCGCTCATCGAGGCACCCCAGTTGCTGTCCGATGCGGACACCGCGACCGCCGCAGGTCGTCAGCTTGTCGCTCTCGACGCACTGCTGCGCACCGACGAGCAGATCAGTGCCGCGGGGACGCTGCTCCTCCTCACTGCCGCAGCGCCGAGCCAGTCCGTCAGCACCCGCTACATCGCCACGCTGGCATCGCTGCAGGTGGAGCTCGACCGGTTCCACGCCTTCGCCACCAGTGAGCAGACCGCACTCCACCTGCTGCTCAACACTGGGGTGATCGCCCGAACCGGACAAGACTTCCTGGCTCTGGGGGCAGCCGACCCGAGGTCCGCCGTCGCAACAGTCCCGGTCACCACCATCTTCCCCGCGGTCTCCTCGCTGGGCCGACTCGGCGAGTTCGTCAAGAAGAAACTCGTCGCCGACATCATCACCGAGGTCACCAACCAACAACGCCGCGCGCTCACCACCGCGTACACGGTTGGCGGGCTGGTGCTGCTCGCGCTCCTGTTGGTGGTGGCCCTCAGCGTCGCGGTGGCCCGCTTCGTGGCACTCCCGCTGACGTGGCTGACCAGCTCCGCCGAGCGAATCGCCCGCCTCTCGGAGGCGGAACTGGTCCGCATCGCCGACGACGAGACGGAGTCACCGGCGCCGGTCCGCCTTGACCCGATCGACGTCAGCGGCAACGACGAGATCGGCGACCTGGCGCGCGCCTTCGATCGGGTGCAACATACCGCGGCACGGTTGGTGGAGCGGCAGGCCGCGAGTAGACGAAACGTGGCACAGATGTTCGGGCACATCGGTCGGCGCACCCAGAACCTCGTCGGTCGGCAGCTCGCGCTCATCGACCGGCTGGAGCAGCAGGAGACCGATCCGGACCGCTTGCAGCACCTCTACCGGCTGGACCACGTCTCCAGCCGGCTGCGCCGCAACGCGAACAGCCTGGTGGTCCTCTCGGGCTGGAACAACTCGGAGGAGCACATGGCTCCGCTGCCGCTCGGCAACGTGGTCCGGCTCGCGCTCGGCGAAATCGAGGACTACACCCGAGTCGACGTCGAGGTTACCGACGACGTTTCGGTCGTCCCGGCCGCGATCGGCGACCTCACGCTCACCCTCGCCGAGCTGATGGAGAACGGCACCGCCTTCTCACCGCCCCACACCCGGCTCACGGTCATATCCCAGAAGCACCCTGACGGGGTACGCATCTCGCTGGTCGACCACGGCATCGGCATGCCCCCGGAGCGGCTCGTCGAGGAGAACGTACGCCTGACCCGACGCGAGCGGCTCGATCTCGTACCGACCGAACTGTTGGGGCTCTTCGTCGTCGGTCGGTTGGCCCGGCGACACAACTGGCGGGTCGGCCTCACCACGACTCCGGGTGGTGGCGTCACTGCCGAAATAGACATCGATTCCCGCCTCCTGGTCGGCACCCCAGCGGGAGCACCGAGCTCAGGCAGGCCGGGCATCGCGGGACGTGCACCTGCCGATTCGGTCGGCCAGCCACCCACCGAGCTATCGCTGAACCCGGCGCTGCTCGACCGGGCGAGGCAGGCACTCTCCACCGGCGCCAAATGGAACGCGTTCGCCCCGCTCGACAGCCCGGCCACCGCGGCACCCCCCGGCGGTGCCGTCACCCTCTCCGCCGAGGTGTCCGCGAGCCCCGTGGTGGGCGGCCCCGTGTCCATGGGCGGCTCGGGGTCACTGGTCGTTCCCCCGACCTCGCAAGCCCGACCAGCGGCGGCGGGCACGCCCCAACTCACCCGACGGATACCCGGTGCCAGCCTGCGCGACCCCGATCCGGTCTCGAGCTACCACAGCGGCGCGCGAGCGCCCGAGAATCCCGACGAGGTTCGCCGCCAGATCAACCAGTTCGAGGCGGGCATCCAGCGCGCCCTAAGTGAGGTAAGCCCGAGTTACCACCGCGAAGAAAGTTCACCACGATGACCAGTCCATTCCTCCACGACAACGTCCCGTACACCCCGAACAGAGACTTCGCCGGCCTCAGCCATGAGGCGAGGACCTTCAACTGGTTGCTCGATGCGTTCACCACCAACACTGCCGGGGTGGTGGAGGCGATCGCTGTCTCTTCGGACGGCCTGCTGATGGCGATGTCGGCGAGCAAGGACCGACCGAACGCGGAACGGCTGGCCGCAGTGGTGTCCGGGATGACCAGCATGGCCGCTGGCGCCGCCAACTGGTACGCCCTCGGGATGCTCAATCGGATCATCATTGACATGACCGACGGCTACCTGATGATCACCGCCATCAGCAGCGGATCGGTACTCGGTGTCGTGGCCGATCGTTCGGCAAACCTTGGCACGGTGGCATACGAGATGACCCTCTTCACGACCCGAGCAGGTGGCGCGCTCACCCCGCAGCTCATCGTTGAGCTGAAGAACTCGGTTCAGGGCTGAGCGAGCCAACAGCGACGTCATGCACTGGAAGGAACAGAACTGGGAGGAGCCGGCGCCAGACGTCCGGATCCGCCCCTATCTGCGGGCCGTAGCGCCGGTCGAGCAATTCGGTGGGCAGGTGCCGACCGCCCCGGCAACGGCCGATGCTGCCGTCGCCCACGTTCCGCGTCCCTTCGTACTGACCTCGGGACGAGTGGCGGGAATCGACCCCACAATCAGGCTGGAAACCCAGGTGACAGCGCGGCATCCGGGCCAGAACTGGGACTCGCCCGAGCTGTCGCGCCTGACTTTCGAGATGCGCAACATCGTCCTGCTCTGCGCCGAGCCGCTCTCGGTGGCGGAGGTCTCCGCTCAGCTACGACTGCAGCTCGGCGTGACCAAGGTCCTGGTCGGCGACCTGCGGGCCGCCGGCTACCTGGACGTACACGTGCGTCACGGCGCCGAACCTACCAACCCCGATGTGATTCAGAGAGTGATCGATGGACTTAGCGCAATCTCCTGAGGTCGACCCGAGCCACGGCCGACCATCCGTGCCGATGCCCGTGAAGATCGTCGTCGCAGGCGGCTTCGGCGTTGGTAAGACCACCACCGTCGGCGCCATCTCCGACATCGCACCGCTGACGACCGAGGCGGAAATGACCGAGGCTGCGCTCGGCATCGACAACCTCGGCCTCGAATCGCAGAAGACCACGACCACGGTGGCCATGGACTTCGGCTGCGTCACCATTGACCAGAGCCTCAAGCTCTACCTTTTCGGTACGCCCGGACAGGCGCGGTTCGGCTTCATGTGGGACGACCTGGCCCACGGCGCGCTCGGCGCGCTCGTCGTGGTCGACAGCGCCCGGCTCGACGACTGCTACCCCGCCATCGACTACTTCGAGCACAGCGGCCTGCCCTTCGTCGTCGGCGTCAACGCCTTTCATGGCCAGATGGCGCACGAGCTGACGGAGATCCGTTGGGCCCTCGCGATCAACGATCAGGTGCCAGTGGTGCGGTTCGACGCGCGCGAGCGGACCTCCGTTCGTGACGCGCTGCTGGTGGTACTCGGCACCGCGCTGAACCAGGCGCTTGGAGAGCGGTCCGGCTAGCGACACCATGTTCGTCGCAACGCTGCCGGCGACCCGCGAAACGCAGCAAGTGGCCTGCTACGCGCTAGGTACACCAAAGCAGCCCGCACGAGTCGGAAACTACTCCATCGCCGCTACAGATCTTGAATGGTTAGGTTGAATCGGGTTCGAGGGTCAGGCCGGTGTGGGCGAGGAAGCTGTCTAGCAGGTCGGCCCGGTACTGGATGCGCTTGAGTCGGTTCGGCGAGTGGTAAGGACCTGGGTCGAAATAGCGGCCCCGAGGGTGCCTATTACACCAAGCGCGGCGACTAGAAGAACCGGCCAGATCTGGTTCATGGTGAGAGTATCCAGCCTCGATGCAAACGCAGCCGGTGCTCGCGTTGCCTTCCCGTCTGCCCCTCGAACCACCCTGCTGCGGCGGCTTGTTCCGCAACCATCGGATCCTGCGTGACGGTCATGTCCGCCATTCGGTGTACTACAGCGTCATCGGTGAAGAGTGGCCGCAGGTACGCCGAGCGCTCGACGCGTGGCGAGGAGAGTTGCCAACTGCGTAACAAGGGTTCGGTTATGGATTCGGTGTAGAGGATGGCAGCACATGGTGTCATCAGGGGATCGCGACGGCCATCCGTTCCGAAGGCGCCCTGCGATTCCCGCCAGAGGTTCGTAGCCGGTTGCAGCGCGCAAGAATTTTGCAACAAATTCACGAATGAATAGTTCACGTGATCTTTATTACACTACGGTCGGTAATTGTTCCTTGACTCCTCAAAATTACCCTCCTATGATCTTCAGCTGTCGATGGAATTCGGCGTGTGATAGGCAATGTGACGGGTCACCAAGGGGAGGCGGGAAGTCGTGAAACGTATCGGCAAACTAGGCGTGGCCGTGATTGCGGCCATAACGATGCTAGCGGGAATCAGCGGTCCGGCATACGCTGTATCCAAGGGGCAGATTGCGTCAGCGGCAGGTAGTCTGGGCGCTTTTGACAAGGCGTTCGACTCTATCGGCGCCGGAGCCGGTTACGCTGCGGCAGGCTTAGCATCCACGGCTGCGGTTCCCTTCAGCTGTCAGGTCAACAGTCCGAGCTACAGCGGCTCGTACCAGTGGGGCACCGGGTCGCCCGCAATGTTGGCGGGCATCGCGTGGACGGCCAACGCGAGCACGACATGTACCATCCCAATGGCGAGTATTTCGTACAACGCTTTCGCGATAGATCCCCAGGGTGTATCTCATCCGATCGCCGCTGGTTCCTGCGCGGGATGCTTGCAGGCCACGACGACCCCGACCGGCTACACGTGCGTCCAAGGCGACACCATTGCGGTGAACTGCGCGGGCGGATGGCAGGTGGGCTACCGTGCCGTCTTGACGGCTCCGCCTGGCCAGACATTCAACTCTGGCAGTGGAAGCTGTGCAGCTGCCGGCACTGTACTGCAATGTTCACAAACCGCATTCGTCGGTTTTGCTCCGCTGTTCGCCTTGTCCTCGCCACCCTGTACGGCGACTCCGGCAGCCGCTGCGGGATCCATTCGCTACCCGCTTATCGCGGCCAGTGCAGCATGTTACAACTTTCCTCCGTCGGGTAACGTTCAGCTATCCCTGAAGGCTATCCAGGACATGCTCGACACTCACTTCGAGGGTGGTTCTAACCAGGACAACAGCAAGGGCCTCTTTCTGCCGACAGTAACAAAAAGGGGCCTAGCGATTATCTTCGACGCGGGCCTTAAGGATTCGGGACCCTGGATACTGAACGCTAAGGGCTACTACGAGAAGACGTTCGCCTACGGAAATGTTGGCAAGAAGTCACTCCAATACGGAAACGGCGGGGCCGCCGACTACGTAACTCTGGTGGTTTCACGGTTCCCCAACGAGTGGGGACTGGTTGACGTTATCACGATGTTTCCTGCAGATAAGTAGGACGTAACACTAGCTTGCGAAGCGTCGGTGGGAGCCAGCTATCACTGGTCCTACCGACGCTTCTGCGGCATACGGAGCACGGTCACCCGAATGGGGATTGCGGATAACCAGAAGACGGTTAGAGAAAGTTGCGGCGTGACATTACGCGGTGGGACTGGCAAACTTTCATGCCATGGACGAGATACAACAGTTGGGACACGCCGCGGAAATCGGTGACCTACAGCAAGTCGCCCGGCTACTTAACGCGGGTGTCCCGGTTGATGCCAGAAACATCGTTGATCGGTCTCGCACGGCTTTGGATCGGGCTATCTGGGCAGAACAAGCGGAGGTGGTCCGACTTCTGTTAGAGTCGAATGCGGACCCGGATCAGCGCATCGGCGAATATGGCGAAGATGTGCCAGTGCGGTTCGCCGCTCCCAGGAACATGACACAGATTCTTCGTCTGCTGCTTGAAGCAGGTGCTGACCCTGACGGTCGTGCGCATGTCAAGCAGGCGACACCGTTGGTGTTGGCAGCCGTTCAAGGCCATGTAGTCATGGTAGAGCTGCTGCTGAAGCATGGAGCCAGCATTCACTATATTGAGGGAAAAATGGGCACACCGTTGACTGGTGCGGCGGCAGGCGGGTCGCCTGTAATCGTTCGCATGCTGTTGGATCGGGGTGCTACTCCGACGCTCGCGGCCTTGGAGCGCGCCGAAAGTAGAGCTGCCGAGTTTCGGTCCGACCCCGAACGCCTAAAAGCATTTGAGCAGATTATCGCCATACTCAAGGCTGCACGATCCTGATACTCGTGGCACATCCGTGCACATGTCCCTGGAGTGCAGAAATCGGCGGCGGGCGGAAAGCTCAGGAGTTTTGCCCAAACTGACCGGGTGTTGGACCTGGAGGCATACGCGGTTCTGATCACCCTGTGACTAAATAACTGTAGCAACATGGGCTGTGCTTCGGGCTTCTGCCCGGGGTGCAGCCCGCTTTCCTAGGCGAGGACATCATGGACACTGACCATGGGCCATGGAAGTGGGTCGATCTTGGTTTTACCGTCACCTTCAGCTGCGACCTGACCCCCGAGGACCTACTCAATCGTTACGGGGCAGATTCCACCCAGGCTGAAGTGCTTACCCGGCAGGCGGCATTGGACAAGTACCCACCCAACCACGCTGGCGCTCAGTTGCGCGCTGGCGTACTCAACAACTGGGGATTCTGCTTCGAAGAGGTCGGCTATGAGGGCAGCCGGCCCGAGGTCCTCGCCGGGTTGTCGGCCGACACCGAGGTCTTCTCGTTCTACAACATGTCGGGTAAGAGCAGCCTCCAGCATTTTCGAAACGGGCTACGCGTCGAGTCGTTCGAGCCCGGCTTTACCTACTCGGTCCGAGGCCAGCGACCACATACGTTCTGGACGAGAACCGAACGACTGGCCAGGATGAATTCGATGCCTCCAGACCGTGCCGCGCTTGAAGCCGTCGAGGAACACATTGGCGCGCCGCTGCGCCAGGACCTGCTGGAAGGGCCGCTGCTCACCGCCTACCTCACCAACCCCCTGCCATCTGCTCCGTTCCACACGCCTGAGCGCAATCCACCGGGCCGCCTACTCGGAACATTCGACCCCACAACTCCCAAACCCGTTCCACACCCCCACATTCGGTGAACCCCTGACCAGCTTGACCCTCAGGGTCATTGCGTTGTCGGGTAACTGCTGGTCACGGCGGTGATGAGGTCGTGTGGGCGGCGGTTGGCGCGTCGGGTGGCACGGGCGATGTTGGCCTCGCCGTTGGTGCGGTGATAGCCGATCGCGGTGTTACGCAGTGTGGCGATGACGGCGGGCCCGGTGCCGGTTCGGGCTTGGTGGAGATCTTCACGGAACGTGACATCTCTGACGTGGTGGATGCGGTTTTCGATGTGCCATTCGCGGCGGGCCCAGTCCTGTAGGTCGGCGGGTTGGGCCTGGTTGGCGGGAAGGGACACCGTGTAGTGGCAGGTCTCACGGCTGGTCTTGCCGCCGAGGGTGCGGGTGCGAGTGATCCGGATGGCCTGCTCGGCGTGGGGGAAGGCGATGCCGCCGGGGGTGCGCACGGTGATGGCTTTGACGGTTCGGGTCTCGCGGCGGCCGTGTCCGGTGTCGCGGGTACTGTCCCCGGCCGGGATCTGGGGCCAGGGCAGAGCTTTGAGCTGCTTGAACAGGGTGGGCTGGTTCCCTTTCGCGGGGATCATCAGGTGGGCGCCTCGGGCGGCGATCTCGTGGGCGTGGGCGGTCTGGGTGTGCGGGGCATCGGCGATGAACAGCAGGCCCACCAGGCTGCCCAGCACGGTTTCGATGGCGTTGAGCAGCGGTGCGAAGGCGGGAATCTCGTTGCTCTTCGCCTCGACGGTGACCTGGGCCAGGACGACGCCGGTGCTGGTGTCTAACGCGGATAGCAGATGGACGTGTCCGCCGTCGGGTCGGCGGGTCCCGCGCAGAGTTTTCCCGTCCACGGCGATCACCGTCCGATACCGCTTCGGCGGGGGCGCGGCCGGCCGGGCGCGGGTCCGTAGCCAGCTGGCTAGGACCGTGCTGAGCAGGTCGGCGTCGAGGCGGGTCAGCAGTCGCCACACCGTCGTGCCCACGGGGACACCACGGGCGAAGCCGAGCCGGTCCTGGGCCTGCTCGTCCAGATCGTGCAGCCAATCCGTGATCGCCGCGAACGATGACGCGCCGGCCAGCACGGCACACACCGCGACCACGAGGAGGCCGGCGAGGGGATACCGCACCCCGCGCGGGTCACGCGGGTCCGGGACCTCGGTCAGCGCCTGCCGCAGCCCACCGTGCTCACTTTCGGTGACCGGTGTGGGAGCAGTTTCGGTGACGGGCGTTGTCACTGCCAGCGCGGGGATGGGAGATGATGCCATCGGCGGGTGAGGTCCTCGGGGTGTCGTGAAGCCTAGAGAACTCCATGATCACCTACACGGCCTCATCCGCTCCTACCGCCTCCACAGAGGCCACTCAACCCACAGATCCCCAGCTCACCACACCCGCCGCCCGACTACGCAATCGCCCCGGATTCAGACGTTGAAGCGGAACTAAGAGACGCTATGCCGCTACCATCGGGAATGGTGTTCGCCGCCTGCTCACAGGGCGTCTGGGGCTGCCACTGTTGATTGCTGGTTGACGACGTTTCACACTGTCTTGTGCCCCATCTGTGCCCCGCCGTCACCGGGCATCTCCGCCCCCGCCTCCTCATCGGCTGGGCGAGGAAGCCTTGCCAGGGTCGCAGCTAGATGGGTGTTGCGGCGTGCGATGAGGCGTTGCAGGTACGGCCGCAGGATGAGGCTGGCCACGAGGCGGCCAATCGGTCCCATCGGTGCAGTGAAGTCGATGACATCCCGCATGACGGTTGCCGAGGAGTCAGCCGGGTTCCGTTTGAAGCTGTGCTCGTGGTGCCATCGGCCGAACGGGCCGCTGATCTGCTTGTCCGTGAAGCCGTCCGGCCGCCGGTAGTCAGTGATCCGAACCGTCATCCGCCAAGGGAGGCCAAAGTGCCTGGCTTCCCACGTGACGGCGTCTCCGGCCCTCAACCGTCCGGTCGTTACGCCGCCGACCGCCCGTTCGGCGCTAGTAGTCCCCATGGACGCGGTGTGCAGTTCAACGTCGAGGCAAGCGTCGAAGACGGTTTCCGGGACCGCCTGGACGTCCGTAGTCAGCTCGATGCGCGGCACACAGCAACCGTAGGCTCCCAGTCGCGTCGCGGGACAGCAGGATGACCCCTTGACCCCCAGGCAACCAACACGGCTCGCTGACCTGCGCGGTTATGGGCATGTCCCTGCGGCAACCGTCTGGGATCGTCCGTGGACGTCCGCCGCCGCTCGTACCCGTCGTCACCCAGATAGTCACTCAGCCGAGGCACCGCAATAGGCCGACAGGTGTGACAGAACAAGCCATCGGGCGTCAATGTTGATACCCACCGGGCCATTGTTAGCCCTCAACGAAAGCGCTTTGCCCATGCGCTCGACATTGATGTCAAGCAGAGCGCGAGTCGTCCAACCGACCATGGTCAGGTGCAGCACATCCACCAGCGTGAGTTGGACCTGAACGACGTTGAAGCCTTGATCCGCCCACTTCTTTGGTGGCGACTTGGGGAACTGGGAAAGGTCAAAGCGCAACGTAGCGCGTGGCCCGTCGCGATGCAGGACCAACTCATGGAGGTCAACCGACGTCAGCGCCGGCAGGTCCTCACCATAAATCGCCCGGATGCCGTGCGACTCACTCAAGAGATCAACCCAGCCAGACATCCTGGTGCCTTCCGTTGGTCGTCAGAACGAGGCCAATCCTGCCATCCCGTCTGCCGCCGACCCGCCCTCCTGGGGAGCGGGCCTCCGCCCGGCCCGCCACGTCAAGCGGACCTTGACGCACGTTCGGACGCTGGCGGACCGGGTGGTGGTCTGCTCGGCTCGCCCGGGTCGCCGGCTGGCGGGATGGTCCTGCGCAACCACCCACGGACCGCAACCCCGCCGACGGACCCCGGACCATCTCGGAGTCGTTGCGCCCCCGCCGGAGGCGCGGTAACCGCGACCAGCCCGCCGCCGCGACCCGCCGCGCGGACCTGTCGTGCCCTTCCCTACGCCGCGCCGATCGGGCGCGGCTCGGCCGGCTGCCGGCCGACCAACCTCCACCACTCTCGCCGCTTACCGTCAGCGGCGGCCCCCGGGCTCCCCGCTCTCCGCGCCAGCCGCCGGGCGTTCTGCGTGGCCGGAGTCGGAGCGCCAGCGGAGCGACGGACGCGCGCCCAGGCGGCGGCGCGTGCGGCCCGTCTCGGGCCGCCTTGAAGACGTACAGAAACTTTGCACAACATCGCCGGCAGTCCGGTGTCCGGTCACGGGACATGCTTGACACTCGCGGCCCACCACGTCCTTTACAAGATCCGTTCGGCCAGTCGATGACGGAGTGGGTCGGCGGAGATGATGTCGGCATGGACGCATGGGCAGACGGCGACCTGGCTGGCGAGTTCGAGCGGCAGCTTGATGACCTCCTGGCTGAGCTGAACTCAGACTGGGTAGAGCCCGAACTGCCGCCGAGGTTCGCGAGCAACGAGTCGTTCCGTCGCTACCACCGGAGGAACGGCAAGCGCTGGCAGCTTGCCTGCGTTCTTCGAGAACGTCCTGACCTGGCGGCCACCCTGGCCGATCGGGTCCTGGCCGCTGTGGTCTGCGACGAAGATGTGGCCGCCAATCGCCAACTCATCGAGCCGATGTTGACGGCGGTGGGCCGTCGCAGGGTCCAGGAGTACCTCATCTCGGTCGTCACCTCTGGACCGCTACTGCAACGCGTCTGCGCAGTCCGCGCCTGGTATTGGTCGCAGGCCGTGCTCGTGTACGAGTCGCCTGAGGCGCTGACCAGCAGTCAGCCCACGACGGGTAGCCAAGCCCAAGATGAGGAGGTTGCCGACCTTCGCGCGTGGTATCGCGCAGCCTGTCTCACCGCCTTCGTCGAGTGCGACCACAACACCACACGCGAATGGCTGGCCCGAGGCTTCATTCTGGACGAGTCCTTTTACCCGTCGAACTTTCACCGCAGGATGGCTGCGGCCCGCGCTATCGCCGAATCCGACCCGGTCCGGTTCAAGGAACTCATTGCCAAGACCACCGACGGGACGAACCTCGCTGCCATCCGGCCCGCTGATGATCGATGAATCCGGCGCTTCGCCCGAACCTCGTGATCTTCGCGTAGCGACCTGACGTCACATTTGGAGACGCAACAAACCTAGGCTGACAAGCATCAGGTGGGACGACTCTGTCAAACATGTGGTGGGACTAGACGCGCCGGCAGTCCGGCTGGTTTCCTGTCCGCGCTGCCCAAGTCACCAGTGGCGAGGCGCGTCACGAAGCACCGTTGCAAGCTCGGCCATCTGGCGGATGACCGCGTCTGCGCCAACTTGGGTGAGGGCTTCGCTCTTCCCTGGCTTGTTCGCGTAGCCGACGCTGCCGACGCCTGCTGCTTGAGCGGCTTGGATGTCGGTCGTGGAGTCGCCTACCAGGACAGACGTCGCCCGCTGGGCGTCGATTCCTTCGAGTGCAAGGTCCAGTAGATGCCTATCCAGCTTGAGAAGTTCCGGGTTCAACCCCTCGTACCGGCCGATGACAGCCTCAAAGGAGTCCAGCAAGCTGTGCGACCTCAAGTACGCCACGACAGCTTCGCGGGAGTTGTTGCTTACGACAGTCAATGTTCTCCCTGTCGCTAGCGCGGACTCGATCACGTCATCGACGCCAGGCGTGGGGAGCGCTGTCTTTGCGGCTGCGCACTCAGCGGCACGGAATGCCGCGTCCACCTTGGCGAGAACCGTGGTCGAATACAAGCGGCCAGTGACTCGGAGAACCTGTAGAGGATCCCGTTCGCCTATCAGTGCCGGGGCGACGGGCTGACCCAACTCCGTCCCGCTCCCCCAAGTGGTGGCGACCGCTATCCGCGAGCACTCGGCGCAATTCCCGCCGGCTGCCGACGGCACCATCTTCACCACTCGCTTCGCCAGCCCGTACCGGCACGACTACTACGGCTCGCTGATCTTCTCGGCGGCCGTCGAGCGGGCTGGGCTATCGAAGGGCACCACGAGTCACGACCTGCGGCACCACTACGCCTCGGTTCTGCTGATGCAGGGCGAGTCGGTCATCGTGGTCGCCGAGCGGCTGGGGCACGAGAACGCGACCTTGGTCCTGTCGACGTACGGCCACCTGATGCCGGACTCGGAAGAACGCACCCGCCGCGCCGTCGATGACGCGTGGGGGTTGTGCCCCCGACGTGCCCCCGGGCAACGACTCAACCGCCTGACCTGCGAGAACAGGCCATATTCAGACGTTGAACCTGAACTCGACGACGTCGCCGTCCTGCATGACGTATTCCTTGCCTTCGATGCGGACCTTGCCCGCCGCCTTGGCCGCCGACATCGAACCGTGCTCGACCAGGTCGTGGTAGGAGACCACCTCGGCCTTGATGAAGCCGCGCTGGAAGTCGCTGTGGATGACACCCGCGGCCTCCGGCGCGGTGGCGCCGACCGGGACGGTCCAGGCGCGCGCTTCCTTGGGGCCAGCCGTGAGGTACGTCTGGAGGCCGAGTGTGCGGAAGCCGACCCGCACGAGCTGGTTGAGGCCGGGCTCGTTCTGCCCGATCGACTCCAGCAGCTCGCGGGCCTCTTCCTCGGGCAGGTCCACCAACTCAGACTCGATCTTGGCGTCCATGAAGACGGCCTCGGCGGGAGCGACCAGGGCGCGCAGCTCGTCGAGGAACGCATCGTTGGCCAGCTCGGCCTCGTCGACGTTGAAGACGTACAGGAAGGGCTTGGTGGTGAGCAGGTGCAGCTCGCGCAGATGCTCCAGCTCGATCTTGGCGGCGGCGGCGCCGGAGTAGAGGGTGGTGCCGCCGTCGAGCACCTCGATGGCGGCCTTCGCGGCGGCGACCGCGGCGGCCCGGTCCTTGCGGAGCTTGGCTTCCTTCTCCAACCGGGGCAGCGCCTTGTCCAGGGTCTGCAGGTCAGCGAGGATCAGCTCGGTGTTGATCGTCTCGATGTCGTCGGCCGGGGAGATCTTGCCGTCGACGTGCACCACGTTCGGGTCGGAGAAGGCCCGGACGACCTGGCAGATCGCCGAGGCGTCGCGGATGTTGGCCAGGAAGGCGTTGCCCCGACCCTGTCCCTTCGACGCGCCGCGAACCAGGCCGGCGATGTCGACGAACGACACCGGGGCCGGCAGCACCTTCTGCGAGGAGAAGATCTCGGCCAGCTTGCCCAGCCGCTCGTCGGGCAGCCCGACCACGCCGACGTTGGGCTCGATGGTGGCGAACGGGTAGTTCGCCGCCAGCACGTCGTTCTTGGTCAACGCGTTGAAAAGCGTGCTCTTGCCGACGTTGGGCAGGCCGACGATGCCGATGGAGAGACTCACGACCAGCCAGCTTACGCGGGTGCCGATTGGGCCGACCCACGTGGCTCCGATTCGACGGGCCGGGCGATCGATCGTCGCTTCCGCCGCGCCTCGGCGAGCATTGCTACCCTCCCGGTTCGATGTCGCGCTGTTGGAGGTGGGATGAACTCGACCTTGCCCGAGCTGTACATCGCCGTCGATGTGGAGGCGGACGGGCCGATCCCCGGGCCGTACAGCATGATCTCGCTGGGGATGGCCGTGGCCGGCCAACCGGATCTGACCTTCTACACGGAGCTGCGTCCCATCTCCGACGAGTTCGTGCCGGCGGCGCTGGCCGTCTCCGGCCTGGACCGGGACCGCCTGCTGCGGGAGGCGCCCACCGCGCAGGAGGCGATGTCGGCCGCCGCGACCTGGGTCGACGGCCTGCGCCGAATCGGCCGCCCGGTCTTCCTCGCCGCGCCCGCCGTCTGGGACGGGATGTTCGTGCACTGGTACTTCGTCCGCTTCGTCGGCCGCAGCCCGTTCGGTGTCACCGGCTCTGGTATCGATCTCCGCAGCTACTGGATGGGGCTGACCGGCAGCGAGTGGAGTCAGAGCCACCAAAGCACGATCAAGAATGAGCTGGGCCTGCATGACGTGTCACACACGCACCACGCCGGGGAGGACGCCGCCGAGCTGGCGCAGGTCTTCGACGCGGTGCTCCGCCGCCGCCTGTCAGGCGAGCAGGAATGACGGTCAGCCGAGCAGGCGTGGGGCGATGACCGTCTCCTGGACGTTGCCGTCCGCGCTGCGGCTGACCTCGTACGCCGAGACGCCCTCGCGGTCCGCGATTGCCTCGACCAGCCGGGTGCCGCGGTAGACCAGGCCGACTCCGTCGTCGGTGCAGTGGCTGGTCGGCAGCGTCCCGTTGCCGACCAGCTCGTGCATGAGCGGGCGCCGCTCGGCCTCGCTGTCGTAGTGCACCCCGTTGCCGTACGGCAGCCAGGCCAAGCCCTCGGTGAAGCCGCGCAGGCGGGGACCGAAGCTGTCGGTGGCACCGCCGACGTGCCAGCAGATCGAACCGGCGGAGACCCCGGCCAGCACCACGCCAGCCTGCCAGCACTCGTGCAGGATCTCGTCGAGCCCATGCACCCGCCAGACGGCGACCAGGTTGGCCACGCTGCCGCCGCCGACCCAGACCACGTCCTGGGCGAGCAGGTGGGCGCGGACGTCCTCGACGTTCGGCATCGGGAACAGGTTGAGGTGCGACAGCCGGAACCGGGTGTCCGCGAACGCGCCGTAGACCGCGCTCAGCGAGGTGGGCTGGTCCCCGAGGGCCTGCCCGAGGTAGCAGATCCGCGGCTGCGGACCGGCCTCGGCCAGCTCGGCCGCCAACTCGAAGACCGGGCCGGGGCGCAGGTCGGCGGGGCCCCGGTCGCCCCGGAAGAAGCCCATGCTGGTGGCGAGGATTGTCGGGTCGCTGGCGGGCATCGGGGCGTCCTTCCGTCGGGGCGTTGCGGCGTCCATCCTGCCGCAGCCAGCCCTCCGCCCGTGGGCCGGTCGCTCACCTCCCGCCCACGGTGATCATGGCTTGGCGTGGCCTGCGCAGATCGAACCCCCGCCAGGCCCGTGATCAACGGGACAGGTCCGGTCGCCGTTGGCGGGGCACCTCGACCTCGGGCCATCGACCCGAGGCCAGCTCGTCGGCCGGGGGCAGCTGCGCGGCGGCGGCGTGGGGCAGAGTGAATCGATCAGCGGCGGCCGGGCCAGCCGAGACCGACTCGCGCAGCATCCAGTGCACCTCGTCCGCAGTCCAGCCCAGCCCCGGCCGCGCGGCGATCTCGCCAACCAACCGCCGGCCGACGCGGGTGTCGTCGTCGTAGAAGCGCATGCACCAGTGGTGCGTCCACATCCCCAGGGCACGCAGACCCGCGTCGTCGAGTGAGCCCGCCAAGCGGCCGCAGGCGGTGTCGGCGAAGGCCTGCTCCGGGTCGGTCGCCCGGTCCCGTTCGATGGCGCCACCAGCGGCCGGCGCGACGGCCCGCATGCGGCGGTAGAGGGACTGCGCCACCGCGCGCGGCAGCGGCGGAAACGCGCCCTGTGTCGACGCCGCCGTCCAACCCGCCACGCTCGCCATTCGCCGCACCCCTTCTTCAGTTGGTGGCCGGACGTTACCCGGCACGACCGACACTTCCGGGCCGAAAAGCCTCACCGATCATGGATCGCGACGATGACCTGGGACGTCTGTGCAGGAGTCGATCGGAGATCCCGGTCACCTCCGCGCGGCACTCCCCGCACCGGCGAGCGCCGCGCGCCCCGGCGCACACGATGCGCCGGCCCGCCAGGTTTGCCGAGGCCGGCACGCCCGCTCATTGTTGGGCCATGACCGATCCCGGACGCCCGTGCTGCGAGCTGCGGGGGCAGCGATGACCACCGCCATGGCCCGGGTGCCCAACTCGCTCACCGGGCAGATCGTCACACCCGGTGACCGCCGGTACGCGCAGCTGCGCTCGACGTACACCACGTCGGCGTCGCCGGCCGCCGTCCTGCTGCCGAAGACCACCGCACAGGTGATCGACGCGCTCCGCTACGCGCGGGAACAGGGGCTGCCAATTGCCGTCCGCAGCGGTGGGCACGGCTTCTCCGGGGCGTCCTCCAACAACGGTGGCGTGGTCATCGACCTGTCCATGCTCAACCGGGTGCAGGTGCTCGACGAGCGGGCCGGGCTGGTCCGGGTCGAGGCCGGTGCCCGCTGGGCGAACGTCGCGAAGGCGCTGGCCCCGCACGGTCTGGTGATCAGCTCAGGTGACTACGGCGGTGTCGGCGTCGGCGGCCTGGCCACCGGCGGCGGTGTCGGCTGGCTGGTCCGCGCCCACGGCCTGACCATCGACCGTGTCCGCGCGGTCGAGGTGGTGCTCGCCGACGGGACGCTGGTACGCGCGGACGCGGAGCACGAGCCGGAGCTGTTCTGGCTGGTCCGGGGTGCCGGAGCTGGTGCGGGGATCGTGGTGGCCTTCGAGATCGAGGCCGTCGAGCAGCGCAACGTTGGCGTGGCGCAGTTGGTCGTCGAGGCGCATCCGGACGGCCGCACCATCCGGGAGTGGACGAGCTACCTCGCGCAGGCCCCACGGGAGTTGTCGGCTGCCGCCGTGCTGTACGCGGAGGGCCGCTCGGCCCTCATGTCCATCACCGCCGTGGTGGCCGCCGAGAGCCTGCGCCGGGCTCGGCCCGTGGTGGAGCCGTTGCTCGCCATCGGAAAGGTGCTCGAACACCGGACCGACCTGCTGCCCTACCCGGCCCTGGTGCCGACCGCGCACCTGCACCCCAACGTCGGGCAGCAGCGGGGCACCACCACCAACGGTCTGTTCACTGGCCTGGACGAGGCACGTGCACGAGCCGTGCTGCGAGCGGTGACCGGGCCGGGGCGGGCCGTGATCCAGCTCCGTTCGCTGGGTGGGGCGGTCAACGACGTCGCTGCGGACGCGACCGCGTACCCGCATCGCCACCAGGACACGCTGGTCATCGCCTCGGTGTTCCCACCGCAGAGCGGGTCGGCGTTGGACGCCGCCTGGCGGCCCGTCGGAGCCCGCGCCGACGGCGCGTACGTCAATTTCGAGAGCCGGCCGGACCCGGCCGCGTTCGCCCGGATCTACCCGGGCGAGACCGGGGCCCGGGTGCGGCGGCTGTGGAAACGGTACGACCCGGATGGCGTCTTCCGGCCGGCTCTGCTGACCGGCCAGCCCACCCGATCCGGTCAGCAAAGCCGCGCCAGCCAGTCGAGCCGATCTGGCCAGTCGACTCGATCCGGTCAGCAGGGCCGATCCGGTCAGCCTCATCGGCGCCGTCGCTGACTGCCCACGCCCCCGTCGAGGGCCGACCGCCGCTCATTTGCCGAGCACGCTGAGGTCCGATTCCCGCCAGCAGGCGGCCCAGCGAGCGGGGCATCATCGGTGTCATGGAGTTGGACTTCGAACGGTGCTACCGGGCCGTGGACAGCCGTGACCAGCGGTTCGACGGCTGGTTCTACACCGGCGTGACGTCCACCGGCATCTACTGCCGGCCGTCCTGCCCGGCGATCACTCCCAAGCGGCAGAACGTCCGGTTCTTCCCGTCCGCTGCCGCAGCGCAGGGCATTGGGCTGCGCGCCTGCCGCCGCTGCCGGCCGGACGCCGCGCCAGGCTCACCCCAGTGGGACGTCCGCGCGGACGTGGTCGGCCGCGCGATGCGGCTGATCGCCGACGGGGTGGTGGACCGGGACGGCGTGCCGGGGCTGGCCTCTCGCCTGGGCTACACCGAGCGGCACCTGCACCGGATGTTGCGCGCCGAAATGGGCGCCGGGCCGCTCGCGCTGGCCCGGGCTCAGCGGGCACAGACCGCCCGGATCCTGATCGAGACGACCGGCCTTCCGATGGCGGAGATCGCGTTCGCCGCGGGCTTCGGCAGCGTCCGGCAGTTCAACGACACGCTCCGCGAGGTGTACGCGAGCGCCCCGTCCGACCTGCGGACGGCCCGTGGCGGCCAGCAGGCGCTCGCCGGGGCGGGGACCATCGCGCTCCGGCTGGCGTACCGCCCGCCGCTGCACGCCCGGGCGCTGCTGGATTTCCTCGCGGTGCGGGCGCTGCCCGGCTTGGACGAGGTCCGCGACGGGACGTACCACCGGGGTTTGCGGTTGCCACACGGCGGCGGCCAGGTGGCGCTGACCCCGGCGGACGGGCATGTGGCGGCGACGCTGCGGCTGGCCGACCTGCGTGACCTGGCACCTGCGGTGGCCCGCTGTCGCCGGCTGCTCGACCTGGACGCGGACCCGATGGCCATCGACGCCACGCTCGCCGCCGACCCGGCGCTCGCCCCGGCGGTCGCCGCCGAACCGGGAATCCGGGTCCCCCGTGCCGTGGACAGCTTCGAGATGGCCGTCCGCGCCATCATCGGCCAACAGGTCTCGGTCCGATCAGCCCAAAAAACCCTGACCCGCCTCCTACAAACCCCCACCCCCTCTCGCGTCGATCATGAGGTTGACGGGGCGGATAGCGATCAAACCTCAGGTCAACCTCATGATCATCTGGGCGAAGACAGTCCGGGCGAGCCGGGGGGTGGGGGGCTGCGGGGGTTTTTGGGCGCGGAGGATCTCTTGTCGCTGCCGGACTCGGGGTTTGGGATGCCTGTTGCACGGCGGGAGACCCTGCGTGGGTTGGCGCGGGCGGTGGTTGACGGGTCCGTGGACCTCGCGGCCGGCACCGACCGGGAGGAGGCCGTCCGACGGCTGCTCGCACTGCCCGGTATCGGCCCGTGGACCGCCAACTACCTGGCCATGCGCGCCTTCGGCGACCCGGACGTCCTCCTCAGCACCGACCTCGCGGTCCAGCGCGGCGCCGCCGCGCTCGGCCTGCCCGACACCCCGAAAACCCTCGACGGGTACGCCGAGCGCTGGCGCCCCTGGCGGTCCTACGCCACGATCAGACTCTGGAGAGCGGCATGAGCATCGACAGCACAGTGCTGAGCACACCGGCCGGCCCGCTCAGCATCCTCGTCGGCCCGGACGGCGACGTTCGTGCGGCCGGTTTCACCCCGGACCCGGCGACGCTGCTGCCCCTGGTCCACCCGACCCTGCGGGCGTCGCTGCGAGAGCGGCCGGATCTCGGCCCGGTCAGTGCGGCAGTCCGGTCCTACCTGGACGGTGACCTCAACGCCATCGACGCGGTGCCGGTCCGCCAACACACCGGCGGGGAGTTCATGGCGCACGCCTGGCAGGTGCTGCGTGAGGTGCCACCGGGCACCCCGGTCACCTACACCGGGTACGCGGCTCTTGCCGGTCGGCCACCGGCGGTGCGGGCCGCCGCGGCTGCGTGCGCCCGGAACGCGGCGGCACTGTTCGTGCCCTGCCACCGGGTACTTCGTACCGACGGCACGCTCGGCGGCTATCGCTGGGGGCTGGACGTGAAGAAGTGGCTTCTCGGTCATGAGCGGCGCATGACGACAAGCTGACACGTGTCGCCTTCTATTGACGCTACCGTCTGGTAGTGCCAGTGGAGAGCGGCGGCAACCCGGCCAATCGGGTCGCCGCGCCCCCCCACCCGTTGCGCAACCTCTGGCGGCTGCATCCCTACCTGCGCCCGTACGCCAAGGAGTTCGTCTGGCTGCTCGTAGCGGGCCTCGCCGGGACGGCGGCCGGGATCGCCGTACCGCTGGTCGTGCAGCGGGTGGTGGACGGGCCGGTGGCCCGACACGAAGCTGCCGGGCTGCTCCAGCTCGGCGGTCTGGCGCTGCTGCTCGGCGTGGTCGAGGCGGTGCTCATCTTCATCCGCCGGTGGGTGCAGTCGTCCTCGGCCGTGGGCATGGAGGCGGCGTTACGCGCCGACGTCTACGCCCACCTGCAACGACTGCCGACGAGCTTCCACGACCGCTGGCAGTCCGGTCAGTTGCTGTCCCGGATCACCAGCGACCTGTCGGTGATCCGCCGGTTCCTGTCCTTCGGCGTGTTCTTCCTGGTGCTCAACCTGACCACCTATGTGGTCGTGGTTGTGCTGCTGATCGACCTGCACGCGCTACTCGGGGTACTGGTCGCGGCCAGCGCGGTGCCGCTGCTGCTGATCAGTCGACGGTTCGGGCGGCACTACCATGCCGCGTCCCGACGGATGCAGGACCAGCAGGGCGACGTGGCAACCCTGGTCGAGGAGACCGCACAGGGCCTCCGCACCATGAAGGCGTACGGCCGGGGGCCCGAACTGGCGGCCCGCTTCGCCGGTGGAGCCCGGAGGTTGCACGACACGGGTGTCGGCAAGGCGCGGCTGCTGGCCACCACCTCGGCGTTGCTCGACCTGGTGCCAAACGTGACCCTGGGCGTGGTGCTGGTGGCCGGGGCATCCGCCGCCGCAAAGGGCGCGCTCACCATCGGCGAGCTGGTCGCGTTCGTCAGCCTCCAACTGATGCTCATCTGGCCCGTGCAGTCACTGGGTTGGATCATCGCCAATGGTCAGGAGGCCGCCACCGCCGCCGACCGGCTCCAGGAGGTGCTGGACACCCCACCGCAGATCGTGGACCTGCCCGGCGCGCTCGCGCTGCCCCGCGACGCGGTCCGCGGCCGGCTCCACTTCGAGCGGGTCGCGTTCAGCTACCCGGGTGCCACCACGCCGGTGCTACGCGAAATCGACCTGGTCATCGAGCCAGGCGAGACGCTCGCCCTGGTTGGTGCCACCGGCTCCGGCAAGAGCACCCTGCTCTCCCTGGTGCCCCGTCTGCACGAGGCGACCTCCGGCCGGATCACCCTCGACGGGCACGACCTGCGCGAGCTGCGGCTTGCCTCCCTGCGCCGACTGGTCGGGGTGGCGTTCGAGGAACCCACACTCTTCTCCATGTCGGTCCTGGAAAACCTCACCCTGGGCCGCCCGGACGCCAGCGACGACGACGTCCGGGCAGCCCTCGCGCTGGCCCAGGCGGACTTCGCGTACGAGTTGCCGTGGGGCCTGGCCACCCGGGTCGGTGAGCAGGGGCTGTCCCTCTCCGGCGGGCAACGGCAACGACTCGCGTTGGCGCGGGCCGTACTCGGCCGACCGGCGGTGCTGGTGATGGACGACCCACTGTCAGCCCTCGACGTGCACACCGAGGCGCTCGTCGAAACGGCACTGCGGCGGGTCCTGCGCAACAGCACCGCGCTGCTGGTGGTGCACCGACCCTCGACTATCGCTCTGGCCGACCGGGTCGCCCTCCTCGAAGACGGGCGGATCACCGCCCTCGGTCGGCACTCCGAACTGCTGGCCACCGTGCCGGCGTACCGGGCGCTGCTCGCCGCCGAGCCGCCCACCGGACATCCGCCGGCAGCCGGAGCCGCCGGCGGGAGCCCTTCGCCTTCGGGCGGGTGGGGGCTGGTGCACTCGTGACCGTGCCGAAGCAGGCCGACCCACCGCCCGAGGAGGAACCGGAGCTGACCCGCTGGCGCGGAACAGCCACCGACCCGGAGGCTGACCGGAGCCGAGCCGAGGACTCCACACCCGAGGCAGTGGCTCGGCTGCGCCGGCTCAGCCGTGCCCTGCTGGCCGACGAGCTCCGACCACACCGGGGACGACTCGCCGCCGCGGTCGGCCTGCTGCTGACCCAGAACGCCGCCGCGATGGCTGGCCCGTACCTGGTCATGGTCGGCATCGACCGGGCTATCCCGCCGCTGCGCGTCGGCGACCCTGGCCCGCTGGTCACCGTCGCCGGGGCGTTCGTGGTCGCCGCGGTCACCGAGTACGCAGCCCGCCGCGGGTTCCTCACAATCTCCGCCCGGATCGGCCAGGCCGTCCTGCTCGACCTGCGGCAACGGGTGTTCGGGCACTTCCTGCGGCTGTCCGTGGGCTTCCACGAGCGCTACACCTCCGGCCGGATGGTCTCCCGGCTCACAAGTGACCTGGACTCGATTGCCGAGCTGGTCGACGGTGGGATCGACAGCCTGGTGATGGCCGGGCTGTCGATGCTGTCGGTGGCCGCCATCCTGCTCTGGCTGGACCTGCCGCTGGCCGCCGTGACACTGCTCGCGTTCCCGTTCCTGTTCTGGCTCTCCCGCTGGTTCGCCCGGTCGTCGGCGAGCGCGTACCGACGGACCCGAGACGCGGTCGCGCTGGTCATCGTGCACTTCGTCGAGTCGATGCGGGGCATTCGGGCGGTGCAGGCGTTCCGCCGCGAGCCGCGCAACCAACGGATCTTCGTGGCACTCGGCGACGACTACCGACGAAGCAGCCTGCACACGTTCCGGCTGATCGCCACGTACTCACCGGCGATCAAACTGATCGGCAACGTCACCGTGGCGGCGGTGCTCTGCTACGGCGGCTGGCGGGTGCTCGGCGGGCACACCGAGGTCGGCGTTCTCGCCGCGTTCCTGCTCTACCTACGTCGCTTCTTCGAGCCGATGCAGGAGCTGAGCCAGTTCTACAACTCACTGCAGTCAGCCACCGCCGCGCTGGAAAAGTTGGCCGGGGTGCTCGACGAACGGCCGGCCGTGGCCGAGCCGGCCCGGCCCACACCGCTGCCGACCGGGCCCGGTCGTGGCGAGTTGACCTTCCGGGCCGTCTCCTTCGGATACCGCGCGGGCACCCCGATCCTCGGCGGGCTGGAGCTGACCGTGCCCGCCGGGCAGACCGTGGCGCTGATCGGGCCGACCGGCGCGGGCAAGTCGACAATCGCCAAGCTGGTCGCCCGGTTCCACGACCCGGACACCGGCACAGTTCGGCTGGACGGCGTCGACCTGCGCGAGGTGAGCGACGCCGACCTGCGCCGTGCGGTGGTGTTGGTGACGCAGGAGAACCACCTGTTCAGTGGGACCGTCGCGGACAACATCCGGTTCGGCCGCCCAGGCGCGGACGACGCCACCGTCCAGGCCGCCGCGCGGTCGATCGGCGCGCACGACTTCATCGCCGCACTACCCGAGGGGTACGCCACTCAGGTGCACCGACGCGGCGGCCGGCTCTCCGCCGGGCAGCGGCAACTGGTCGCGTTCGCCCGGGCGTTCCTGGCCGACCCGTCCGTGCTGATCCTGGACGAGGCGACATCGTCGCTGGACGTACCGACCGAACGGCTCGTGCAGCGGGCACTCGGCACCATCCTGCGCGACCGCACCGCCCTGGTTATCGCACACCGACTCTCCACCGTGGAGACAGCCGACCGGGTGCTCGTCCTCGACGGCGGAAAGATCGTCGAGGATGGCCCACCCGCTGAGCTGGCCGAGGCCGATGGCAGGTACGCGGCCCTGCACCGGCAGTGGCGTGACTCGCTGATCTGAACCAGCGATGCGGCAACTGCGTGGCCCGACCCCCCGGCGGTGCCTACGATCGCAGAATGACCGAAACGGCGAGGACGGCCCGCGCCGGCGTTCCCGAGCGTCCGAGTTTGGACGGGCTCGAGGAGCGCTGGGCACACCGCTGGCAGGAGGAGGGCACGTACGCGTTCGACCGCGCGAGGACGACTGTTCCCGGTCGCGGCGCGGCGTCAGACGCGCCGAGCGGGAATGGTCGCAGGAGCAACGTGTTCTCGATCGACACCCCGCCGCCGACCGTATCGGGCGAGTTGCACATGGGGCACGTCTACTCGTACACGCACACCGACACCGTCGCGCGGTACCAGCGGATGCGCGGCAAGGCCGTCTTCTACCCGATGGGCTGGGACGACAACGGCCTGCCCACCGAGCGTCGCGTGCAGAACGTCTACGGGGTGCGCTGCGATCCGGCGCTGCCGTACGACCCCCAGTGGCAGCCACCGGCGGCCCCGGTCGACGACGCTGCCCGCCGCGACCCCACCCCGATCCCTCGGCGCAACTTCATCGAGCTGTGCGAACAGCTGACGGTCACCGACGAGCAGGCCTTCGAGGCGCTGTGGCGGCGGCTCGGGCTCTCGGTGGACTGGTCCTTGACATACACGACGATCGGTCGGATCGCCCGGGCCACCAGTCAGCGGGCGTTCGTGCGCAACCTGCTGCGCGGCGAGGCGTACCAGTCGGAGGCGCCGACGCTCTGGGACGTGGGCTTCGCCACCGCGGTCGCCCAGGCGGAGTTGGAGGACCGGGAGCGTCCGGGCGCCTACCACCGGCTGCGGTTCGTCGCGTCCGACGGGCGCGAGGTGCTCATCGACACCACCCGGCCCGAGCTGTTGCCGGCCTGTGTGGCGTTGGTCTGTCACCCCGACGACGAGCGGTACGCCGACCTGGTGGGCGGCACCGTGCGCAGCCCGCTGTTCGACGTCGAAGTGCCGCTGCACGCCCACCCGCTCGCCGACCCGGCCAAGGGCACCGGCGTCGCGATGGTCTGCACATTCGGTGACCTGACCGACGTGACCTGGTGGCGTGAGCTGCGGCTGCCCACTCGGGTGGTGATCGGCCGGGACGGTCGGCTGCTCCCCGAGCCGCCGGCCGGGGTGCCTGCACAGCCGTACGAGGCACTGGCCGGGCTGACCGTCAACGGTGCCCGCCGGGAGATCGTCGGAATGCTGGCCGACGCGGGTGACCTGATCGGCGAGCCGCGCCCGATCACCCACCCGGTCAAGTTCTACGAACGCGGAGACCGGCCACTGGAGATCGTCTCGACCCGACAGTGGTATCTGCGCAACGGCGGCCGGGACGACGCCCTGCGGGCGACGCTGCTGGCCCGGGGCGAAGAGCTGCACTGGGTGCCGGCGCACATGAAACACCGCTACGACCACTGGGTGGGCGGCCTGACCGGAGACTGGCTGGTCAGTCGCCAACGCTTCTTCGGGGTGCCCGTGCCGGTGTGGTACCGGCTCGACAACACTGGCGAGCCGGACTGGTCCCACCCTCTCACGCCGGACGAGTCCGCGCTGCCGGTCGACCCATCCAGCGACCCGGCACCCGGCTACGACGAGTCGCAGCGCGGCCTACCCGGTGGCTTCATCGGTGACCCGGACGTGCTGGACACCTGGGCCACCTCGTCGTTGACACCGCAGATCGTCGGCGGCTGGGAAACCGACCCGGACCTGTTCGCCCAGATCTTCCCGATGGACCTCCGTCCGCAGGGGCAGGAGATCATTCGGACCTGGCTCTTCGACAGCGTGGTCCGTTCGCACTTCGAGCACGGGGTGCTGCCCTGGCGGGACACCGTGCTCTCGGGCTGGATCCTCGACCCGGACCACAAGAAGATGGCCAAGTCCAAGGGGAACGTGGTCACTCCGCTGGCGCTGTTGGAGCAGCACGGCTCGGACGCGGTTCGCTACTGGGCGGCCAGCGGCAAGCCCGGCATGGACCTGGCCTTCGACCCGGCGCAGATCAAGGTCGGCCGGCGGCTGGGCACCAAACTGCTCAACGCGTCCAAGTTCGCGCTCGGGCTGGGCGCGGCGGACGCGCTGCGCACCCCGACGACCGCTCCACTCGACCGGGCCATGCTCGCCGAGCTTGCCACCGTGGTCAGCGCCGCGACCACCGCCTTCGACGCGTACGACCACACGGCGGCGTTGCAGGCGACCGAGGCGTTCTTCTGGCGGTTCTGCGACGACTACATCGAGCTGGTCAAGGAGCGCGCCTATGGCACCGGCGCGGCCGCCGACTCGGCGCGGGCTGCGCTGGCCTCGGCGCTGTCGGTGCAGCTACGGCTGTTCGCCCCGGTGCTGCCCTACGTGACCGAGGAGGTCTGGTCGTGGTGGCGGTACGGCTCGGTGCACCGCGCGCCGTGGCCCACCACCCACGAGGTGGCCCGGACGATCGAGGGGTCGGGTGAGCCGGCGCTGCTGCGGCTTGCCGGCGACGCGTTGAGCCAGGTCCGGCGCGCCAAGTCGGAGCGGAAGCTGTCGATGAAGGCGGAGGTGCCACTGGCCGAGGCGCTCGGCCCCGCGGCGCTCCTGGAACAGCTCACCCTGGTCGCCGACGACCTACGGGCGGCCGGCCGGATCGGCAAACTCGACCTGCTCCCCGACCGCACCCCGGAACTCGTCATCGCCTGCGCCTTCTGACCGGCGTCCGCCGCCGCCCACCCCGCCGGGGCGGCGGCGGACCAGCCATCACCAGCCGCGCAGGAAGCGCAGCCCGAGCAGGAGCGCGATCACGGCGGGCCCCACCAGCAGAGTGATCGCCTGGAGGCGGTACGGCATCCGGTGCCGGGTCAGCTCGCCCGCGTTGCCCAGCACGATGGCCCCGGCCAGCATCAGGAACGCACCCCACCAACCGGTCTCCAGGTCGATCAGATCCACCCGGATCAGTTGTAGGGTCAGGCCGATCAACGCGCCGGTCAGCGCGAGCAGAGCCACTGCCCGGTGCAGGCCGCGGGCCAGCGGGTGGGCCGCCCGCCAGCCGTAGGTGCCGGCGACCGCCAGGCACGGCAGCACCACCAGCAGTGGCCAGCCCCGCCCCATCACGCCGAACATCAGCAACGCGCCCACCGCGAACACCAGGGTGCCCACGCAGGCGAGCAGGTAACCGGCGAAGGCTCGGCCACCACGCCGGGCCAGCAACGGCCCGCCGCTGGCCGCGATCAACGCGGCCGGAATCAGGATGAAAACGGCCCACCAGTGGAACTGGCCGCTGCCCTGCGCAGCCGTGGCGACCGTGGCGCAGGCCAGCCCGGCAACCGCCAGGCTGGTCAGCCACGGCCGGCTACTCCGGGAGTACGGCTCAGCCAACGACGTTCGCTCCGCTTCGACGCTCACGCCCCACAGCGTGGCCCGGTGTGGGCCCACCGGTCCATCCGGCCAGCCCTACCGCCGGACGGTGGCTGGCCGGAACACCGCTTCGCACTGGTCTCAGCTCGTCTCGCCAGCCACGCTGAACGAGCGCAGGCGGTCGATGGCCAGCACGGTGAAACCGACGCTGACCAGCGCGGTCATCACCGACGCCACCGGCACCGACACGGTGGTCTCCAGCAGCTCGGTGGGGGCGAGCCGGTCGGCGAGGGCGATCACGTACTGCTGGATGGAGAGCACCTTGGTGCCGCTGACGAAGTTGCCCAGCAGCCCCTCCCAGATCAGCACGTACACCAGGCCGAGCAGCACCGGCCGCCTGGTGACCAGGCTGAGCGCGAGGAACAACGCCGAGTACGCCAGCGCCCCGAGCGCCGCCGAGACCGCCAGCGCCAGACCGAGGCGTACCGAATCGGCAAGCACGCCCGCGACGTAGAGCGGCACCGCGACGGTGACCGCGGTGACCCCGGCGGCCACCGCGAGCTTCGGCAGCACGATCTGCCAGCGCGGCATCGGCTTGGTCAGGATGTGCACGACAGTGCCGTCGTCGATCTCCGCGCCCAGCACACCCGTGCCGATGATCAGCGCAACCACCGGCAGCACCACGGCCAGCCCGAGGCCGACCAGCACCGGCGGCCCCCACTCGCCCGGGTCCACCCCCAGCGACCGGCAGAGCACGGCCAGCCCAAGCAGCACCAACGGCAGCGGGAGCAGCAGCAGGAACCGACGCCGACCGAACAGCCCGCGCGCGGTGATCCAGGTAATTGTCGACATGTTGTTAGGCCTCCACCAGGTAGGAGAAGACGCTCTCCAAAGACTCGTCGGACGGCACCAGTTGGCGCACCCGGATGCCTTGCTTGAGCGCGATCCGGGGTAGCGCCCGGGTGAAGGCGCCGTAGTCACCGGCCCGCACGGTCAGGCCCGTGGGGTCCAACTCGACCCCACTCACCGACGGCTCGGCGATCAGCGCGACGGCCAGCGCCCGGTCGTCGGTGGAGCGCACCGCGAAGACGTGCGGGCGATTGGTCATCAGCCGGCGGATGGTCCGGAAGTCACCGGAGGCCGCCAACCGGCCGGCCACCATCACCTGCACCGTCCCGGAGACCTGCTCGACCTCCTCCAGGATGTGCGAGCTGAACAGGATCGTCCGGCCGGCGTCACCCAACGTGTGCAGCAACTGCATCATGTGCAGCCGCTGGCGCGGGTCCATCCCGTTGAACGGTTCGTCGAGCAGCAGCACCTGCGGGTCGTGCACCAACGCGGCTGCCACCCGGGCCCGCTGCCGCATGCCCTTGGAGTACGTGCCGATCCGGCGGTCCTGCGCCGATTCCAGCTCCACCAGGTCGATCGCCCGTCGGGCGGCCTCCGCCGGATCGGCCAGCCGGTGCAGCTTCGCGCTGGCCAGCACGAACTCGTACGCGGTGAGGAAGCCCTGCACCGCTTCCCGTTCGCTGACCAGCCCCAACCGCCGGTAGACGTCCGGGTTGCGCCAGGTCGGCTCGTCGTCGAGGGTGACCGTGCCACGCGACGGCGCGAGGAACCCGGCCATCATGTGCAGCAGCGTGGTCTTGCCGGCGCCGTTCGGGCCGAGCAGGCCGGTCACGCCCGGCCCGAGGGCCATGCTGATGTCGTTCACAGCGACCACGTTGCCGTACCACCGGGACACCCCGGTCAGACTCAGCGTGCTCATCAGGAGGCGACCTTCCGGTAGCGGGCCAGCAGGAGGGCGGTCGCACCGGCGACCAACAGCACCGCGGCCAGGGCATAGACCGGGCCGAACCCGCCGATCGTCATCTCGCCCGAATCGCCCTCGACCAGCAGGTCACCCAGCGACCAGATGCCCACCCCCTGCACCAGGGTGGAGGGCGAGGCGAGCCCCGCCAGCTCGTTGGCGGCGCGCGACGGCAGGATGCTCAGCACCCCGACGATCGGGGTGGTCATGAGGAAGACCGCGACCACACCGCCGGCGGCGAAGGCCCGCTTGCCGGTCAGCGACGCGACCAGCAGCCCGATCGAGGCGAAGACCACCGCCCAGAGGCCGGCGTAGAGCAGCCCGGGCAGCAGGTCCAGCAGCTCGTTCCAGACCCCGCGCATGCCGGCCTTGGTGGTGAAAGCGGCACCCAGGAACATCACCAGCTGCGGCCCACCGAGCAGCAGCCAGAGCGCGGTGACGAGCGCCAGCAGCTTGGCCAACGCGTAGTCGGTGCGCGGCAGCGGTCGGGAGAAGTACAGCGGCAGCACCCCGCTGCGCAGGTCGCGGGAGACCAGCTCGGGCGCGGCCACCGCGACGAAGAAGATGACCAGCCAGCTCATCGCGTCGGCGAACTGGGCGTACGTGGCGACCACCTCGCCGATCTGGCTGCGTACGGCCGCGAGGGCCACCGCGACCAGGGTGACGATGCCGACCACCAGCCACGGGAAGATCTTGGCCTTGGCGCTGCGGCCGAACCCGAACGTGGTGCGCAGCCCGTGCAGGTAGAGCGCGCCGAAAACGTGCCGGCGGCCCAGCCTCGGGCCCTCGTAGCGCTGGTAGCCGATGTCGTGGATGACGCCGCTCGGCGCGGTGCGCACGGCGGCGGTAGACGGCTCAGGCATGGGTGATCTCCCTCGTGGCGAAGAGTTCGGCCACCCGGTGCCGGCGCTGGTCCAGTCGGTGTAGTGGCAGGTCCAGTTCGGCGACCGCGCCGAGGATCAGGTCGTAGGTGCCGTCGTCGGCGAGCGGCACGAGGAGCAGACGCCCGTCGCGCGCCACCGGCAGCTTGAGCGCCGTGAGCCGGGCGGCAAGCTCCTCGGTGCCCTCGCTGACCTCCACGGCGAGCACGTCGGTCGCCGAGGTCATCGCGGAGATGTGGTCGGCACGCAGCAGCTTGCCGCCGTCGATGGCGATCAGCGTGTCGCAGATCCGCTCCACCTCGCCGAGCAGGTGTGAGCAGACCAGCACGGAGATGCCGAACTCGGTGCCGATCCGGTGCACCAGGGCCAGCATGGCGTCGCGGCCGGACGGGTCCAGGCCGTTGGTCGGCTCGTCGAGCAACAGCAGGTCGGGGTCGTGCACCAGCGCCTGGGCCAGCTTGACCCGTTGCTTCATGCCAGTCGAGTAGCCACCGACCGGGCGATAGCGCTCCTCGTAGAGCCCGACGTGCCGCAGCGCCTCCGACGCCCGCTCGCGGGCGGCGGTGCGTGGCAGGCCACTCATCCGTCCGAGGTGGGTGACCAGCTCGGCGGCGGACAGGTCCGGCGGGAGGCAGTCATGCTCGGGCATGTAGCCGACGCGAGCACGGACCGCCGCCGGGTCGACGGTCGGGTCGATGCCGAGCACCGAGACCTGACCGCTGGTCGGGGCGATCAGGCCGAGCAGGATCTTGATCAGCGTGGATTTTCCGGCGCCGTTCGCGCCCACCAGGCCGATGATCCCGGGCTCGACGGCGACGGTGAGGTCGGTCAACGCAGTGACCCGACCTCCGTACGTCTTGGTGAGCGACTGGGTCGCGATCAGTGTCACGCCGCCCAGCGTAGGGAGTTGACGCCCACCGCGGACACCGGCGCGCCCCCGGCGCTTCCCTGATCCTTGCCGCAGCGGACCCCTAAGGTTCCCACGAAGGTGGTTGGAACGTTGTCGCCGGTTGCGCGTCCGGCGCGACCCCGCCTCGGGAAAGGCCAGTCCAGGGTGACACCATTCACCTCCCAGCCGGCTGGCCGTCGCGCCCGCGCCACCTGGGCGTCGAGCACTCCCGCGGCGAGTACGTCTTCTTCGCCGACGACGACTGGTTCGGTGTGGAGCCGGACGCGGTCATTGGGCCGGCGGATCCGGCGCTGATCCGCCCGCCCTGGTCGTGGAGTGGCGCCCTCGACCGATCGGCGGTCGGCTGCGAAACTGTGTGCCGGTCAGCGAGTGGGGGGTGTGGATGAGCAACGGCTGGGTGCTGCCCGACGAGGTGCTCCGGGACGCACCGGCGTACACGCCGCGTCCTGGTGAGCTCGCGGATCTGGAGCTGCTGCTGACCGGCGCGTACGCCCCTCTGAGCGGTTTCATGACCCGCGCCGACCTGGTGTCGGTCAGCCGACGAGGCCGGCTGGCCGACGGCACTCCGTGGCAGGTCGCGGTGACCCTCCAGGTGCCGGCCGCGCTGGCCCAGGGCTTCGATCCGCGCGACCCGGCCCGCCGGGCGCTGGTGCTGACCGACGGCGAGGGCGCGCCAGCGGCTGCCCTGGACGTGGCGGACGTCTGGCAGGTGCGCGAGGGCGTGGCAGGGGTGGGCGGCCAGATCCGGCGGCTCGGCGATGGCGGTCACGGCCCGTTCCAGCGACTGCGCCGCAGCCCGGAGGAGGTCCGCGCGCTGCTGCCCCCGGGTCGGGTGCTCGGGGTGATCGCCGACCGGCCGCTGCATCGTCCGCAGCTCGCGCAGATCGCCCACGCTGCCCGCACCTTGGCCGCGCACCTGCTCGTGATGATCCCGGTCGGTGAGGGTGGCGTCGCTGGGCTTCCACCGGAGTCACTGGTGCGCACCATCTTCGCCGCCCGGGACCGGATGCCGCCCGCCACCGTGGTCGCGGTGCCGCTGTCGCACCGGCGGGAGGAGATCAGCGACGCGCTGCTGCGCGCCCGGGTCTCCGCCGCGTACGGCGTCACCCACCTGCTCTCCACCGGGGAGATGCTCTCCGGTGCCGGGCTGCGGGTGCTGGTGCCGCGCGAACTCGCGTACGACAACCGGGACGGGCAGTGGCGCTGGCGGGAGGACATCCCACCGCGCAACCGTCGGCTCGCGCTGACTCAGCAGGAGATCGACGACCTGCTCGATCGGGGCTTCCCGTTGCCGGAGTGGCACACCCCGCCGGCTGTGGCGAGGGAGTTGGCACGGGCCCGGCCACCGCGCCGGCACCGTGGGCTGGTGGTCTTCCTGACCGGCCTCTCCGGCTCCGGCAAGTCGACAATCGCCCGAGGGCTGGCGGACGCCTTGCGGGAGAGCGGCGACCGCACGGTGACCCTGCTCGACGGGGACGTGGTGCGCCGGGAGCTCTCTGCCGGGCTGGGCTTCAGCAAGACCGACCGGGATCTCAACGTGCGGCGGATCGGGTGGGTGGCCGCCGAGATCGCCCGGCACCGGGGGGTGGGCATCTGCTGCCCGATCGCCCCGTACGCGGCGGCCCGCGCAACCGCCCGTGAGATGGCCCTGGCCGCCGGGGCGGGTTTCGTGCTGGTGCACGTCGCCACTCCGCTGGAGGTGTGTGAGCGTCGGGACCGCAAGGGCCTGTACGCGCGAGCACGGGCCGGCCTGCTGACCGGGATGACCGGCATCGACGACCCGTACGAGGAGCCGACCGACGCCGACCTGGTGCTCGACACCACCGACCTGAGCGTCCCGGACGCGGTGCAGGCCGTGCTGCACCACCTGACCGAGACCGGTTGGGTGGAGCTGAAGGTCGCGTCTGCCTGACGGCGTCGCCGTACCCCGTTTCTTCCACCGCTGCCGGCTACGCGCTAGTGTTCATCTTTGTTGGAACACGTTCGACCGCGTGAGAGTACGTGGATCCCCGGGAGGCACGGCGAATGCTCGCTCAGCAGCGGCAGGCGGCCATCCTGGAGCGGGTCCGGTCGACCGGCGGTGTCCGAGTCAGCGAGTTGGCCGGCGAGTTCGGTGTCTCCGACATGACCATCCGGCGCGATCTGGAGGCGCTGCACGAGCGTGGCCTGCTGGCCAAGGTGCATGGCGGCGCCACGACAGCCGGGTCGAGCTCGACCGACGAGCCGGGCTTTGACGCCAAGTCGGTCCGCCAACTGTCGGAGAAGGCCGCCATCGCGGACCGGGCGGCCCAACTGGTCCGGCCTGGCGCGGCGGTCGCGCTCTCCGCCGGCACCACCACGGCCGAGCTGGCCCGGAGGCTGGTGGACGTGCCCGGCCTGACCGTGGTGACCAACTCGCTGCCGGTGGCCGAGATTTTGCACGCCGGTGGTCGTCCGGACCAGACGGTCGTGCTCACCGGCGGCGTGCGTACGCCATCGGACGCGCTGGTCGGCCCACTCGCTGTCGGGGCCGTCCGGTCACTGCACCTGGACCTGCTCTTCCTGGGCGTCCACGGCATCACCGAACGTGCCGGCTTCACCACCCCGAACCTGATGGAGGCGGAGACCGACCGGGCGCTCGTGGCCGCAGCGGATCAGCTGGTGGTGCTCGCCGACCACACCAAGTGGGGCACGGTGGGCATCTCCTCGATCGTCGAGTTGGCAGCAGCACACGTACTGGTCAGCGACGACCGGTTGCCCCCGCCCGCACGACGGGTACTCGGCGAGCAGGTGGGCGAATTGATCATGGTAAAGGCGACAGGGGCGGGCCGCGCGTCGCGCACGCCAACAAGTGAGGAGGCGGCGCAGTGAAACGCACCGCGATCGACCTGGCCGACGGCCGGGAGCTGATCTACTTCGACGAGCGCGACGACGCGGTCCGCGACCAGCCGGACCGGCGCGATCTGCCGCCGCCGCCCCCTGCGTCACAGCTGCGCTACGACCCGCTGACCGACGAGTGGGTGGCGGTCGCCGTGCACCGGCAGACCCGCATCTTCCTCCCGCCGGCGAGCGAGTGCCCCCTCGACCCGTCGGTGGGCGACCGGCTGACCGAGATCCCCGCACCCGACTACGACGTCGTGGTCTTCGAGAACCGTTTCCCGTCGCTGAGCGGCCGAGTGGCCGACGAGCCCGGGGAAATCACCCCGTTCACAGCGGTTCGCCCAGGTCTCGGGCGGTGCGAGGTGGTCTGCTTCACCTCGGACCACAACGCCTCCTTCGCAAGCCTGCCTCCGCGCCGGGTCCGCACCGTGCTGGACGCACTCGCCGACCGCACCGAGGTGCTCGGGGAACTGCCCGGCGTGGAGCAGGTCTTCTGCTTCGAAAACCGGGGCGTCGAAATCGGCGTCACGCTGCACCACCCGCACGGGCAGATCTACGCGTACCCCTTCGTGACGCCGCGCACCCGCGCGATGCTGGGTGCGGCACGCCGGCACGCCGAGCGGACCGGCGGGGGCAACCTGTACGCGGACGTGCTGGCCGCCGAACGCGCCACCGGCGACCGGGTGGTCGCCGAGAACGAACACTGGACGGCGTTCGTGCCAGCGGCTGCCCGCTGGCCGTTCGAGGTGCACGTCGCGCCGAACCGTGTGGTGCCGGACATCCCGGCGCTCAGCGACAGCGAGCGGGACGCTTTCGGGCCGCTCTACCTGGATCTGCTACGCCGCTTCGACGGCCTGTTCGACATGCCGATGCCGTACATCTCGGCTTGGCACCAGGCACCCGTGCGGATCGACCGGGAGTTGGGCCACCTGCACCTGCAGCTGTTCAGCATCCGGCGGGCCAAGGACAAGCTGAAGTACCTGGCGGGCTCCGAGTCCGCCATGGGTGTCTTCATCAACGACATCGCCCCCGAGCGCGCCGCCGACCTGCTGCGCGCCGTCTGAGAGGGCGGGCGGCACCGCCTGTCGGCTCGCTGAGTGGTCGGCCCGGTGCGGGGACGACGGGCGGCTCGCCGCTAGGAGACGGCTGAAAACAGGGCGCGGGGGGCCCGGGACAGGGCCCCCCGCAGGGAAGGGACGGCTGGCTGTGCACGGCACAGCCGGGAAGGCTGGCTGATCGGCGCACGGGTGCCGCGGGTCGACCGTGGTCAACCTTCCTCGGACGCGACTGGCATCTCGTCCATCCTGGTCAACGAGGCGCGCCGGGCGAAGTGACGCCGACCGGCGCGTCGCCGCCGGAAACGCCGGAAACGCCGAAGCCCGCCGGCAGGTGCCGGCGGGCTCCGATCATGCGGTACGCCTGAATCAGGCGGCGATCCGACGGGCCAGGTTCTCGTCGAGCGCGTTCATGAACTCGTCGGTGGTGAGCCACGGAGCGTCGCGCGAGATGAGCAGCGAGAGGTCCTTGGTCATCTGGCCGCCCTCGACGGTGTCGACGATGACCTGCTCCAGCGTGTTGGCAAACTCGGTGACCGCCGGGGTGCCGTCCAGCTTGCCCCGGTGGGCCAGGCCCCGCGTCCAGGCGTAGATCGACGCGATCGGGTTCGTCGACGTCTTCTCACCCTTCTGCCACTGCCGGTAGTGCCGGGTGACGGTGCCGTGCGCGGCCTCGGCCTCGACGGTCCGGCCATCCGGGGAGAGCAGCACCGAGGTCATCAGGCCCAGCGAGCCGAAGCCCTGCGCGACGGTGTCGGACTGCACGTCACCGTCGTAGTTCTTGCAGGCCCAGACGTAGCCGCCCTCCCACTTGAGCGCGGCGGCGACCATGTCGTCGATCAGCCGGTGCTCGTAGGTGATGCCGGCAGCGGCGAACTCGGCCTTGAACTCGGCCTCGAACACCTCGGCGAAGATGTCCTTGAACCGACCGTCGTACGCCTTGAGGATGGTGTTCTTGGTGGACAGGTAGACCGGGTAGTTACGGTCCAGCCCGTACCGGAACGAGGCCCGGGCGAAGTCCCGGATCGACTCGTCGTAGTTGTACATGCCCATGGCGATGCCGCCGCCCGGGAAGTTGGCGACCTCCATCTCCATCGGCGCGCCGCCGTCGGCCGGGGTGTAGGTGATGGTCACCGTGCCCGGGCCGGGGACGACGAAGTCGGTGGCCTTGTACTGGTCACCGTGGGCGTGCCGGCCGATGATGATCGGCTTGGTCCAGCCCGGGACCAGCCGCGGCACGTTGGACATGATGATCGGCTCGCGGAAGACGACGCCGCCGAGGATGTTGCGGATGGTGCCGTTGGGCGACCGCCACATCTTCTTCAGGCCGAACTCCTCCACCCGGGCCTCGTCCGGGGTGATGGTCGCGCACTTGACGCCGACGCCGTGCTCCTTGATGGCGTTGGCGGCGTCAATGGTGACCTGGTCGTCGGTCTCGTCGCGGTGCTGGATCGACAGGTCGTAGTAGTGCAGGTCGACGTCGAGGTAGGGCAGGATCAGCTGCTCCCGGATCTGCTTCCAGATAATCCGGGTCATCTCGTCGCCGTCGAGTTCTACGACCGGGTTGTTTACCTTGATCTTCGCCATCGGCCGGCGCTCCTCTCGGGGGACATGCTCAAGCAGTACGAGCGTACTGCAATTGGGCCGGCAGCTCCCAGCCGGCCTCGACCGGCCGGCGGAAACCGGGCTGCACGGCACAGGGGTTCGCTGGCAGGATCGCCCGATGCCACTGAGCCGCACCCTCGGGTCTATCACGGTCACGGCACTCACCGACGCCGAGAGTGCCTTCTTCCAGCCCCGCACGGAGGCGTTTCCGCAGGCCACAGCGGCTCAATGGCAGGAGGCCGACCGGCGCGACCCCGACTCGGTGACCGCCGACGGGCAGTGGTGGCTGCCGTTCCGCAGCTTCGCGATCCGATCCGGTGACGGGCCGGTCACCCTGGTCGACGCGACGGGTGGGGGCGGACGGGTGGGGACGGGGACGGGCCCGCCGGCTTGGCCGGCGGGCCCTTCGAGTGGTGCGGGGAACTACATGCTGGAGATGTCGCCCTGCTTGGCGCGAACGGCTTCGGCGGCCTCCAGGAGGCTTGCGCGCTCGTCGGCGTCCAGGTCGGTCTCGACCACTCGCTTGACGCCCTCGGCGCCGATAGCGGCCTCGACACCGAGGTAGACACCGGAGATGCCGTACTCGCCGTCGACCCAGGCGCAGACCGGCATGACCTCGCCGGAGTCCTCGGCGACGGCCTTCGCCATCCGGGCCGCAGCAGCGGACGGGGCGTAGTACGCCGAGCCGGTCTTGAGCAGCGCGACGACCTCGGCACCACCGTTGCGGGTCTTGACGACCAGCTCCTCGATCTGCTCGGCCGGCATCGCTTCGCGCAGCGGCTTGCCGTTGACGGTGCTCTTCGACGGCACCGGGACCATGGTGTCCCCGTGCGAGCCGAGGGTCAGCGTGCGTACCGACGCCACCGGCACGTTCAGCGCCTCGGCGACGAAGTTGCTGAACCGGGCGGTGTCCAGCATGCCGGCCTGGCCGAGCACCCGGTTCTTCGGGAACTGGGTGGCGAGCTGCGCCAGCGCGGTCATCTCGTCCAGCGGGTTGGAGACCACGATGACGACGGCGTTCGGGGCGTACTTGGCAACGTTCTCCGCGACCTGGCGGACGATCTTCGCGTTGGTCTCCAGCAGGTCCATCCGGCTCATGCCGGGCTTCCGCGGCAGACCAGCGGTGATCACGACGACGTCGGAGCCCTCGATGTTCTCGTAGCCCTCACCGTTGGGGCCGGTGGTTACGCCGAGCACCTTGGTCTCGAAGCCCTCAATGGCCCGGGACTGGTTGAGGTCGAGCGCGAGGCCCGCGGGCTTGCCCTCCACGATGTCGGTGATCACTACGGTGTCGAAGACGTCGTACTCGGCCAGGCGCTGTGCGGTGGTGGAGCCGTAGAAGCCAGCCCCGACGACAGTGACCTTCTTACCCATGGTCGTCCCACTCCCTGATACCAGTCGGTTTTCCGGACCGTATCAGCCATCCTGGCACCGATCAGGCCAGGGGCGGACGGTTACGGACTTACACCTCAGCCGCGCTCGGCGCGCTCCACGACGTTCGTGAGCAGCATGGCGCGGGTCATCGGCCCCACACCGCCCGGCATGGGAACCAACGCGCCGGCCGTCTCGGCCACCTCGGGGTCCACATCGCCGGTGTAACGGCCCTTGCCGTCCGCGCCGATCACCCGAGTGATGCCGACGTCGACCACGACCGCACCCGGGTTGATCATGTCGCCGGTGAGCAGGCCCGGTACGCCGGCCGCGACGATGACGATGTCAGCGGCCCGGGTGTGCGAGGCGAGGTCGAGGGTGCCGGTGTGGCACAGGGTGACCGTGGCGTTCTCGCTGCGCCGGGTGAGCAGCAGGCCGAGCGGCCGACCGACGGTGTTGCCCCGACCGACGACCGCGACGGTGGCGCCGCGCAGCGCCACGTCGTGCCGGCGCAGCAACTCGACGATGCCGCGCGGGGTGCAGGGCAGCGGGCCGTCGTAGCCGAGGACCAGCCGGCCCAGGTTGACCGGGTGCAGGCCGTCGGCGTCCTTGTCCGGGTCGATCGACTCCAGCACCCGCTGGGTGTCGAGGTGGGCCGGCAGCGGCAACTGGACGATGTAGCCGTGGCACGCCGGGTCGGCGTTCAGCTCGGCCAGCACGTCTTCGACCTGCTGTTGCGTGGCGTCGGCCGGAAGCTCCCGGCGGATCGAGGCGATGCCCACCTCGGCGCAGTCGCGGTGCTTGCCGTTGACGTACGCCTGGCTGCCCGGGTCCGCCCCGACCAGGACCGTGCCCAGCCCGGGGGTGATGCCGCGTTCCGCGAGTGCCTTCACCCGTATCCGCAGCTCGTCCTTGATTTCCGCCGCAGTTGCCTTGCCGTCCAGAAGCGTCGCCGTCACGACCAGATCGTCTCACGGACACCGCCCGGGGTTCGGACGACCTCGCTCGGGCGGCCCACTGTCACCTGAGAACCACCGGATGGGCGTGACGGTCTGTGACGTGTCGCTAGTCACTCTCAGTCACATTTTGTGGATTCGGTCACTGTCGAATCAGACATGGTGGGGGCGCAAGGCAGGGACCGGACAGCGGGCCGAGAGGGCACCAGTCGGGCCGAGCCCGGCACAGTGGGCGCTGCATCCGGCCGAAAACTAGCAGTCCAACGACGTTTGAGTCGGTTTCCGCTAGCAGATCTGCTCGCCTTCAGCAAGCCGGGAAGCTCTGTTCCGTTACCCATCCGCAACCGCCTCGTTGCTGAAGGCCCGTCGCCGACCTACCGTTGCCGCTTGTTGCGCAGCGTAAACCCAGCGTCGGGCCTGACTGCGCAGCGTGAGGAGATGAGGAGGCTCAATGCGAGTTCGTAGACTCGCCGCCTGGACCGCCCTCCCGCTCGCGGTGACGCTGGGCCTCGCGGCCTGCGGCAGCGGCGGAGACGGTGGATCCGGCGGCAGCGACAGTTCAGCGGTCAGCATCCAGATCGCCGAGCCGAAGCACCTGGTTCCCACCAACACCACCGAGACGTCTGGGGCGCAGGTGCTCACCGGCCTGTTCAGCCCGCTCGTCGACTACGACGCCCAGAACAAGCCGTACGAGGTCGCAGCCGAGTCTGTGACGTCGTCCGACAACAAGGTCTGGACGATCAAGCTCAAGGACGGCTTCACCTTCCACAACGGTGAGAAGGTCACGTCCGAGGACTACATCAACGCCTGGAACTACGGCGCGTACGCCCCCAACGGTCAGGACAGCAACTACTTCTTCGAGAAGATCGCTGGCTACACCGACCTGCAGGGCAAGGCGCCCAAGGCCAAGGAGATGTCCGGGCTGAAGAAGGTCGACGACCTGACCTTCACCGTGACGCTGACCGACCCGTACATCGACTTCAAGACGGTGCTCGGCTACACCGCCTTCTACCCGATGCCGGACGCCGCGTTCTCGGCCCCGGGCGTGCTCAAGGACTCCTACGAGCAGGCTCCGATCGGGCAGGGCCCCTTCAAGATGAAGGGCACCTGGCAGCACGACAGCAAGATCGATGTCGAGCGCTACGACGCGTACCCGGGCGAGAAGCCCAAGGTCAAGAACATTGAGTTCCGGATCTACCAGCAGCTGACCGCGGCCTACGCGGACGTCCTGGCGGACAACCTGGACGTGCTGCCGACGATCCCGACCGAGAGCCTGAGCACCGCGCCGAGCGACCTGGGCGACCGGTACAAGACCAGCCCGATGTCGTCGTTCCAGTTCCTGTCGTTCCCGACGTTCGACAAGGACTACAGCAACCCGGACGTGCGTAAGGCCATCTCGATGGCGATCGACCGTGACGAGATCACCAAGTCGGTCTTCAAGGGTTCGCAGACGCCGGCGCGCTCCTTCGTCTCGCCGGTCCTGCCGGGCTACCGGGAGAACACCGCGGGCAAGGCCGGCGAGTTCAACCCGACCGAGGCCAAGAAGCTCTACCAGGCCGCCGGTGGTCCGTCGAAGATCGTCATCTCCTACAACGGCGACGGCGGTCACAAGGACTGGGTCGACGCCACGGTCAACCAGCTCAAGGCCAACCTGGGTGTCGACGCTGTCGGTTCGGCCGAGCCGAAGTTCGCCGACCTGCTGACCAAGGTCGAGAAGAAGCAGCCGGTGGGTATGTTCCGGATGGCCTGGGTCATGGACTACCCGACCATGGAGGACTACCTCGGCCCGCTGTACACCACGAACGGCTCGTCGAACTACTACGGCTACAGCAACCCGGACTTCGACCGGCTGGTCAAGGAGGGTTCCGCCGCCAAGACGCAGGACGAGGCGATCGCCAAGTACCAGCAGGCGGAGGACATCCTGGCCAAGGACATGCCGGTGATCCCGCTCCGCTTCGGCGAGAACGTGTTCGGCACCTCGTCCAAGGTCAAGAACGTGCAGATGGACCTGTTCCAGCGGGTCAACCTCGTCAAGATCGAAGCAGCCAGCTGAGCTGACCATGGTGCGGGCCACCCGGGCGAAGACGCCCGGGTGGCCCGGACCGCACCACCGGGGCCGGGCCGCAGCAGCGACCCGGCGTCGGTGGTGACGGCTCCCCCGGGCCGGACGGCACGTCTCGGATATTTCGGGTACGACCAGAGATGCCGTCCTGCGACCCTTTCGCACATTTCCGGAGAGACTGCTAAGCATGTTCCGCTACATCTTGCGGCGCCTACTGCAGATGGTCCTGGCGTTCTTCGGGACCACCCTGATCGTTTACGCGCTGACATTCGCCGGGCAGGGCGACCCCATCCAGGCGCTCGCCGGTGAGCGGCCGGTGACGCCAGCCCAACGGGCCTACCTGACCGAGAAGTACCACCTGGACGCCACCGGCGTGGGCGGCTTCTTCTACCGCTACTTCGACTACGTGAAGAACCTGCTCAAGGGCAACCTGGGCGAATCGCTCACGGGTCGGAACATCGGTGACATCCTTGAGCAAGCCTGGCCGGTCACCGTCCAGCTCGCGCTCATCGCGCTCGCCGTGGCGATCATCTTCGGCGTCAGCGCCGGCGTGATTGCCGGCATCCGCCGGGCCAGCATCTTCGACAACTCGACGCTGGTGCTGACCCTGCTGGTGCTGGGCATCCCGACCATCGTGCTGGCGCCGCTGGCGCAGTACTTCCTCGGCGTCAAGTGGCAGCTCTTCCCACCCACCGCCGGCTCCGACCCGACGTTCTACGCGCTCCTGCTGCCCGGCATCGTGCTCGGCTCACTGTCGCTGGCCACCGCCCTGCGGCTCACCCGGGCCTCGGTGGCGGAGAACCTGCGCGCGGACTACGTCCGGACCGCCCGCTCCAAGGGCCTGGTCAAGCGCCGGATCGTCGTCGTCCACGTGTTGCGCAACTCGCTCATCCCGGTGGTCACCTTCCTCGGTGTGGAACTGGGCAACCTGATGAGCGGCGCGATCATCACCGAGGGCGTCTTCAACATCCCCGGCGTGGGCTTCAACCTTTTCCGCGGCATCCGCACCGAGGACGGCCCCCTGGTGGTGGGCATCGTCAGTGTGCTCGTCGTGGTCTACCTGGTCTCGAACCTGGTGGTGGACGTCCTGTACGCCGTACTCGACCCGAGGATCCGCTATGAGTGAGCGCAGCGAACGAATCATCAGCGCAGCGTGCTTGGGCGCTCAGGCCGGCAGCGAGCGCAGCGAGGTGCAGGCATGAGTGATTTTGAAACGGTGGCGGCAAGCGAGAACCAGGCCGCGCGGCGGGGCCCCTCGGGCGAGCCGGGCACACCCAACCAGGTGGGCGCAGCGCACAAGCCTCGCAGCCTGGCCGGAGACGCCTGGCGCGACCTGCGCCGCAATCCGATCTTCTGGATCTCGCTGGCACTGGTCGTCACCTTCACTCTGATGGCGCTGCTCCCCGGCGTGTTCACCGCCAACAACCCGAACGACTGCGTGCTCTCCCGGCAGCACGCCGGGCCGTCCGGCGGGGCAATCTTCGGGTACGACTTCCAGGGCTGCGACACGTTCTCCCGGGCGGTCTACGGCACCCGGGCGTCGCTGATCGTCGGCGCGCTCGCCGCGCTCGGCACCGGGATCATCGCGCTGGTGGTCGGCATGTTGGCCGGCTACTTCGGCCGCTGGGTCGACGCGGTGCTGTCGCGGGTGATCGACGTGGTGCTCGGCATTCCGCTGCTGCTGGCCGCGATCGTGCTGCTCAAGCGGGTGTCCAGCGACAACCAGTGGGCTCGGATCGGCGCGGTGGTCTTCGTGCTCGCCCTCCTCGGCTGGACGACCGCCGCCCGGGTCGTGCGTTCCTCGGTGATCACCGCGAAGGAGCAGGACTACGTCGCGGCGGCCCGGATGCTCGGCGCCGGCAACGGCCGGATCATGTGGCGGCACATCCTGCCGAACTCGCTGGCACCGGCCATCGTCGTGCTGACCATCGCGCTCGGCTCGTTCATCGCAGCCGAGGCGACGCTCTCGTTCCTGGGCATCGGTCTGAAGGCACCGACCATCTCGTGGGGCCAGGACATCGACACCGGCCGCATCCACATGCGCGAGGCGGCCACACCGCTGATCGTCCCGTCCACCTTCCTCGCGTTGACCGTGCTGGCGTTCATCATGCTCGGCGACGCGATCCGTGACGCCTTCGACCCGAAGCTGCGGTGAGGCATGCGAGCGCGAGGAGTGAGCGTAGCGAGCCCCGCAGTCGCGAGCGAAAGGCAAGCACTGTCATGACTATTCAACCCACGCCAGCCTCCGCCACGCCCGAGGGCGGCCACCTGCTGGAGTTGCGGGACCTGCACATCGAGTTCCGCACCAACGAGGGCGTGGCCCGGGTGATCAACGGCGTCTCGTACCACCTCGACGCTGGCGAGACGCTGGCCGTGCTCGGCGAGTCGGGCTCGGGCAAGTCGGTCACCGCCCAGGCGATCATGGGCATTCTGGACACGCCGCCCGCTTTCATCCGTTCCGGCCAGATCCTCTACCAGGGTCAGGACCTGCTCACGCGCTCCGAGGAGCAGCGCCGGCAGATCCGCGGCTCGGAGATCGCGATGATCTTCCAGGACGCGCTCTCCGCGCTGAACCCGGTCTTTCCGGTCGGCTGGCAGATCGGCGAGACGCTGCGCCAGCGCGCCGGCATGTCCCGGGCCGACGCCCGGCGCCGCGCCGTCGAGTTGATGGACCTGGTCAAGATCCCGGGCGCCGCGAAGCGGGTCGGCGACTACCCGCACCAGTTCTCCGGCGGTATGCGGCAGCGCGTCATGATCGCCATGGCGCTGGCGCTGGACCCGAAGGTGCTGATCGCCGACGAGCCCACCACGGCACTCGACGTCACCGTGCAGGCCCAGATCATGGACCTGCTGGCCGACCTACGCCGGGAACTCAACATGGCGATGATCCTGATCACCCACGACCTGGGTGTGGTCGCCGGTGTCGCAGACCGGATCGCGGTCATGTACGCCGGCCGGATCGTCGAGCACGCCGACGTCCGTTCGCTCTACAAGGCGCCGGCCCACCCGTACACCAAGGGGTTGTTGGAGTCGATCCCGCGGTTGGACGTCCGTGGCCAGGAACTGTCGACGATCAAGGGGTTGCCGCCGAACCTGATGCGCATCCCGTCCGGCTGCCCGTTCCACCCGCGGTGCCCGTACGTCCAGCAGGTCTGCGTGGACGTCGTGCCGCACGACCTGGTCCTCGGCGACGGCCGGACCAGCGCTTGCCACTTCGCGCAGGAGGTCCGTGATGACAGCGTCGCCCGCTAACTCCACCAAGGTCCGCGGCGAGACCATCCTCTCCGTCGACAACCTGGTGAAGCATTTCCCGATCACCCAGGGCGTGCTGTTTCAGCGGCAGATCGGCGCGGTCAAGGCTGTCGACGGGGTGAGCTTCGAGCTGCGCCGGGGCGAGACGCTGGGTGTGGTCGGCGAGTCCGGTTGCGGCAAGTCCACCCTCGCCCGGCTGCTGATGCGGCTGGAGACGCCCACGTCCGGACAGGCAACCCTGGAGGGCAGGGACCTGTTCAAGGCTTCCGGGGGCGAGCTGCGTCGGCTGCGCCGCAACATGCAGATGGTGATGCAGGACCCGTACACCTCGCTGAACCCGCGGATGACCGTCGGCGACATCATCGGCGAGCCGTTCGAGATCCACCCGGATGCCGCGCCGAAGGGCAGCAAGCAGAAGCGGGTCCAGGAGCTGCTTGACCTGGTCGGGCTCAACCCGGAGCACATCAACCGGTACCCGCACCAGTTCTCCGGCGGTCAGCGTCAGCGCATCGGCATTGCCCGCGCCCTGGCGCTGAAGCCCGAGGTGATCGTCTGCGACGAGCCGGTGTCGGCTCTGGACGTCTCCATCCAGGCCCAGGTGATCAACCTGCTGAAGCAGTTGCAGGACGAGCTCGGGCTCTCGTACATCTTCATCGCCCACGACCTGTCCGTGGTGCGGCACATCGCCGACCGCGTCGCGGTGATGTACCTCGGCCGGATCGTCGAGATCGGCACCGACGACGAGATCTACGAGCGGGCCACCCACCCGTACACCCAGGCTCTGCTCTCTGCCGTGCCGGTGCCGGACCCGGAGGCCCGCGAGCAGCGCAACATGATCCGGCTGGTTGGCGACGTGCCTAGCCCGGCCGACCCGCCGAGCGGGTGCCACTTCCGGACCCGCTGCTGGAAGGCCCAGGACATCTGCGCCGTCGAAGACCCGGCGACCGTCCCCCGCGCAGCGGACCCACACCCGTCCGCCTGCCACTTCGCGGAGCTGCGCCCCGCAACCCCCTGACCCAACCCACCCACCCCACTCCCCAACCACGGTGACCATGGGGTTGACGGGCCGTTTCGTCCGGCTTGTCGCCCGTCAACCCCATGATCAACGCGGGTTAGTGGAAGAAGTGGCGCGTTCCGGTTAGGTACATCGTTACGTTGGCCTTCTTGGCCGCTTCGATTACCTCTTCGTCGCGGATCGAGCCGCCGGGTTGGACGATGGCGCGGACGCCTGCGTCGATGAGGATCTGCGGTCCGTCGGCGAACGGGAAGAACGCGTCCGAAGCGGCGACCGAACCGCGTGCCCGATCGGCACCAGCGCGGCTGACCGCGAGCTGAGCCGAGTCGACCCGGTTGACCTGACCCATGCCGACCCCGACGGTGGCACCGTCCTTGGCGAGCAGGATCGCGTTGCTCTTCACCGCGCGGACCGCCCGCCACGCGAACGCGAGGTCCCGCAGCAGCTCCTCATCGGCGGCCTCGCCGGTCGCCAACTGCCAGCTTGCCGGGTCGTCACCGGGTGCGTCCACACGGTCGGCGACCTGCGTCAGCACGCCACCGGTCACCGGCCGCCACTCGACCTTCGCCGGGCTCCAGGCCGGCGCGCGCAGCAGCCGGATGTTCTTCTTGCCCTGCAGCACCTCGACCGCACCCTCGTCGAAGCCGGGGGCGACCACCACCTCGGTGAAGATGTCGGCGACCTGCCGGGCCAGCTCGACCGAGACCGGCCGGTTGACCGCGATCACGCCCCCGTACGCCGACACCGGATCGCAGGCGTGGGCCTTGCGATGCGCTTCGGCCACGTCCGCGCCCACCGCGATGCCGCACGGGTTGGCGTGCTTGATGATCGCCACGGCCGGCTGGTCGGCGAAGTCGTTTGCGGCCCGCCACGCGGCGTCCGCGTCGACGTAGTTGTTGTACGACATCTCCTTGCCGTGCAGCTGCTCGGCCTGGGCCAGCCCCGCCGGGGCGTCCGGGTCGGTGTAGAGCGCGGCAGGCTGGTGCGGGTTCTCCCCGTAGCGCAGCACCGTCGACTTACGCAGCGCCGACCCGGTGAACGCCGGCCACGAGTCGTCGGCCGGGGCCAACTCCTGGGCGCACCACTGGGCCACTGCCACGTCGTACTCGGCGATGTCGGCAAACGCCCGCGCGGCCAACGCGCGACGCTGGGCCAGGGTGAAGCCACCCTCGCTGAGCGCGCCGATCAGCGACGAGTAACCGGTCGGGTCGGTGAGTACGGCGACCGAGGCGTGGTTCTTGGCCGCAGCCCGCACCATGGCCGGGCCACCGATGTCGATCTGCTCCACGCACTCCTCGACGCCGGCGCCGGAGGCGACGGTCGCCTGGAAGGGGTAGAGGTTGGAGACCAACAGGTCGAACGCCGCCACCCCCAGCTCGTCGAGCTGTGCCACGTGCGTGTCCTTGCGCAGGTCGGCGAGGAGACCCGCGTGCACCTTCGGGTGCAGGGTCTTCACCCGACCGTCGAGCACCTCGGGGAACCCGGTCACCGTCTCCACCGGCGTCACCGGCACGCCGGCGGCGGCGATGGTGCCGGCCGTGCTGCCGGTGGAAACGATCTCCACACCGGCTGCGTGCAGGGCCTGAGCCAGCTCGACCAGCCCGGTCTTGTCGTAGACGCTGACCAGCGCCCGCCTGATCGGGCGGCGCCCGTCCTGAGTAGGACTCACGGAACCGTGACCTTCCTTCCGGTGATGGTCCAGCCTTCGCGGACCAGGCGACCGACCTGCTCGACGAGCTGGCGCCGCTCGGCTTCCTTGATGCGCTCGGTGAGCGCGTCCACGTCGTCGTCGTCGAGCACCGGCACCGCGACCTGCGCGACGATCGGCCCGGTGTCCATGCCCGCGTCGACGAAGAAGAGGGTGGCCCCGGTGAGCTTCACGCCGTAGGCGAGAGCGTCACGCGGGCCATGGATGCCGGGGAACGCCGGCAGCAGAGTGTTGTGCGTGTTCAGGTAGCGGTCACCGAACGCGGCGAGGAACTGCGGGCCGACCAGCTTGAGGAAACCGGCGGAGATGACCAGGTCGGGTTGGTGCTTCGCGACGTGCGCGGTGAGCGCGGCGTCCCAGTCCTCCCGGGTGTCGTGGTCGCGGACCCGCTCGACGAAGGTCGGCACCCCGGCCGCTTCGGCCCGGTCCAGGCCCGCGATGCCGTCGCGGTCCGCGCCGACCGCGACGACCTGTGCGCCGTACGCGGGGTCGGCGGCGGCATCCAGCAGCGACTGAAGGTTGCTCCCGGAGCCGGAGATGAGGACGACGATGCGGGCGACAGACGCAGGCTCGGTCACCGGGCCACCCTATCGGGCAGGTCAGGACGCCCTTCGGCTGGGCGGCACGCCGATCTTGACAGGGCTGACGAGCATCGACCCGGTACGCTGCCGCTCGCTCGGGCCGAACGCCGCGCCGACCCGCGCCCCGTCACTGACCCGGCAGGCCAGCCGTGTCGCTGAATTGAGGAGCACCCATGCCGCCCGATCCCCGCTCTCAACGGCAGCCGTCAATCCCTGGCAATATGACGATGTCGTCGTGTTGCTGTGCTGTGCATTCCGAGGGCTGGCAGCGATCATGGGTGGAAACAACAGCAGCAACTGACGGAACCAGTTCAAGGAGTTTCTCGAATGCAACCCGGTAACCCCGGCCAGGACCCGTACGGCCAGCAGCCCAACCAGGACCCGACCGCTCCCCAGCCGCCGCACGACCCGTACGCCCCGCCGCCGGCCGCCCCCTACGGTCAGCAACCGGCCGCTCCGTACGGCCAGCAGCCCGCCGCCCCGTACGGCCAGCCGCCGGCTCCCCAGTACGGTCAACCGCCGGCCGCCCCGTACGGCCAGCCGCCGGTCTCCGGTCAGCCGTACGGCCAGCAGCAGCCCTACCAGGACCCGTACGGCCAGCAGCAGCCCCAGTACGGCCAGCAGCAGCCCCAGTACGGCGGCGGCCCGACGTACCCGAACGCCGGTTACCCGCAGGCGCAGGGGCAGAACAACACCCTCGGCCTGGTGTCGATGATCCTCGGTATCGCGTCGATCCCGCTGCTCTGCTGCTTCTACCTGGGCCTCCCGGTCGGCATCGCGGGCATCGTGACGGGTTACCTCGCCCGGCAGAAGGTCGCCCAGGGTCAGGCCAACAACGCCGGGCAGGCCAAGGCCGGCCTGATCTGTGGTGCGGTCGGCGTCGGGCTCGGCATCATCGGGATCATCCTGAGCATCGCGCTGGACCTCGGCCTGCCGACCCAGCCCTGACGGACCCAGCACGCCTGGGGCGCTCCGGATTCGTCCGGGGCGCCCCGCGCTCGTTTCTAGGGGGTGCGGGTGAGCGCTCGGGTGGCGGCGGCACCGAGCAGTGCCCCGACCGCGACGACAGTGGCCGCCACCGCCCCGACCTGCCAGCCCACCGGCCCGACCTGCGCCAGTCGACCGGCACCGAGCGGCCCGCCGGAGACCGCGGCGGCTACTCCGAGCAGCACGCCGGCCACCGGCCCGGCCAGCGCCGCGGGCGCCAGCAACTCGGCCCAGCGCTGTGGGGCCCGCTCCGGCCCGGCGAGTCGGGCCACCCGGCGTGCGAGCAGCCAGCCGGCGACCATCCCGGCCAGCACCGGCACCGCGAGCAGCAGGGTGCCGAAGCCGTCCACCGGGCCACGCGGCAGGCCGGCGAGCAATGGCACGGCCGGCAGCGCGCCGACCGAAACCTCGCTGGTGCGAACCGCGGTGTCGATGCCGACCGCGAAGCCCGGCCCGAGCAGGTAGCTGGCAGACCAGATCGCCGCGTTCGGCGCGTACGCCACGCTGACCAGGGTGATTCCGGCCTGCCCGGCAACCCCGGTCCGGTACGCGCCGATCATGTCCGCCGCGTCGCCGCCGCCGGTCGCCACCGCCAGGCCGGCCGCGCCGGCGCCCGCGCCGAGCACCAGCAGCCCGGCCACCAGACCGGTGCGAACACCGTCGCGCACGGGGCCGGGCAGCCGGGCGACGAGAAGCCGGGTCACCGCGGTGATGCGGGTCGCGCCGACCAGCGCGGCGAGTGTGCCGACCACCGCGAAGGTGGCTCCCGCACGGATCGGGGACACATTCGGCCCGTCGGTGCCGACCAGCACCGCCGCGAGCGCGCCAAGCAGCGCGTACGCGATGCCGACCGCGCCCGCGGCGAGCAGCGCCCGACGCGGTGAGCGGGTGTCGCGGGCACCGATCGCGCGGCTGACGTGCACGCCGGCTCGGGTCAGTCGCCAGAGCGCGAGCACGGTCAGCGCCAGCGGGGCGAGCCCGAGTGGACCGGACTCGGTGTGCATTGGCACGCCGTGCCCCAGCAGCCAGCCGGCCAGTGCGGTGCGCAGGGTGCTGGTCAGGGTGGTGGAATCCGCGCCGAGTTGGACCAGGCCCAGCACGATGGCGACCGGCAGGTATGAGGTGAGGGCAGCCCAGCCGGCAGCCACCGCGGCGGCGACGGGCAACGGTGCACGCCCGCGTGGTGACCCGCCCGTGCGGGGCGCGGGCACCCGCCGGGCCCGTGCGGCACGGTCGACCGGCCGGTCGTCGGCGCGTACACCGCCGGGACGGCTGGGACGGTCAGGGGTGACGGGGGACATCCGCTCTACTCTGGCACGTCGTGCGGGCGGCGGCAGTCCGTTAACCCGTCCAAAGGGCGGCGAGTTGGCCGAACCTGCGTCCGGACCGTCCGGTCCGGTCTAGCCTCGGCCCAGAGGGGCGCGAGTGGTTGCCACCCGGGTCGGTCCGCCGATCACGGTCCGGGTCGATACACAGCCCACGACCACGCGGAGGAAGCTGTGACGACGCCATACCCGCCGCCCCCGCCGCCACCGGCCCAGGGACGGGACCGGACCACGCTCTGGGGCGTGCTGGGCATCGTGCTGGGGCTGATCTGCTGCGGCATCCTCGGCATCATCTTTGGATACCTGTCCATCCGAGACGCCCGCCGGTACGGGCAGTCACCGTTGCTCGGCTACCTCGCCATCGTCTTCGGCGTGATCAACATCATCGGCGGAGCAATCCTGCGCGCGACCGGCAACTACCCGTTCTGGAACAACGACTGAGCGGGCTGGTTGGCCAGCGAGCTGACGCTGGTAGCGCAGAGCGGGGCGGCCGCCGATGCTGGTCTCACCGGTCACGGTGAACCCGGTGCGTGCCAGCACCGCCTGGGACGCCGGATTGTCGAGGGTGGCCAGCGCGGTGAGACCGGCGAGCCGGTAGTCGTCGGCGGCCAGGTGGCACACCTGCTCGACAGCCGCGGTGGCGACGCCCTTGCCGGCGGCCCGCTCACCGACCCGGTAGCCGAGTTCGGCGAACCCGGCCGCGACATCCACGAGGTTGACCCGACCGACCAGGTCACCCTGCTCGGTCAGGACGACGTGGAAGTGACACAGGCCCGCCTCCTGCTCCGCCAACAACGCGCGGTGCCGATCGGCGAACCCGGAAAAGTACGCGTCGCCACGATCCGGCACCGAGCGCGCGAAGTACGCCCGGTTCTCCCGTTCGAACGCCAGCAGAGCGTCCGCGTGGTCGGCCCTCAGCCGCTGCACTGTCAGCACGCCGGCAGCCTACGGTCCGTTCGGCGGCCCGGTGGTACGCCGGAGGGGGCCGACCAAGCTGCGGTCGACCCCCTCCGGTGTGTTGCCTGGCCGGCTCAGCTGCCGGACATGATCTCCCGCATGAGACGGGCGGTCTCGGTCGGCGTCTTGCCGACCTTGACGCCGACCGCCTCCAGCGCCGCCTGCTTCGCCTCGGCGGTGCCCGCCGAGCCGGAGATGATCGCCCCGGCGTGACCCATGGTCTTGCCGGGAGGGGCGGTGAAGCCGGCGATGTAGCCGACCACCGGCTTGGTGACGTTGGCCTTGATGAACTCCGCGGCCCGCTCCTCGGCGTCGCCGCCGATCTCACCGATCATCACGATGGCGTCGGTCTCCGGGTCGGCCTCGAACGCCGCCAGGGCGTCGATGTGGGTGGTCCCGATGATCGGGTCACCGCCGATGCCGACGCAGGTGGAGAAGCCGATGTCGCGCAGCTCGTACATCATCTGGTAGGTCAGCGTGCCGCTCTTGCTGACCAGGCCGATCCGGCCGGAGCCGGTGATGTCGGCAGGGATGATGCCGGCGTTGGAGGCACCCGGCGAGGCGATGCCCGGGCAGTTCGGCCCGATGATCCGGGTCCGCTCACCCTGCGCCACGTTGTACGCCCAGAACGACGCGGTGTCGTGCACCGGAACGCCCTCGGTGATCACCACGGCCAGCGGAATCGCGGCGTCGATCGCCTCGACCACGGCGGCCTTGGTGAACTGCGGCGGCACGAAGATGACAGTGACGTCCGCACCGGTCTCGGCCATGGCGTCCGCCACGGACGCGAAGACCGGCAGCTCGGTGCCGTCGAAGTCGACCTTCTGGCCCGCCTTGCGCGGGTTGACGCCGCCCACCACGTTGGTGCCGGCGGCGAGCATCCGCCGGGTGTGCTTGGAACCCTCGGAACCGGTCATCCCCTGGACGATGACCTTCGAGTCCTTGGTCAGCCAGATAGCCATGTTCAGACCCCCGCAGCTGCCAGCTCGGCGGCCCGCTCGGCCGCACCGTCCATGGTGTCCACCCGCTGTACGAGCGGGTTGTTCGCGCTGTCCAGGATCGCCCGACCAGCCTCGGCGTTGTTGCCGTCGAGACGGACGACGAGCGGCTTGGTGACCTGCTCGCCACGCTGCTCCAGCAGGGCCAGCGCCTGGATGATGCCGTTGGCGACCTCGTCGCAGGCGGTGATGCCACCGAAGACGTTGACGAAGACGCTCTTCACGGCCGGGTCGGAGAGCACGATCTCCAGCCCGTTCGCCATCACCGCGGCGCTCGCGCCGCCGCCGATGTCGAGGAAGTTGGCCGGCTTGACGTTGCCGTGCCGCTCACCGGCGTACGCGACCACGTCGAGGGTCGACATGACCAGACCCGCGCCGTTGCCGATGATGCCGACCTCGCCGTCGAGCTTGACGTAGTTGAGGTCCTTGGCCTTGGCGGCCTGCTCCAGCGGATCCACCGCAGCCTGGTCGACAAGTGCCTCGTGGTCCGGGTGCCGGAACGCCGCGTTCTCGTCCAGGCTGATCTTGGCGTCGAGCAGCAGCAGCCGACCGTCGCCGTTCTTGGCCAGCGGGTTGACCTCCACCAGCGTGGCGTCCTCGGCGACGAACGCCTGCCACAGGCCGACGGCCACCTCGACAACCTGCTCGGCGACCTCGGCCGGGAAGCCGGCAGCGGTCACGATCTCGCGAGCCTTGGCCTCGTCCACGCCCTTCACGGCGTCGATCGGGGCCTTCACGACCTTGTCGGGAGTCTCGGCGGCGACCTGCTCGATGTCCATGCCGCCGGCGACGCTGGCGATGCAGAGGAAGGTGCGGTTCGCCCGGTCGAGCAGGTACGAGAAGTAGTACTCGTCGACCACGTCCGCGGTCACCGTGATCATGACCTTGTGGACGGTGTGACCCTTGATGTCCATGCCGAGGATGTCGGTGGCCCTCGCCACCGCCTCATCCGGGCCCTCGGCCAGCTTGACGCCGCCGGCCTTACCTCGGCCGCCGACCTTCACCTGCGCCTTGACGACCACGCGACCGCCGAGGCGTTCGGCGATCGCGCGGGCCTCTTCCGGGGTAGTGGCGACGCCGCCGGCCAGCACGGGCAAGCCGTGCCGCTCGAACAGGTCCCGCCCCTGGTACTCGTACAGGTCCACGTTTGCGCGTCCCGTCCCGTCTCCGCGGCGCGCCGTCGCGCCGCCACCAGCGTTCAGAAAACAGTTTGACGCCTGTCATCAGTTGAAACAGGCCATTGGCCGCAGCCTAGCGAGGTCGGCACCACTGGCAACCGAGCGGGTGCGCGGTGTGCGGTAATGCACATGCGGGCATCGGACGCGGCTGATTTCCGGTCCGGACTCGGGCGGCATCCACCGTCCGGGCGATGTTGTCGGGGTTGCGTAACCCGGCCGTGGGGGCGTCGTTGAGTCAGGTGTCGGAGCGCTGAACAGCGCGATGACGGGAGACGGCCGATGCCCTGTCGGTCGAGGGGTGGCGGCGGGGCATCGTGCATAGAGGGGCCGGACGTGTGAGGGGTGCGTCCGGTCCCTCCCCCCGTGCCCGGCCTCAGTCGTCGTCACCCGTTGCGGCCTGCCGTGGCATGCCTTTGGCGACCTGCCTCAGGAGACCGGCTGCGCGACGTTCTGTCGGACCCACTCGACAATCGACTGAGTGGTGGCACCCGGCGTGAAGATCTTTGCGACGCCCAGCTTTTCCAACTCGGGGATGTCGCCGTTCGGAATGATGCCGCCGCCGAAAACGACGATGTCGCGGGCGTCCCGCTCACCGAGCAGTTCCAGCACCCGCCGGAAGAGCGTCATGTGCGCGCCGGAGAGAACAGACAGGCCGACCGCGTCGGCGTCCTCCTGGATCGCGGTTTCCACGATCTGCTCGGGGGTCTGGTGCAGGCCGGTGTAGACGACCTCCATCCCGGCGTCCCGCAGGGCGCGCGCGACGACCTTCGCGCCCCGGTCGTGGCCGTCCAGGCCCGGCTTGGCGACGACGACCCGAATACGAGAGCTCATCAGCGCACACCTTTCACCGGCTCCACGGCCTTCACCTGAACGAACGGTAACCTGGCGGACCCGGCCCGGGAAATCGGGGCCGGAAACCGGGCTCGATGACTGGTCACCGTCGGTGCGACCACGAAGCAGCCCTCGGTGGGCGGCCGAGACGATCCGGCTGTGCCGCCGAGGTGTTCCTGCACTGCCCCGCAGTCAAGCTGGACGACTCCGCCGGACCGGTCACGCTCGGCGACGAACGGGCAGCAACAGGGGCACCGTTCAGCGTCGCGATGCGTGACAATCATGGACGCAATCGGACAGATCGACACGCCAATTTTCCGGTCTAGCTTGTGACTCGTCTGGTGGTTGGCTAACGTGTCCACGGTTGTCATCAGGTCCATGGACGGGTGACGACGCGGTCAGCGGACGTTCATCGCAGCTTCACGAACGCCCACCGGCCGCTTCGGAACCCCGACAACGGAGGGTGTGCGTGCGCCAGCGCCTGTCGTCTGAGCCCGATCGATATCGCGGTCGTCGCCGCGTGCCCACCCCACCGCGTAGCCGTTACGCCGCCGTCGTCACCACCGCGTTCGTCGGTGCCGGCATCGTCGCACTGGGCGCGAGCGCCCTGCCGGATGCCAAGGACGTCAGCCCGACGGTCCTCGACGAGCTCAAGCAGGCGTCGGTCACCAGCCAGCAGGCCGCAGAGCGTGCGGACAACGCCGACCGCGCCTCCCGGGACAGCCGCAGCAAGGACAGCGCCGAGCCCGAGGTCTGGCTGCTGCCGCTGCAGGGTTACGACTTCAACTCCCCCTACGGGGTGCGCTGGGGCAAGCTGCACACCGGCGTGGACCTGGTCGCCGCTGAGGGCACTCCCTATGTGGCGATCCACGACGGCCTGGTCACCAAGGCCGGCTGGTTCGGCGGTTACGGCAACGCCGTGATCGTGCAGCACGCCGACGGCAGCGAGGCCATCTACGGCCACTCCTCCGCGGTGAGCGTCAAGGAAGGCCAGCAGGTCAAGGCTGGCGACCAGCTCGGCCTGGTGGGCCAGACCGGCCATGCCTACGGCACCCACCTGCACCTGGAGATCCATGTCAAGGGCCAGCCGGAAGACCCGGTGCCCTTCCTCCAGAGGCGCGGAGTGGACATCAAGCTGCAAGTCGAGGCAATTTACAGCGAGGTAGCCGGCTCCTGACGCTGCGTAACGACCGCTGACCGCCCGGATCTGTCGATCCGGGCGGTTTTTCGTTGCGGACTCCCGGCCGATGTCTGCCGGGTCACAGCGCCGACTGTGACCGGCGACACCAGGCAACATGATCACTTTTCCGGATGTAGCGCTGCACATCGGGTCATATCCGGGCACGCGGCCCACGGTCCACCGCCCGGCCGCGCGATCCCCGTACCGACCGCCGCTCGGCCCGACACCAGTATTTCGAGGTCAAGTGCCCCTCGACTGTGAAGGCCCGCCGTGCAGGAAGACAGCCCCGTCCAGAACGAGAACACCCCCGACACAACCCGGACCGAGCAGCCGCAGCGCGCCGGTCGGCGTAACCGCCTCATCGTGCTTGCCGCCGCCGCTCTGGTGGCCCTCGGCCTCGGTGGCGTCGCCGTCGCCACCACCGGCACCGACCACCCCGCACCGGCCGCCGTCTCACTCGACGCGCAGTCCCGGGCCGAGGCCGCCAGCCGGGCGGACCGCTCCGCCCGCGAGTCGAGCACGCCGGTCGCCCCCTCGGCCAGCCCGACGCCGAGCCCGTCAGCGGCCAGCGTCAGCCCGACACCCACGACGACGGTCGCCGCGAAGGCCAAGCCGAAGCCGAAGAAGACCACCAAGCCCACGCCCGCCTGGGTCGACCCGATGCCGGGCGCCGCAGTCACCTCCTGCTACGGGGAGCGCTGGGGCACCCTGCACGCCGGTATCGACCTGGCGCTGCCCTCCGGTACCCCGATCCGCGCCGCGGCCGCCGGCACCGTGACCCAGGCCGGGGACGCCTCCGACGGGTACGGCAACTCCGTCTTCATCGACCACGGCAACGGGTACCTCACCCACTACGCCCACCAGAGCCGCATCGCGGTCACGGTCGGCCAGAAGGTCAAGGCCGGCCAGGTCATCGGCTACGAAGGCGCCACCGGCGACGCCACCGGCCCGCACCTGCACTTCGAGGTGCACCAGGGCATGTGGAACCAGATCGACCCGGCCCCGTTCATGCGGGCGCACGGCGTGGACCTGGGCTGCTGAGGCAGAGTGCCGCATCGCCGCGCGACCGCACCTGCTCCCCCGGGTGGTCCGCGCGCAACATCAAGGAAAGAGTGGCCTCAGTGGTGCCGGAGGCCACTCTTTCCTTGATTCAGTGCGATCTTGCGGGCGGTGATCTCGCGGGCGGCGGGCGCCGACCCAGCCCGGCGGGTCAGAGCTTGTCGACCGGGGCGTGCCGTAGCACCAGCCACATGGTCTGGTCGCCGAAGTCGATCTGCGCACGGGCACCCGGGCCGTGCCCCTCGACGGCGAGCACTCGCCCCAGCCCGTACCGCTGGTGATTGACCCGGTCGCCGGCAGACACCTTCGGCCCCTGCGGCAGCTCGCTGGCCGTGGTCAGCCGGCTGGCGTCCACGCCGAGCCGCTGGGCCAGCTGGGCCGCCTTCGGCGTGCCCCCGGTGAAGGTGCCTCGACCGCCGGGCGCGCGGTCCGCACGACCGCCGACGCCGCCGCCCCCGCCAGCCCACGAGGTGTACGACCCTTCGGTGCGCTCCCAGCGCACCAGCTCCGACGGCAACTCCTCCAGGAACCGCGACGGTGGGTTGTAGGACGGCTGCCCCCACGCCGAGCGGGTCACCGCCCGGGAGAGGTAGAGCCTCTGCCGGGCACGGGTGATGCCGACGTACGCCAGCCGGCGCTCCTCCTCCAGCTCGCGGGTGTCGCCCAGCGAGCGCAGGTGCGGGAAGACGCCGTCCTCCAGCCCGGTCAGGAAGACCACCGGGAACTCCAGCCCCTTGGCGGTGTGCAACGTCATCAGGGTGACCACGCCCTGGTGGTCGGGGTCGTCCGAGGGGATCTGGTCGGCGTCGGCGACCAGCGCCACCTGCTCCAGGAAGCCGGCCAGGGTGGCCCGCTCCCCCTCCTCGCCCTGCGCCTCTATCCGCTCGGTGTACTCCCGGGCGACGCTGACCAGCTCCTGGAGGTTGTCCACCCGGCCGGCGTCCTGTGGGTCCAGGCTCTCCTCCAGCTCGGTGAGGTAGCCCGAGCGGGTCAGTAGCGCCTCCAGCACCTCCTCGGGGGTGCCGGTCTCGGCCAGTTCCCGGGCGCCATCGAGCAGCGCCACGAAGTCGCCGATGCCGTTGGCCGCCCGGCTGGAGATGCCCGGCGCCTCGCGGGCGCGGCGCAGCGCCGCGCCGAACGAGATCCGGTCGCGGCTGGAGAGCGCCTCGACACACGCCTCGGCGCGGTCGCCGATCCCCCGGCGGGGAGTGTTGAGCACTCGCCGCAGGCTCACCGTGTCGTCGTCGTTGACCACCGAACGCAGGTACGCCAGTGCGTCGCGGACCTCCTTGCGCTCGTAGAAGCGCACCCCGCCGACCACCTTGTAAGGCAGGCCGACGCGGATGAACACCTCTTCGAAGACGCGCGACTGGGCGTTGGTGCGGTAGAAGACCGCGACGTCCCCGGGCCGGGTCTCGTCGGCGTCGACAAGCCGGTCGATCTCCCGGGCCGCCCAGTCGGCCTCTGCGTGCTCGGTGTCGGCCACGTAGCCGACGATCTGCTCACCGGCGCCGGCTTCACTCCACAGCCGCTTGGGTTTGCGGGAGGTGTTCCGGTCGATCACCGCGTTGGCCGCGTTGAGGATGGTCTGCGTGGAGCGGTAATTCTGCTCCAGCAGAATCGTCCGCGCATCGGTGAAGTCCCGTTCGAACTCCAGGATGTTGCGGATCGTCGCACCCCGGAACGCGTAGATCGACTGATCGGCGTCGCCGACCACGCACAGCTCTGCGGCCTCCAGCCCGTCGGTGCCGGAGACCAGCTCCTTGATCAGCGTGTACTGAGCGTGGTTGGTGTCCTGGTATTCGTCTACCAGCACGTGCCGGAACCGCCGACGGTAGCTCTCCGCGACGTGCGGGTGGGATTGAAGCAGGTGCACCGTGGTCATGATCAGGTCGTCGAAGTCCAGTGCGTGCGCCTCGCGCAGCCGGCGCTGGTAGAGCGTGTACGCCTCGGCCAGAGCCCGCTCGTTGGGCCCGGTGGCCCGCGCCGCGAACTGCTCCGGGTCGACCAGCTCGTTCTTGAGATTGGAGACCTGGGCGGCCAGCCCGCGCGCCGGGTAGCGCTTTGGATCGAGATCCAGCTCGCGGGTGACCAACTGCATCAGCCGGCGGGAGTCGTCCGCGTCGTAGATCGAGAAGGTCGACTTGAGGCCGGCGTGCTCGTGCTCGGCGCGCAGAATCCGGACGCACGCGGAGTGGAACGTCGACACCCACATCAGGCGGGCCCGGGGGCCCACGAGGGCGGCGACGCGCTCCTTCATCTCGCCGGCCGCCTTGTTGGTGAAGGTGATCGCGATGATCTCCCCCGGATGCACGTCCCGTGCGGCGAGCAGGTAGGCGATCCGGTGCGTGAGCACCCGGGTCTTGCCGGAACCAGCGCCGGCCACGATGAGCAGCGGCGAGCCGGCGTGGCTGACGGCGTCGCGCTGTGGCCCGTTCAGCCCGGCAAGCAGCTGCTGCGGATCGAGGCGCGCAGCGGCCGGCCCAGGTCGGTGCGGGCGGGCCGGCGCGGACTCCGGCGCAGGCGGGGACGCGGGGATGTCGAAGAGAGGATGCATCGCCCGACAAGTCTATGCCGCCGGCCAGACACTTCCCCTCCCGCTGCGCCGAGGCGCAAGGGAGGCCTTGCGCACCCGGCGCCGACGTGGGCATACTCGACGACGTGATCGCTGCGCGCTACCACTTTTACTATGGCACCGGGAGTCCGGCTGCCGTAGGTCGCGCCTGATCGATTCAGACCTTCGAAAGCCCCGGGCTCCTGGAGTCCGGGGCTTTTTCCGTCCCAGGTTTCGGGCACCGGGCACCACAGTGCGAGAGGTACCCGATGATGACAGACGTGATGGAGCAGAACGGCGGCCCGATCCGACCGAAGGCTGAGCAGCCTGCGGCGGCCGGGGGCGAGCCAGCGGCGTCCACGCCGCCAGCGGTCGAGGGCGATGGGCCGGCCGAGCCACTGACCGGCACCAGGGAGCCAGCCGCCTCCGCGCGGATCGTGCAGATCAGGGAACGGATCGACGAGATCGACCACGCGCTGATCACGCTCTGGCAGGAGCGGGCCGCGTTGTCCCAAGAGGTGGGGGCGACCCGGATGGCGTCCGGCGGGACACGTCTCGTGCTCTCCCGGGAACGGGAGATCCTGGAGCGGTTCCGGGTCGAGCTCGGCGCGGATGGCACCCAGTTGGCTCTGCTGCTGCTCCGCGCGGGCCGCGGCCCGCTGTAGGCCGCGTCAACGGGCCGCTGGCCTCCGAGGCGGCCGCGAAGCACCGGCCGACCCATTCGGCACGGGAGCGGCCCGATCCGGGCACGGACCGACGAAACCGCCTGCCGTCGTCGTGGTGACGTCGGCAGGCGGTTCGGGAGAGCTACGCCTCGTGCGTGGCGACGATCTCGCGCCGCTCCGCGAAGTGGCAGGCACTCGGGTGGTCGGACTCCTGCCGGATCTCCAGCAGCGGGACCTGCTCGGCGCAGACATCCTGCGCCTTCCAGCAGCGGGTCCGGAACCGGCAGCCCGAGGGCGGGCTGATCGGCGACGGCACGTCACCCGTAAGCCGGATGATCGTCTTGTTGTGCCGCTGCGTCGGGTCCGGAACCGGCACGGCAGAGAGCAGAGCCTGGGTGTACGGGTGGGTCGGCCGCTCGTAGATCTCGTCCTCGGTGCCGATCTCGACGATCTTGCCGAGGTACATCACCGCGACCCGGTCGGAGAGGTGACGGACCACCGACAGGTCGTGCGCGATGAAGACGTACGAGAGCCCGAACTCGCCCTGCAACTGCTCCAGCAGGTTCATCACCTGGGCCTGGATGGAGACGTCCAGCGCCGACACCGGCTCGTCGCAGACGATGATCTCGGGCCGCAGCGCGAGCGCGCGGGCGATGCCGATGCGCTGACGCTGACCGCCGGAGAACTGGTGCGGGTACCGGTTGATGTGCTCCGGGTTCAGCCCGACCAGGTCGAGCAGCTCCCGGACCTTGGCCCGACGGCTGCCCTTCGGCGCCACCTCCGGGTGAATCTCGAACGGCTCACCAAGCAGGTCGCCGACGGTCATCCGCGGGTTCAGCGAGGTGTACGGGTCCTGCATGACCAGCTGAATCTGCCGGCGGAGGCGCCGCAGCGCCCCGCCCGACAGCTTCGAGGTGTCCTCGCCCTTGTAGACGACGCTGCCGGCGGTCGGCTTCTCCAGGTTCATCAGCACCCGGGCGAGAGTCGACTTGCCGCAGCCGGACTCGCCGACCACGCCGAGCGTCTCGCCGGCGCGCAGACCGAACGAGACACCGTCGACCGCTTTGACCTGACCGACGGTCTTCTTGAACACCACGCCCTGCGTGACGGGGTAGTGCTTGACCAGGTCACGGACCTCGAGGATGTTCTCAGACACGGTTCACCAGCTCCTCGGCGAAGTGGCAGGCGCTGGCCCGGGCGGAGCCCACCTGCAGCAGCGGCGGCACCTTCTCCCGGCACACCGGCTGAGCCATGGGGCAGCGCGGGTTGAACGGGCAGCCCGGCGGGATGTTCATCAGGTTCGGCGGGAGGCCCTTGATCGTCCGGAGCTGCTGCCCCTTTTCGTCCATCCGCGGGATCGAGTCGATCAAGCCCATCGTGTACGGGTGCGCCGGCTTGGCGTACAGGTCGTAGACGTCGGCTTCCTCGACGATCCGGCCCGCGTACATGACCGCGATCCGGTCCGCGACGTCGGCGACCACACCGAGGTCGTGGGTGATCAGGATCATGCCCATGTGCCGCTCACGCTGAAGCTCAGCGAGCAGGTCCATGATCTGGGCCTGCACGGTCACGTCGAGTGCGGTCGTCGGCTCGTCCGCGATCAGCACCTCCGGGTCGAGCGCCAGCGACATCGCGATCATCGCGCGCTGCCGCATACCGCCGGAGAACTGGTGTGGGTAGTTGTTGAACCGACCCTTGGCGTTCGGGATCTTGACCTGGTCGAGCATGTCGATCGCGCGCTTCTTGGCCTCCGCGCGACCCATACCCCGCCGGACCCGGAACTGCTCGGCGATCTGGAACCCGACGGTGAAGACCGGGTTCAGCGCGGAGAGCGCGTCCTGGAAGATCATCGCGATGCCCTCACCGCGGATGCGGCGGCGCTCCTCGTTGGACATGCCGAGCATGTCCTTGCCGTGGAAGCGGACCTGCCCACCGGTGACGAAGCCGGGTGGCGTGTCGAGGATGCCCATGATGGTCTGCGCCGTGACGCTCTTACCGGAGCCGGACTCGCCGAGCACGGCGAGGGTTTCCCCCGCGTCGACGTGATACGTGACCCCGTTGATGACCTTTGCGACGCCGTCCCGGGTGCGGAACTCCACCCGCAGGTCGTCGACCTCGAGCAGCCGGCCGGAGGGACGTCCGGATCCGCCGGATCCCGGCGCGGACTGCTCAGACACGAGAATGTCGGACACTGGATATCCCCTAGCGGAGTTTCGGATCGAGGGCCTCGCGGACCGCCTCACCGAGCATCACGAAGCTCAGCACTGCGGTGACGAGGAACGCGGCGGGGAAGAAGACCAGCCCTGGCGCGACCCGGATGAAATCCTTACCGCCACTGATCATGATGCCCCAGGACACCACCGGCGACTTCAGACCAACGCCCAGGAACGACAGAGTGGCCTCGGCGCCGATGAACGAGCCGACCATGATCGTGCCGTAGACCAGCAGCGGGGCCAGGCAGTTCGGCAGCAGGTGCTTCAGGATGATCCGGCCGGTGCCGGCACCCAGGGCGCGGGCCGCGACGATGTAGTCGGCTTCCTTGGTGGAGAGCACCGAGGAGCGCATCAACCGCATCACGACCGGCCAGCTCAGCACGACCAGCGAGGCGATGACCAGGCTCATGATCTGGGCCTTGCTGTTGCCGGAGCCCGAACCGTTGAACGTGGTCAGGATGACGATCGCGCCGAGCACGAAGGGCAGACCGAAGAAGACGTCGGCGATCCGGCTCAGCAGACCGTCCACCCAGCCACCGCGGTAGCCGGCGATGATGCCCATGGCTCCGCCGACGAGCAGAGTGCCGAGCACGGAGAGCACAGCGACGATGATGGAGGCCCGCGCACCGTAGATGGTCCGGGCGTAGACGTCGCGGCCCTGGACGTCGTAGCCGAACCAGCCATCGGCGGACGGCTTCTTGAGGCTGTTGGTCAGCGATCCGTTTACCGGGTCGCCGGGGGCGAACAGCGACGGGAAGGCCGCCATCAGAAGGAAGATCACGATCAGGGTGACCGAGATCCAGAACAGCGGCTTGCGCCGCAGGTCCCGCCAGGCGTCACCGAGCAGGCCCCGCGGCTTTTCGTTGCTCTGCGGCTGGCCCGCGGCGGGGGCGGCGGATTCGGTCGGGTGCGCGGCGGGGGTGCTGACGATCGATGCGGTACTCGGGTCACTCATAACGAATCCTCGGGTCCAAGGCGGCGTAGAGCAGGTCAACCAGCAGGTTCATCACGAGATAGACCAACACTAGGACGACCACGATGCCCACCACAGTGGCGCTCTCCTTGGTCACGATCGCGCGATACACCGAGCGGCCGATACCGTTGATGCCGAAGATCCCCTCGGTGACGATCGCGCCGCCCATCAGGGCGCCGAGGTCGGTGCCGAGCAGGGTTACCACCGGGATGAGCGAGTTGCGCAGCAGGTGAACGCCCACCACCCGGCGCATCGGCAGACCCTTGGCGATGGCAGTACGCACGTAGTCCGCGCGACGGTTCTCCGCGATGCTCGTACGTGCCACCCGGGCGATGTACGCCACTGACGCACTGCCGAGCACGAAGCCCGGCACGATCAGCTCGGACCACCGCATCTCGGAGGAGACGGTCGGCTTGACGATGTGCCACTGCACACCCAGCAGCCACTGGAGCACGAAGCCGACCACGAAGACCGGCAGCGCGATCAGGAAGAGCGTGGAGACCAGGACCAGGTTGTCCAGGAAGCCGTTGCGCCGCAGACCGGTAAGCACGCCGGCGCCGAGGCCGATGACGGCCTCGATGGCGAGCGCCACCAGGGCCAGCTTCAGCGTGTTCGGGTACGCGGTCGCGATGATGTCGCTGATCTCTTGCTGCGAGAAGGTCTGACCGAAGTCACCCTGGAGCAGGTTCTTCATGTAGTTGCCGTACTGCACGAAGACGTTCTGGTCCAGGTGGTACTTATCGGTCATGAAGGCGATGTACTGGTCCGGGCAGCGACGCTCGCCGCACTTTCCTGCGAACGGATCGCCTGGGACAGCCCAGACGAGCCAGTAGATCAGGAACGTCGTACCGATGAAGACCGGCACGAGTTGCAGCAGCCGTCTCAACAGATAACGGCCCATGGGGTGGTCCTCCAGACAGGGGGCGCGCCGGACGGCCGACACGGTGGCGACAACGTGCGAGTGGAGTGTTGTGACACTCTCTCGCGGAACGGCCCCGGGTCGGGCTCACCGGATATGGCGAGCCCGACCCGGGGTCAGACCGAACGGATCAGAGCTCGACCGAGGTGATGTCGAGCTCGCCGACGTTGTTCAGCTCGAGCTTCTTGATCTTCTCCGAGTGGCCCGACTGCTGACCGTAGAAGTAGACCGGGATGCTCGGGACGTCCTGGTCGACCTTCTCGACGGCCTTGGTGAACGCCTCGTGCGAGGCCTCCAGGCTCGGCGCGGAGCTGGCTTGCTTCGCCAGGGCGTCGACCTCCTTGTTGCTGTACAGGCCGTCGTTCGAGGAGCCACCCGTGATGTAGAGCGGGTTGATCCAGTTCTCGACGTCCGGGTAGTCCTGCTGCCAGGCAGCGCGGTACGGGCCGGTCATCTGGTGGGCGTTGACCTTCTGGCGGAAGACCGCGAAGGTCGGCACACCCTCGGCCCGAGCGTTGATGCCGAGGTTGGTCTTGATCTGCTGCGCAACGGCGTCCATCCAGTCCCCGTGGCTGGAGTCGGCGTTGTAGTAGAAGACCATCTCACCGGTGAAGCCGCCGGCCTCGGCCAGCAGGGTCTTGGCCGTGGCCACGTCGAACTTGCAGGCGGTGCAGTTACCCGGCTTGGCGCCCGGGGTCAGCGGGTTCGCCCAGCTGTCGGCCGGCTTGCGGGTGCCAAAGAAGATCTTGTCCGAGATCTCCTGCCGGTTGATCGCCAGCGACACGGCACGACGCAGCTTCGCGTTCTGGAAGCGCTTGTCGTAGATCGGGAACGCGATCAGCGCGGTCGTCGGCGTGACGGTCGACCGGCCCCGGTCACCGAGGTCGGTCTTCCACTTGTCACCGGCGAGCGCCGAGGTGGGCAGCGACTCCAGGAAGTCCAGGTTGTTGGAGAGCACGTCGGCGTAGGCGGCCGTCTCGTCCTGGTACAGCTTGACGTCGACGTCCTTGATCTTCATCTTGTCGCGCAGGTTGTAGTCGTCGAAGCGCGTCAGCTTGATGAGGACGTTGTCGCTCCACGACACGAACTTCACCGGGCCGTTGCCGATCGGGTTCTTGCCGAACTCGTCGGGCTTCATGGTGAAGAAGGCGTCCGGCAGCGGCATGAAGGCGCTGTAGCCGAGCTTGGTCGGGAAGACCGCGGTCGGCGCTGCCAGGGTGACCTCGAAGGTCTGGTCGTCGATGACCTTCAGGCCGGACATCTTGTCGGCCGCCGGCGTCGGGGCCTTCTTCGGGCCCTCCGCGCCGTCCGGGTCAGACGTGTAGGTCTGCTCGAAGCCCTGGATGTCGGCGAAGAAGGTGCCGTTCTGCGCGCCGTTCGGCGAGTAGGCGGCCCAGTTCCAGGCGTCGACGAAGTTCTTCGCCTTCACCTCGGTACCGTCGTGGAACTTGGTACCCTTCTTGATCTTGATCGTAAAGACCTTGGAGTCCGTCGTGTTGATGGACTCCGCCAGCGCGTTGCGCGGGGCCCCACCGTCGTTCGGGTACTCGACCAGGCCGGTCCACATCCAGTCGATGATCTTGCCGCCGCCGGTCTCCGTGGTGTTCGACGGAACCAGCGGGTTCTCCGGCTGGACACCGTGGACAACGATGGAGCCTTCCGCGCCAGCGGCAGTTTCGTCGCCGCCGCCGCTCGAGCAACCGCTCGCGACAAGCGCGGCAGCCGCGCTGAGCGCGATGGCGCTCGTCGCCCGCTTCGAGACTCTCATTCCGAGGGGCCTCCTCTTTCTAACCAGGTTCCGTCGTGGGTTTCACGCACGTTTGGGGGTGACACCGCCCGACCACCCCGGGGCGCGGGTCGCCGGGACCACAGGGAAGTTGGGGACACCCCTGATGTTCCGATCCGCCGGGCTCCCTCTCCAACGAGGCGCGACACGACGCAGAAGGCACGGCCACGAACCGTCGCAATCGACGAGGACGTGGTCATGGGCCGTACGGAGTGCCACACACCGATGGTGAGGTGCTGCCACTGTGACACCCACTGGCTGCTTCCGTGAAGGTGCCGTTATCAAGCCGTTAGTTGCCCGCCACGTTGCCGATACTTGAAAAATGATCATAAAACGGTCGACGCGGGCAGCCCTGAGCAGGCAATACCTAAGCTCATCCGAACACCCGGGATCAACCTCGATGAGCCGCCCCGGGTTGGGCCCTGCCCGATCGGACGTCCGCCACCACTCGCGTTTCCACCCATCCGGACGGGTCGACTACGGCTCTACGGGCACGATCACCGGCTGGGTGGCCGAGGGCGCCGAGATCCTTGATCTGCTCCTTCAGCCAAAACGCCGCAACGTCACACGAGCCGGCGATCCGCCGCCCAGCGGGAAAGCTCGTAGCGGTTGGACATCTGAAGCTTGCGCAGCACGTTCGACACGTGCGTCTCCACGGTCTTGATGGAGATGAACAACTCCTTGGCGATCTCCTTGTACGCGTACCCCCGGGCCAGCAGCCGCAGCACCTCCCGCTCACGGTTGGTGAGCTGGTCCAACTCTGGGTCGGCCACCGGGGCGTCCGGTCGGGCTGCGAAGGCATCCAACACGAACCCGGCCAGCCGTGGGCTGAACACCGCATCCCCGTCCGCCACCCGGCGGATCGCCGCGGCAAGCTCGTCCGGGGAGATGGTCTTGGTGACATAACCCCGAGCACCGGCACGGATCAACCCGATTACGTCCTCCGCCGCGTCGGAGACGCTCAGCGCCAGGAACTTGACCTGCGGGTGGGTGCGCCGCATCGCCTCCAACACCGCGCGTCCGCCACCGTCGGGCATGTGCACGTCGAGCAGCACCACGTCCGGTCCGGCGGCGGCGATCCGGGTGACCGCTTCGGCCACTGTGCTCGCCTCGCCCACCACCTCGACGTGGGCGCCCAACTCCGCGCGCACCCCGGCCCGGAACATGGCGTGATCGTCCACCAGGAACACCCGCAGCCGCTCGGGGCGGGCATCCGCCGGGTCGAGGTGCTCGGTCGACTGCTCGGCCATGGTCATCTGTTCCTTTCCGCTGCGGACGAGTCCCGGGAGATCGGCAGAATCAACCGGACCTCGGTCCCCTCCCCCGGGCCGGACCGGATTTCGGCCCGTCCGCCGTGCCGCTTCATCCGCCCGATGATCGAGCCGCTCACGCCGTGCCGGTGGTCCTCCACCGTATCCGGATCGAAGCCCTTCCCCCGGTCCCGGACGAAGACGCTGACCTGATCGGGCTCCACCTCGGCGTAGAGCGAAACGGTCTGCACGCCGGCGTGCCGGGCCGCGTTCACCAACGCCTCCCGCGCCGCCGCGACCAGCGCCCCGACCTTCTCGTCGGTCTCCCGGTCCCCCACCACCACCGCCTCTACGGTGATCGCGTAAGTGTCCTCGACCTCGGCGGCGGCCTGCTCAAGCGCGGCCGCGAAGCGCTCGCTCGGCGACGCGGTCGGCTTGTAGAGCCAGTTGCGCAGGGAACGCTCCTGCCCCCTGGCCAGCCGCTGCACCATCTTGACGTCGGCAGCGTTGCGCTGGATCAGCGCCAACGTGTGCAGCACCTGGTCGTGCACCATCGCGGCCAGCTCGGCCCGCTCCTGCTCGCGGATGCGCCCCTCGCGCTCCGAGCGGAGCTGGCTGTACGTCCGCCACAGCACGGGCGCGGCGACCACGCCGACCCCGGCCAGCCCGACCAGCGCGAAGATCACGCCGTTGATCACCGCGTCGAAGTTCTGCGCTGGTGAGTAGACGGCCGCGACGCCGATGATGCCGACCGCGACCAGCACTCCCCCACCAATGAACCGGAGCACGAACGCCCGCCGGTCACTCTCCTCGACGACCGCGCCGAGCCAGGGCACCGGCATCGCGTCACCCCACTGCCGCCGACGCTCGGGCGCGGACTGGTGCCAGATGACCCCGGCACCGACCGCGATGATGGCCACCAGCCAACCGGCGGTGCCAGCCGCGCCGACCGAGTCGAAGACCATCACCTGGATCAACAGGACGCCGAGCCCGATCCCCACGAACGGCAGGAGTTGGGCAACGTCGCGCCGGGACGGCACCGCGGTGTCACCGGGTCGCAACGGCACCACCGCCCAGAACGCCGCGTAGAGCAGCAGGCCGAGCCCGCTCAGGCCGAGCAGAACCATGAATCCGACGCGCACCCGCAGCACCGAGATGCCGAGATGGTCGGCGATACCGGCGGCGACGCCGGCGGCCATCCGGTGCTCGGGGGCGCGGTAGAGGCGCGGGGGCACATTCACGGTGCTGATCGGAGGCTCCCTGGTCGTGGTGGCGGGTTGGTCGAGGTCGGTGAAACCGATCGTCACACGCTGCGGCGTCCACGACCACGGGGACGCCCCCGACATTCCGGCCGCCGGATCTCAGGGTGGGGTCAGGGTCGGGTCCTGAGGTCGTTCGGGTTCACCTGGCAGCAGGATCGAAGCATGACCGAGGAAGCTGCCCCGACACCCCGACCGGGGTCGGCACAACCGGGCGGTTCATCACCGCCCCCGCCAGCCGCGACGCCCGCCCACTGGACCGAGCCCAGCACGTTTGGTCCGTACACCGGCTCCGGCCCGGCCGCCGGCAGCACACCACCCGGCGGCTACGGGCCACCCGCCGCCGGCGCGGGCCCGGGGTTCGCGGCCGGCACCGGCTACGGGGCCGGCGGGGCCGGCGGCACGCCACCCGGGCAGGGTGGTCCCGGTCCGTCCGTGCCGCCACCGCCGCTGGGAGGCGCTGGTTTCACCTCGCGGTACGGGCTGGTCCGACCGCGCGACGGACGGTATCTGGCCGGTGTCTGCGCGGCGATCGGACGAGCCACCAACACCGATCCGGTGCTCTGGCGGGTGCTGCTCGCGGTGCTCGGGTTCTTCGGGGGCATCGGCATCCTGGTGTACGTCGCCGCCTGGTTGATCATCCCGAATGAGGGCGACACCGCGTCCCCGATCGAGTCCATGCTCGGCCGCGGCCGCTCCAACATGTCGCCGGTGACCGTGATCATTCTGGGCATCCTGGCCGCGGCCAGCTTCGGCTACATCGTCACCGACGCCTTCCGCGCGGTGCTGCTCGGCGCGGCCATCCTGGTCGCCGGCGCGCTGCTGCTCAACCGGGAGAACCGCAACCCACAGCCGGGCACCCCGGGCGGGCCGGCACCGTCCGCCACCCCGCCCGGTCCGGTCCCGCCGGTGGCCTGGCCCGCGCCGTCGTACGGCGCGGCGCCATCGACCCACCCGCTGGCGACGGCACCGATGGCCGGCGGTGATCCGGCGTACGCCACCGCGACGACACAGGGCGCGCCCACCGTCACCACCCCGGCGTACGACGTGCGGCCGACCAGTTTTCCGCAACCGTCCGCCACGGAGGAGCCAATATCCGGAATGGGCCCGGTGTCCGGTCAACCGGCTCGCACGACAGCTGTCGAGGCCGGCTGGCCTGCGCCCAGCACGGGCTGGCCGAGCACCAGCACGCCCAGCGCCGGGTGGCCGCCGCCACCGGTGCCCGGCCCGCCCGCGGCACCGCCCGGCTATCCGACCGCCACGCCCCCGTCCGGATACCGTCCCCCGTTCGCGCCGCACGGCCCGTACGCCTCGCCAGCCCCGGCCACCCTCCCCCCGCCGCCCAAGCCACCGAAGCCGCCGAAGCGTCCCCGCGAGCGTTCGCCACTCGGCGCGGTGACCTTCTCGCTGATCTTCCTGGTCCTCGGTGTGGTCGCCCTGCTCGACCTGCTGGACGTCTTCGCCATCAGCGCCTCCGCGTACTTCGCGGCCGCGCTGGCCACGATCGGGCTAGGGCTGCTGGTCGGCACCTGGTTCGGACGGGCCCGCTGGCTCATCGCGCTCGGCCTGGTGACCGCGGCGGCGCTCGGCACGGCGACGGTCGCCGAGTCCTACGACCGGATCCGGGGGGTCGACGGCGCGGTGACCTGGGCACCGACGGACTACCGCGACCTCGCCGACAGGTACGAGAACAGCTTCGGTGACGCCGTGCTCGACCTGCGGGGGATCGACTTCGCAAAACGGGACAGCCAGGTGACGGTCGCGATCAACTTCGGCAAGGCGACAGTGGTCGTGCCGCCAAACGTCGACGTCACAACGGTGGCCGACGTCAACGCCGGCGACGCCGTCATCTTCGGCAACCGTTCCGGCGGGCTGGACGGCCGCCTGCAGGAGACCACCGACCTCGGCGTCGACGGTCCCGGTGGCGGGACGCTGCGCCTGTACATCCACGTCAATGCTGGCAACCTGGAGGTGACCCGGTGAAGGCTCACCGCACAGATCTGGTGTCGTTCGCCTTCGGGCTCGTGTTCCTGGCGCTCTCCGCCTGGTGGCTGCTCGGCCAGATACTCGGGCTCGCGCTGCCCGCGGTCGGTTGGTTCCTGGCCAGCGCACTCATCCTGATCGGGATCTTCGGTCTGGTCGGCGCGCTGCGCTCCGGTCGGTCGGGTCGGCCGGGCCAGACCGCCGACGCCGGCGCCACCGAGGCCACCGCACCCGTCTCCGGCGCGTCGTCCCCGGTTTCCGGTGCCGCCGCGCCGACCTCCGGTGCGGCTCTGCCGGTCTGGGAAGCCCAACAGTCCACCTGGGACGCGCCCCTGCCGGGATCGGCACCGGAGACGTCGACCACCGCGGTACGGGCGCCGGAGGCGCCCACCACCGACGTGATCCACCCGGCCTGGCTGGCTCACCCGCCGTCGGAGGCACAGACCGCCCCGATCCCCGTTCAGCCCGACGACGAGACCGAAGAACCGACCGTCGGGATCCGCACCCGAGCGACGCCGGTAGAGGGGGATGAGCCGACCCGGCCCGACCAACCGGTTGAGGCGGTCGACGACCAACCGGGCAACGAGCGGGAGGGTCGGCGCGGAGAGGCCTGACGTCGGGCACCTGCCGGCGTTGGCCTACTCCACCACCACGGCGGTGCGGCTGACACGGCGGTGCGGCTGACACGGCGGTGCGGCTGACACGGCGGGGCGCATATGCTGGCCGGTGGAGATCTCGCCTCCGCCGGCCGGCCCGTCCCGCCATGGCGGTCCCGCCGCGATTCCCGTCTCTACCCCCGTCAGGAGCCCGCCCGACATGACCCAGTCCCCCGCCGTGCGTACCACCGGTCGGTCCGGTCCGGTCCGCATCGGCGAGCGAGCCGCCCGTACGCTCGTCACCGAACTGGCCCGGATCAACGACCCCAAGGCCGCTCTGCTGGTCGGGGTGGGCCCGGAGTCCGCGGTGCTGGCCGCGGCGATCGAGGCGCTGCTCCCCGGTGACCGGCTCACCGTGGTGCCCGCCGAGCCGTTCGGCGCTGCCGCGCTCCGCGAGCACGTCACCGCCCAGGGCCGCTGGGTCGCCGACCGGGTGGGCGTCGTCGACTCGCTGGCCGAGGCCGAGGCCGCTGCGGTCGTCATCGCCGGAGAGGTGTTCAGCGGCACCGCCGAGGAGACCCGCAGCGGCATCGAGGGCCTGGCCAAATACCTGTCCGACGGTGCAGTGCTCAGCGTGGCGACCAACGCCACGCCCGGCCGGACCACCGGTGCCGCCGCCGAGTTGGCCCGGCAGGACGCCCTCTACGGCGTCGGCGCCGACCTGGTGCTGCGCAACTCCCCACCGGTACGGGTCTACCGACTGCGCTTCACCCCGGCCAGCCCCGCCACGGCCGACAGGTTGACCCCCGCGTACCGGCCGTCGAGTGTCCCGCTGACCCGCGGCATGCACATCGACTCCAACGGTGTGGCCGCTGCCGGCATCGCGCTGGGCCTCGCGGCGCTGACTCGGGTGGCGCGTCCGTCGTCCAAGCTCTGGCTACTGCCGGCACTGGCCGCCGGGCCGGTCGCCGCGTTCTTCCGGGATCCGGAGCGGGACGTGCCAGAAGACCCGACCGCCGTGGTCGCCAGCGCGGACGGGAAGGTCCTGTCGGTGCAGCGGCTGCACGACGAGCGTTTCGGCGACGGTGAGTGGCTGCGGATCGCGGTCTTCCTATCGGTGCTGGACGTGCACGTCAACCGCGCCCCGGTCGCCGGCAAGGTGGTGGACTACTTCGTCGCCGACGGCGGCTTCGTCAACGCGATGAAGCCGGACGCCGAGCACAACGTCGCGGCGTACACCGTGCTGGACACCGCCCGTGGCACGGTGGTGGTCGCGCAGCGCACCGGGCTGATCGCCCGCCGGATCGTCCAGCGCGCGCCGATCGGCGCGCTGCTGGCCAAGGGCGAGCGCTTCGGGCTGATCCGCTTCGGCTCACGGACCGACGTCTACCTCCCGGCCGAAGCTGCGGACCCACTGGTCGGGCCGGGCGACAAGGTGATCGGCGGGTCCACGGTCATCGCCCGCTGGCGCTGACCCGCTCACGCAGAACGGGGCGCCGCTGTCCGCGGCGCCCCGTTTCGACTGCTCAAATCAGGCGGTGTGACGCTGCCGCAGCCAGAGGACCGGCCCGCTGACGAGGTAGCCCACCACAATCAGGGCGAACGTGAGCCGGATGTCGATCAGCGCGCCGATCACCGGGGCCAGCCAGAGCCACGGCGGCAGCTTCACCAGGCGGGCGAGCTTGGCGTACGGGAAGCTCGACACCATTGCGAAGGCGAGCAGCGCGACCCCCGCGACCAGCACGGCACCGGGCACGGGCAGGCCGATGGCCACGGTCACCGCGAGCACCGCGGCCGCCATGGTGGTGGGCACACCGCAGAAGAAGCGGCCGTCCTTCGGCGAGACGTTGAAGCGGGCCAGTCGAATCGCGGCACACGCCGCGACCAGGGCGCACGCCACCGCCGCCGCGGCCGTGGAGACGGAGCCAGCGAGCGAGGCGTAAACCACGACCGGCGCGGCGAGGCCAAACGAGCACATGTCGGCCAGTGAGTCCATCTGCGCGCCGAACGGGCTGGCCACGCCGAGCCGGCGGGCCAGAGCGCCGTCCAGACCGTCGAAGCCGACGCAGGCGATCAGGCAGAGCGCGGCGATACGCACCTCGCCCTGCATGGCCAGGAAGATGGCAAGCATGCCGAGCATCAGGCTGGCCAGCGTGCAAGCGTTGACCAGGCCGAACTTCATCCGGCGGGCGATCGTGCGCTCGCCGGGGAGCAGCGGGATCGACCGCGGCGAAGCCTCGTCGGCGTGCGCCATCGGCGGCATCGCCGGGCTGATCGGCATGACCGCCTCGATCTCCGATCGACCGACGTTCAGTGCCGGTCGGCTGAGCCGGTCCAGGCCGTAGCGACGGCGCTGCCGGTCGGCGTACCGGCGCTCGGGTAGGGCCACGTCGGTCGCGTGCAGGTCACCGTCACGGCGACCGACCCGGACCAACAGCACCTGGCGGGCGAACGTGCTGCTGCGGCGCAACCGGCCCGCCCAGCGACGCCCTGCGGGGCGCGGACTGTCAGTAGTACGACGCCGGCGCCATGGGGCTCTCGGCACGTTTCCTCCATCACCGGATCGGCTGTCCGCCGTGGGGCGGGTGTCCGGCTGTCTCGTGCCGGACCGTGCTGGCCCGGCAGCCGTTTTGCGGAGTACACCATCGCATAGGGGAACATGGCTTGGCGATAGCTGCCGGCGGTGCTTACAACTGGGTTAAACCGCGCGAACCGCTCGCTTATTCCCATCCCGGGCCTCATCGCCCGTTTCCTCCATCATTCCCGCCTTTGACTGTACCGGAGGGTCACCATCTCGGCTCATCGAGCGGGGTGCTATCGGCCACTCTGCCCGATTGCCGAGACAGCGATGTCGCTCAACGGCAGGTCAACAGCTTGGGCATGGGTGAACCACCCAGCCCGCGCCGTCGAACCTCCGGCGGATTCGGTGACAACCGCATCGGTAGGTACGTCCACCAGCACCCGATAGATCACCCGTACGCCATGCCAGTCCAAAGGCCGACCCTCCGGGCCGAACGCGGCGGGATTGTGCAGATTGTCCACCCCGAGAAGCTCCACCACCCGGCCCAGTTGACCACCCTCCTCGACCAACTCTCGGAGCAGCCCGGTAGTCGGCTGCTCACCGTGATCGGTGCCACCGCCGGGTAGGTGCCACTGGCCGGCACCCGGGTAGCCGGGCGCGATCTGCGTCAGCAGAATCCGCCCAGCCGGGTCGGTGACCAGCCCGTACGCCCCGAAGCGCAGCCTGCGATCGGGATGCGGCGGCGGGAAAGGCTCGTGCGACCGGTGCGTTCCGGGCGGCAGCGGGGTGACCGGCAGGCCGAGTGCCTCGGCACTGAACGGTGCCAGCGGCGCCTGCGCCGCCTCGGGCAGGGTGAGCCAGCGGGCCTGGTCGACCGAGCCGCCTCCGGCGTCGCGCAGTGCAGGACCGTCGCGCAGTGCAGGATCGTCACGCAGTGCAGGATCGTCACGCAGTGCAGGATCGTCGCGCCGCACACTCAGCTCGAACAACAGCCGATCGGTGTGCAGAGCGACGTTGTCCTCCGGATAGGTGGCCACGTCGGCTCTCACCGCGCGGAGCCGACCCACCGTCACAGTCAGTCCGGTCTGCTCGGCGACCTCACGGACCACGGCGCGCTCCGGATGCTCGGCGTGCGCGACAGCACCACCCGCCAGCCGCCAAACCCCCGGGAACTCGCCCTCGCCCCCGTCCCGGACCACCAGGACCCGGCCCGAATCCCACAAAATCCCATAAGCCCCGACACGCCGTACAAGCTTCATCCCGGCCCACTCCGCTTCCCCCGTCGAACCGCCCGTCGATCATGAAGTTATCGCCGTCCATCTCGACGTGTCCCGACAATAACTTCATGATCAACGCAGAGAAGGGTCGGGAGTGCCCAGCAGGAGCCCGGCGCAGCCCAGCAGGAGCCCGGCGCAGCCCAGCAGGAGCCCGGCGCAGCCCAGCAGGAACCCGGCGCAGCCCAGCAGGAGCCCGGCGCAGACCGGCAGGGGCCCGGCGCAGCCCAGGGGCCCGGCGGGGTTGACTTGGTTGGGCCCCGTCGCTCCCCAACCTGGTCGGGCTCGGTTCGCGCCAACTGGAGGCGCATTGAACGATGATCGACTCCGTTTCGCCGACATGGCGGTATCGCAGCGCTGGGATAGCGCAATGTCGGCGAAATGGAGTCGATCAATCGGCCGCACCGCTCGTCCGCGGGCTTCCGGCCGATCACGCCCCGGCAAGCCGCCGCACGACCATCCAGGCGCGCCACCGCCCGCGCGCATGGGCACCCCGACGCACAACCGCACGCACAGGCACCCCGACCCAGGACCACCGAACGCACGGGCAAGCCGACCTACGACCGCCCGCCCGCATCCACCGCCGAGACACCCAAACGCACGACCGCACACGCAGGCGCAAACCCACCTACAACCACCCGCCCGCACCCACCGGGACGCCCAGCCGCACCGCCGGGAGCCGGGACCCGGGAGCCGGGACGCGGGAGCCGGGACCCGGGACCCGGGAGCCGGGAGCCGGGAGCCGGGAGCCGGGAGCCGGGAGCCGGGAGCCGGGAGCCGGGACGCACCGCCGAGACCCACGACCGCAACACGGGAGCCGGAACCCGGGAGCCGGAACCCGGAACGCACCGCCGAGACCCACGACCGCAACACGGGAGCCGGGACCCGGGACCCGGAAGCGTCCGAGTTGGGCAGGGCCGGGTCAGGTGAGCTGGGCGGCTTGGACTGCTTCGGCGGTTACCTCGGTGAGGTGGTGGGTGGGGAGAGCGCCCAACTCCTCGCGGGCGAACCAGCGGGCCTCGCAGGTGGACCCGCCCACGTCGGCCACGGTCAGCGGGTTGGGCTGGTCGACCACGACCCGGTAGAAGGCGCGTACCCCGTGCCAGTCGATCGGGTAGCCCTCTGGGCCGAGCGAGGCGGCGTCGCGGTGACTGGCGACCCCGAGCAGCTCGACGAGGCGACCAGCCTGGCCGGTTTCTTCGACCAGCTCCCGGATCAGTGCGGCGCCGGGCTGCTCGCCGTAGTCGGTGCCGCCGCCGGGCAGGTGCCAGCAGCCGGCGCCCGGGTAGCCGTCGGAGATCCGGGTGAGCAGCACGCGGCCGGCCGGGTCGGTGCACACCGCGTACGCGGCGAAGCGCTGCGCCCGGTGCAGCCCGTCGGGGCCGGGCACCGCGTAGAAGGAGGGGAATTCGGGTGCTTCGTCGGGCACCACATCGGCCGAGGAGGGGGGTAGCCCGAGGGCACGTGCGGTGAACGAGCGCAGCGGCAGCTCGCGCGCCTCGTCGAGGGTGTACCAGCGGGCCAGGTCGGTGGAGCGCTCGCCGACCCGGTCTGCGAGGGTGCCTCCGCGCACCGCCACCCGGTAGATCAGCCGGTCGGTGTGGATGGTGATGCCACGCTCGGGCAGCGCCCGCATGTCGGCGAGCACGTCGGCCAGGCCCGAGACGGCGACGGAGAGGCCGGTTTCGGCGGCGGTTTCGCGGACCACTGTGTGGTTCGGGTCCTCGCCGTGGTCGACCGCCCCGCCGGGCAGGGACCACGTGCCGGGGGTGCCGGAGCGCTCCGAGGCGCGGACCAGCAAGACTCGGCCTTTTGAATCAGCACAGACTGCGTATGCCGCGATCCTGCGGAGCGGCTCCAGCAAGGTGGTCACGAAATCAAATTCTCCCCGGGCCGGGTTACCGGAACGGAAAAGAGTCGGATTCCTGACTGTTTGGCGCCGCTCAGGGATTGGTCAGGGTAAGGATCCGGGCGGTCACCGAGGGCACGCCGGGCCCCGGCGCGGACTGTGGGGGTATGACATCCACGACCGCTCCCCACGCCCCGTACCGGCAGCTCCGCCGACCCACGACCGACCGCATGGTTGCGGGAGTCGCCAGCGGCATCGGCCGTTACTTCGCCGTCGACCCCACCCTGGTCCGGGTCATCTTCGCAGTCAGCGGCCTGCTCACCGGCGGGCTCGCGCTGTTCGCGTACCCGATCATGTGGTTCCTGATGCCGGAGGAGCCCACCGGCGCGCCGGCCTGGCCGCACGCGGCGGGCGTCGCGCCGCAGGCAGGCCCACCGCCCACCGCCGGGCCCGCGCCCGGCGGGCCGGAGCCGGGGTACGCCCCGACGCCGCACTACCCGCCGACGACCCCGTTCCACGCGCCGCCGAGCCCGCCGCAGAACCCGCACGACAGCAGCCCACCGCAGGCAGCGTGAGCCGCGCTCACTCCCACTCGATGGTGCCCGGCGGCTTGCTGGTCACGTCCAGGACCACACGGTTCACCTCGGCCACCTCGTTGGTGATCCGGGTGGAGATCCGGGCAACGATCTCGTAGGGCAGGCGTGACCAGTCCGCAGTCATCGCGTCCTCGCTGGAGACGGGTCGCAGCACCACGGGGTGCCCGTAGCTGCGCCCGTCTCCCTGTACGCCGACGCTGCGCACGTCGGCGAGCAGCACCACCGGGAACTGCCACACGCCCCGGTCCAGGCCGGCGGCAGTCAGTTCCTCGCGGGCGATCAGGTCGGCCTCGCGGAGCAGGTCGAGGCGCTCCTGGTTGACCGCGCCGATGATCCGGATAGCCAGGCCGGGGCCGGGGAACGGGTGCCGCCAGACCATCGCTTCGGGCAGGCCCAACTGCAGGCCAAGCGCGCGGACCTCGTCCTTGAAGAGCGTGCGCAGCGGCTCGACCAGCGCGAACTTCAGGTCCTCGGGCAGGCCGCCGACGTTGTGGTGGCTCTTGATGTTGGCGGTGCCGGTGCCGCCGCCGGATTCGACCACGTCCGGGTAGAGGGTGCCCTGGACCAGGAACTCCACGTCGCCATGTGCGGCGATCTCGCGGGCCGCGGCCTCGAAGACCCGGATGAACTCCCGGCCAATGATCTTGCGCTTCTGCTCCGGGTCGGTCACATCGGCCAGCGCGCCGAGGAACCGGTCGGCCGCGTCGACCACCTTCAGCTTGATGCCGGTGGCGGCCACGTAGTCCTTCTCCACCTGCTCGGCCTCGCCGGCGCGCAGCAGGCCGTGGTCGACGAAGACGCAGGTGAGCTGGTCACCGACGGCCTTGTGCACCAGCGCGGCGGCGACTGCGGAGTCCACCCCGCCGGACAGGCCGCAGATGACCTCCTTGTCGCCGACCTGCGCGCGGATCCGGGCAACCTGCTCGTCGATGATGTTCTCGGGCGTCCAGGTCGGCTCGATGCCGGCGATGTCGTAGAGGAAGCGGGTCAGCATCTCCTGACCGTGGGAGGTGTGCCCGACCTCCGGGTGGAACTGCACGCCGGCACGCCGCCCGGCCAGGTCCTCGAATGCGGCCACCGGCGCACCCGCCGACTCGGCGGTCACCGTGAAGCCCTCGGGCGCCTCGGTGACGGCGTCGCCGTGGCTCATCCAGACCGGCAGGTCCGCCGGCAGGTCGCGCAGCAGCACACCGGGGTCGAGGAGGCGCGGGCGCAGCGGCGTGCCACCGTACTCACGGTTGCCGGTCTTCGCGACCGTGCCGCCGAGCGCCTGGGCCATCGCCTGGAAGCCGTAGCAAATGCCGAAGACCGGCACGTCGGCGGTGAACACGCCCGCGTCGATCTGCGGCGCGTCCGGTGCGTAGACGCTGGCTGGGCCGCCGGAGAGGATGATCGCAGCGGGGTTCTTCGCCAGCATCTCGGCGATCGGCATCGAGTGCGGCACGATTTCGGAGTAGACCTTCGCCTCGCGAACCCGGCGCGCGATGAGCTGGGCGTACTGGGCTCCGAAGTCCACCACGAGGACGGGGCGAGGCAGGCTCATGTGCACAAAGCCTACCCAGTGTCACGACCGACCCGACCACCGGCTCGCCGCCCGACCCCCTCCCCCCCGCGATCTTGCACTTCCTGTCGCACCAAAAGCCACATCTGCCGCATAACGACGACCGAAACTGCAAGATCGCCGCAAGGATCAGGGTCGCAGCGCGCCCGGGGCGTCCGTCGGGACCGCGGGGTTGTGCGGGGGTACGGGTGCCAGGCGGCGGTACGGATTGCCGAGCAGTGGGCGGGGATCTTCCTCGCCCTTGTTGGGCCAGAAGGACATCGCTCGTTCCGCCTGGGCGGTGATCGTCAACGACGGGTTCACGCCGAGGTTGGCCGAGACCGCAGCGCCGTCGACAACGTGCAGCCCCGGATGCCCGTACACCCGGTGCCAGGGGTCGATCACCCCGTCGGCCGGTGTGGCACCGATCACCGCCCCACCCAGGATGTGCGCGGTCATCGGGATGTCGAACGGTTCGGTGACCGAGCCGCCGGGAGTGCCGCCGATCTCGGCGGCGAGCAGGCGGGCCGCAGTGTTGCCGGCCGGGATCCAGGTCGGGCTCGGCGTGCCGTGGCCCGGGCCGGTGACCAGCCTGCGGCCGAACGCGCCGCGCCGCCACCGGGTGGTCAGCGAGTTGTCCACCGACTGCATCACCAGGGCGATCACCGTCCGTTCCGACCAGCCGCGCACCGACAGCATCCGGGCGGCCAGCCCCGGATGCCGCACGATGCTGCCCAACCAGCGCCGCACCCGGTGCGGGCCGCCGTCGACCAGCAGCGACTGGAGCAGCCCCATCGCGTTGGAGCCCCGCCCGTAGCGGACCGGCTCGACGTGGGTCTGCGGGTCGGGGTGGAACGAGCTGGTGATGGCGACCCCCTCGGTGTAGTCCAACCCCTCGGACCGGGCTCGTTGGCGCGGCACCGAGGCGCCCAGGATCGCCTCCGAGTTGGTGCGGGTCAGCTCGCCGAGGCGCGGCGAGAGCCCGGGCAGCACGTCGCCGGCCTTCATCTCGTGCAGCAGCCGTTGGGTGCCGAGCGCCCCGGCCGCGAAGACCACCTGATCGGCGCGGATCACCTGTCGCCCCGTGCGCAGCCAGGTGCCGGTGCGGACGGTGTGCACCTCGTACCCGCCATCGCCTGTGGTCGGCCGGACGGCCGTCACCGTGGTCAGCGGGTGCACCGTGACCCCGAGCCGCTCCGCGAGCCAGAGGTAGTTCTTGACCAGCGTGTTCTTCGCTCCGTGCCGGCAGCCGGTCATACACGAGCCGCAGTGCAGGCAACCGGTGCGCTCGGGGCCGACGCCGCCGAAGTACGGGTCGGCGGCCCGTTGGCCAGGACGGCCGATGTGCACGCCCACTGAGGTGGCGTGGAAGGTGTGCCCCACCCCCATCCGCTCGGCCACCGCCCGCATGGCGCGGTCCGCGCCGGTGTCCAGGGGGTACGCGGTGACGCCGAGCATCCGCTTCGCCTGGTCGTAGTGGCGGGCCAGTTCGTCACGCCAGTCGGTGATGTCCCGCCACTGCGGGTCGGTGTAGAAGGCCGGCAGCGGCTCGTAGAGGGTGTTCGCGTAGACCAGCGAGCCGCCGCCCACACCGGCGCCGGAGAGCACCAGCAGTCCGCTGCCCGAACGCCGGTCGGCCGGGCGGAGCAGGGTGAGGCGCTGAATGCCGTAGCAACCCAGCTTCGGTGCCCAGAGGAATCGGCGGGCCCGCCAGGACGTCTGCGGGAACTCGTCGTCGGCGAAACGCCGGCCAGCCTCCAGCACAGCGACCGAGTAGCCCTTCTCGGCCAACCGGAGCGCGGTGACGCTGCCACCGAAGCCGGACCCGATGACGACCACGTCGTACCGCATGGACGCATCATTACCCGCGAGTAGCGCTCGCGCCAGCGGCAGTTTTTGCGCGATCATGCACCGGCCTACCGAGCCGACGCTCCCCGACCGCAACCCGGAGCACCCGTCGGAGCGTTGGTCACGAGACGGGTGGAAGGAATCCAAGATGGTCCTCGGGTCGATGGCACCGCGCCGGCGATGGCTGCTGCTGGGCCTGGTCGCCCTCGCCGCCGTCGCATTGATCGCAGCCGGCGCGGTGGTCATCAGCCGGCTGACCGGCGACAGCAAGCCCGGCGGTGCCCCGATCGCCGCCTCGCCGACCCCGTCGCCGGTCGGCACGCCCACGCCCAGCCCGAGCGGCCCACCGCCGGGCGCCGACATCACCGGCCCTCTCAACCTGCTGCTGGTCGGCGTGGACACCCGGGTCAGCGAGCCCGGGTGGGAGCCGCACTCGGACGCCGTGCTGGTGCTGCACGTACCCAAGGGGTTGGGTCGGGCGTACCTCTTCTCCCTCCCCCGCGACCTGCTGGTGGACATCCCGGCTTTCGGAAAGGCTGGCTACAAGGGCGGCAAGACCAAGCTCACGCACGCGATGAGCTTCGGCAGCCGGGTGCCGGGCAAACCCAAACAACCAAGCACCGCCCAGGGGTACGAGCTGCTGCGCAGCACGGTCAGCGGATACACCGGGCTGCGCATCGACGCCGGCGCGGTGCTCACGTTCAACGGGTTCGACAAGCTGGTCAACGCCCTCGGCGGGGTGGACATCTACGTCGACCAGCGGGTTGCCTCGCTGCACCGCCGGCCGGACGGCCGCTACCGGGAGAGCGCGCCCGGCGGCTACAAGGGGCCGCAGCAGGTCTACGAAAAGGGCAACCAGCACCTCAACGGCTGGCAGGCGCTGGACTACGCGCGGCAGCGCTACATCACCGGCGGTGACTACGCCCGGCAGCGCCATCAGCAGCAGTTGGTCCGGGCATTGACCCGCAAGATCCTGGACGAGGGCCTGGCCCGGCAACCGGAGCGGGTCGACCAGGTGGTCGCGGCACTGGGCGACACCCTCATCTACGCGGGTGGGCCCCGCATCCTCGACGTGGCATACGCCCTCAGCGGGGTGCCGGAAAACCGTTTCACGCTTGTCGGCCTACCCGGGGCCGGCGTCGGCAAGGGCAGCGCCTACCGCGGCGAACAACTGACCAACGACGGCCGGAAGTTCATCACCGAACTCCGCGCCGGCCGCGCCGATGCCTACCTGGCGGCCCACCCCACCCTGGTCGTCAAGAACTGACCCCGGTCAGAGCCGCTTGGGCAGGGCAGGCTTCTCGGTGCCGTAGAGCCAGGCATCGAAGAGCGCGTCGAGCTGCTTGCCGGAGATGCGCTCAGCGAGGGCCACGAACTCGGCCGTGGTGACGGTGCCGTTGCGCTTCTCCGCCGCCCAGGTCTTGACGATCTCGAAGAACGCCTTGTCGCCGACGGCCACCCGCAGGGCTTGCAGGGTCATCCCGCCACGCTGGTAGACCGACTCGCTGAACAGCTCCTTCACCCCCGGCTTGCCCGGCGGAGTCCTCCACACCTGGGCGGGCACCTCGGCGTACCGGATGTCGAACGCCTGCTTGGCGGTGTACTCCTCGGTGTGCTCGGCCCAAAGCCACTCCGCGTACGTCGCGAAGCCCTCGTTGAGCCAGATGTCCTCCCACTTGGCCAGCGTGACGCTGTCACCGAACCACTGGTGCGCCAACTCGTGGGCGACCACCTCGGTGTTCTCGCCCTGTCGGAAGAAGCTGGCGGCGTAGACCGGGCGGCTCTGCGTCTCCAGGGCGTAGGAGATTCGACTGTCCGACACCACCACACCGCCGTACGCGTCGAACGGGTACGGCCCGAACACGCTCTCCAGGTAGTCGGCCACCTTCACGGTCTGGGCGATCGACGTGTCCGCGGCGCCCTTGGACACATTTGTGGTGACCGCGCTGAACACCGGGCGGCCCTTGTGCTCGCCAGTGGTGATCCGGAACTTGCCGATCACGAGCGTGCTCAGGTAGCTGGCCATCGGCGACTTCTCCGACCACTTCCAGGTGGTCCAACCGTCCGTGCTGGCCTTACCGCCGGGAACGCCGTTGCTGACCGCGGTCAGGCCGTCCGGAACGGTGACCTCGAAGTCGTAGGCTGCTTTGTCGGACGGGTGGTCGTTGACCGGGAACCAGGTGCTGGCCGACTCGGGCTGACCCAGCGCGATGGCACCGTCGGAGGTGTGCAGGAACCCACCGTCACCGAGCGTCTCGTTCTTCAGCGGCTTGGGCACTCCCTCGTAGGCGATCTCGGCGACGAAACCGTTGCCGTTGATCAGGCCGGAGGCTGGCTTGATCACCAGCTCGTTCTTCTCCCGCCGGTGAGTTGCCGGTGCGCCGTCCACCGTGACCGCGGTGACGGTCAGGCCAGCCAGGTCGAGGTTGAACGTCGACAGGTCGGCCGTCGCGGTGGCCTGCACGGTGGTCGTACCCGTCAGCCGGTCCTTCGCCGGGTCGTAGCGCACCTTGACCGTGTAGCGGGCCACGTCGTAGCCGCCGTTGCCGTAGCTCGGGAAGTAGGCGTCCCCGACACCCGCCGCGCCCGCCGTGAACGTCCGCGACGGCGTGGGGGACACGCTCGATGACGGCTCCGCCTCCGTGCCCGCCGAGTCGCAACCGGACAGTGCGAGTGCCCCGGTCACCAGCAGAGCCGCGCCCATCCGCAGTCCGTGCCGCGTCAACCGCATCCCACACCCTCCCGCGTACGGTGGCGGTGACGGCCCGCGCCGCTCCGCGCGAACGGGCGTTTCCCCACCGTTCGTAGGCGGCAGCATATCGACCGACCAGCACGGCACCGTCAGGGCAGTGTGGGCGCCGACCCACCCACCAACCAGGCGTCGAAGAGCGGACGCAGCTGCCGGCCCGCCACCCGCTCGGCCAACGCCACGAGGTCTGCGGTGGTCGCGTTACCCGCCGCACGCTCGGTGGTCCAGGTTCGCAGGATGCGGAAGAACATCTCGTCACCGACGGTCCGACGCAACGCGTGCACGGCGAGCGCCCCCCGCTTGTAGACGGCCGCACCGAACATCCGCTCCCGGCCCGGCTCGACCGACGGCTGTGTCCAGTCGGTCGCCGCGTACTGGAGCTCGAAGTTGCGCTGGACGGTCCGGCCGCCGTCGTGCTCCTCCCACAGCCACTCGGCATAGCTGGCGAAGCCCTCGTTGAGCCAGATGTCGCCCCACCTGCCCACCGACACACTGTCGCCGAACCACTGGTGGGCAAGCTCGTGCGCGACGACGCTGAGGTTGGGCCGATCGTCGGTGAAGAAGGCGGGCCCGTAGACCGGGCGTGACTGGGTTTCCAGCGCGTACCCGATCCGGTCGTCGGCGATCACGATCCCGCCGTACGAGTCGAACGGGTACGGGCCGAAGCGGCTGGCCAGAAAGTCGGCGATCGCACCGGTGCGGGCCAGTGAGGTGGCCGCGCCCCCAGCCGGCGGCAGGCTCGCCGCCACCGCGGTCACCATCGGCAGGCCGGCGTGAGTGCCAACCACCACCCGATAGTCACCGATCACCAGCGTGCTCAGGTAGCTGGCCATCGGGGCGTGCTCCGACCAGCGCCAGGTGGTCCAGCCGTCGGCGCTGCTCTTCGGCCCGGGCACTCCGTTGCTCAACGCGGCCAGGCCGTCAGGGACGGTCACCGCCACGTCGTAGCTGGCCTTGTCCGACGGGTGGTCGTTGACCGGGAACCAGGTGGCGGCCGAGTCGGGTTGGCCGAGCGCGACCGCGCCGTCGGCGGTGTGCAGAAAGCCGCCGCTGCCCAACTCCCCATCGACGACGGGGGTGGGCACGCCCGCGTAGTCGACAGTCACGGTGAACTGCCGGCCGCGCGGAAGCCCGTCGCGCGGGGTCACCACCAACTCGCCGTCGCCCCGACGGTGGTCGGCCCGCGCGTCACCCACGGTGACAGCGCCGACGTCCAGGCCGGCCAGGTCCAGATTGAAACGGGACAGATCCTGGGTGGCCGTGGCGGTGATGACGGCTCGCCCGGTCAGCCGGTCGGTCGACGGGTCGTAGCGGACGTCCAGGCCATAGTGCGTGACGTCGTAACCACCGTTGCCACTCCCCGGCACGTACGGGTCGCCGGCGTCGGCCGCGCCGGGCCGGAAACCGGCACTGTCGTCGCCCGTACAACCCGCCGCGACCAACCCGAAGACGCAGGTCAGCGCGGTGGCGGTGGCGGCCAGCCGACTGCCGGCCGGCGTCCCTGCGGTGCGGACCATGCACACTCCTCCCGCGGCTTCCCCGGTCAGGACGAGCGTAGTCAGCGCCGTCGGCCACGCGACCTGTATGGACGATCGTGGGTTACTTTCGTCGGAGAAGTGCTTCCCTGCTCAACGCGACGAAGGCCGACCCCGCACCTACGCGGGGCCGGCCTTCCGGCGTGTGACGGGAAGAGTCAGCGGTCGAGGACCAGGCCGACCTTCTGGAACTCCTTCAGGTCGCGGTACCCGCACTTGGCCATCGCCCGACGCAGCCCCCCGAACAGGTTGAGCTGGCCGTCGGCCTCGTCCGCCGGGCCGAAGAGCAACTGCTCCATCGCGCCCAACGGCTCACCGGCAACCTCGAAAGCGCCCCGGGGCAGCGACGGGTGGCTCGCCGCGGAGTGCCACCAGGCACCACCGGCGGGAGCCTCGTCGCAGAGCGACAGCGGCTCACCGAGCATCACCGCGTCCGCACCGCAGCCGAGCGCCTTGGCGATGTCGCCAGAGGTCTGGATGTCACCGTCGGCGATCAGGTGCACGTACCGGCCGCCGGTCTCGTCGAGATAGTCGCGGCGGGCCGCTGCGGCGTCGGCGATCGCGGAGGCCATCGGCACCCGGATGCCCAGCACCGACTCGGTGGTCGACCACTCGTCGCCACCGATGCCCACGATCACACCGGCCGCGCCGGTACGCATCAGGTGCAGAGCGGTCTTGTAGTCCGTGCAGCCGCCGACGATCACCGGAAGGTCGAGGTCGGCGATGAACTCCTTGAGGTTCAACGGCTCGTCGGTGGTCGACACGTGCTCGGCCGAGACGATGGTGCCCTGGATGACCAGGATGTCCACCCCGGCGTCCAGGATCACCGGAGCCAGCGCCAGGGTGTGCTGCGGAGAGACCCGCACCGCCACCGTGCCACCACCGGCACGCAGTTCGCGGACCCGCTCGGCGATCAGGTCCGGGCGGATCGGCTCCGCGTACACCTCTTGGAGCCGCTTGGTGGCGCGGGCGTCCTCGTCGAGGCCGGCCAGCTCCTCCAGCACCTTGGTCGGGTTCTCGTAGCGGGTCCAGAGCCCTTCGACGTTGAGCACGCCGAGACCGCCGAGCTGACCGAGCCGCACCGCCGACGACGGGCTCATGGTGGCGTCGGAGGGGTGGCCGACGCACGGGATGCCGAACGGGTACGCGTCGAGCTGCCAGGAGGTCGAGACGTCGTCGACGTCCCGCGTGCGGCGGCTCGGCACGATGGCGATGTCGTCCAGGTGGTAGCCGCGCTGCGCGGTCTTGCCCAGCCCGATCTCGACCACGTCACGCATGGGGGACTCCAGGTGGTTGGGGGTGGTGGGTCAGCGGGAGTGGTAGTTGGGCGCCTCGACGGTCATCTGGACGTCGTGCGGGTGACTCTCCTTCAGCCCGGCCGCGGTGATCCGGATCAGCTGGCCACGCCGGTGCAGCTCAGGGATGGTCGGGGCGCCACTGTAGAACATGCCCTGCCGCAGCCCGCCGACTAGCTGGTGGGCGACGGTGGCGAGCGGGCCACGGTAGGGGACCTGCCCCTCGATCCCCTCCGGGATCAGCTTCTCGTCGGAGATCACGTCGTCCTGGAAGTAGCGGTCCTTGGAGTAGGACTTCTGCACACCCCGGCTCTGCATGGCGCCGAGGGAGCCCATCCCCCGGTAGGACTTGTACTGCTTACCGTTGATGAAGATCAGCTCACCCGGGCTCTCCTCGCAACCCGCGAGCAGGCTGCCCAGCATCACCGAGTCGGCGCCGGCGACGAGCGCCTTGGCGATGTCGCCGGAATACTGCATCCCGCCATCGCCGATCACCGGCACACCCAACGGCCGGCAGGCCCGAGCCGCCTCCATGATCGCGGTGATCTGCGGTACGCCGACCCCGGCGACGACTCGGGTCGTGCAGATCGACCCCGGGCCGACTCCGACCTTGACGGCGTCCGCGCCAGCCTCGGCCAGCGCGCGAGCCCCGGCGTACGTGGCCGAGTTGCCCCCGATCACCTGGACGTCGGTCTCCCGCTTCAGGCGCTGGATCATTTCGACGATCGCCCGACTGTGGCCGTGCGCCACGTCCACCACGATCACGTCCACCCCGGCGTCGACCAGGGTCCGAGCCCGCTTGTACGACTCCTCGCCGAAGCCGATCGCGGCGGCGACCCGCAGCCGGCCCGAGGAGTCCTTCGTCGCCAGCGGGAACTGCTCGCTCTTGGTGAAGTCCTTCACCGTGATCAGACCGCGCAGTCGGCCGCCCTCGTCGACGAGCGGCAACTTCTCGACCTTGTGCTTGCGCAGCAGGTCGAGCGCGTCGGCCTTACTGACCCCGACCGGCGCGGTGATCAGCGGGAGCTTCGTCATGACCTCGTGGACCGCGGTGGCCGGGTCGGAGACGAACCGCATGTCGCGGTTGGTGATGATGCCCACCAGGGCACCGCTGGCGTCGGTCACCGGCAGCCCGGAAATTCGGAACTTCGCGCAGAGCCGGTCGACGTCGCGCACCGTGTCCTCGGGCGAGCAGGTCACCGGGTTGGTGATCATGCCCGACTCCGAGCGCTTCACCAGGTCGACCTGCTGGGCCTGGTCCTCCATCGAAAGGTTGCGGTGCAGGACACCGATGCCGCCGTTGCGGGCCATCGCGATCGCCATCCGCGCCTCGGTCACCGTGTCCATCGCGCTGGAGACCAGCGGGATGGCGATCTCGATCTCCCGGGTCAGCCGAGTGCGGGTATCCACTTCGCTGGGCGCCACATCCGACTCGCCCGGCTGCAACAGCACGTCATCGAAGGTGAGACCGAGCGGAACCACTCGGGCAGAGCCGGTCGGCATCTCGGGCAGGTGGCCGCCCAGGTCGGCGTACTCGACGCCGGCCGCAAAGTCGACGCTGGGCGAATTTTCCACGATTGCTCCCCTGAGCTGCTCGGATGGGCTTCAGCGAGGTGGCGCGGGCGGGCACCGGAGCGCGCCACGGTGCCGGCACGTCTCCTTATCGTACCCAGTGAGCTGGGCGACTCGTCCGTGGTGGGCCGGCCCGGCGCAAGCCGGGGGGCGGGCGTCCCCGCCGCGTTGGGTCTACGGTGAGGGGGTGCACGACGAGCCCATCGACCCGTTCAATGGTGACCCGGCCGATCCGACAGCGGGTCTGGAGGACCCGGGCGATGACGCGACGCCGGATCCGCTGACCGACGTCGAGCGGCAGGATGTACTGGAAGACCTCGCCGACCTGGAGATCTACCAGGCTCTGCTGGCCCCGATCGGGGTCCGCGGGCTGGTGATCGAATGCGAGGACTGCCGGGAGCCGCACTACTTCGACTGGGACCTGCTCCGGGGCAACCTGCGGCACCTTCTCAACTCGGGTCGCCCCCGGGTGCACGAGCCCGCGTACGACCCCGACCCGGACCACTACGTGACCTGGGACTACGCCCGCGGCTACGCCGACGGGGTGCACGACACCCTGACCGAGGGCACCGAGGACGAGCCGGGCACCCCGACCGTCACCGGGTGACGGTGGCGCGCGACGGCGCGCCTCAGGCGACCAGGCCAGCCCGGAAGCCGGCCGCCACCGCATGCGCCCGATCCCGGGCACCGAGCTTGCGGAACAACCGGCGGGCGTGCGTCTTGACGGTGTCCTCCGAGACGAACAACTCCCGGCCGATCTCCGCGTTGCTCTTGCCCTCGGCCATGCCCAGCAACACCTGAAGCTCGCGTTCGGTCAGCCCGATCGACGCGCGGGTGGACCGGGCGTTCGGGGCGGGCCGGGCCGGGTCCGTCTGCTCGGCCGCCGACTCGCCGGTCGCAGACTCGGCCTCGTCGTCACCCCGCTGCACCGGCACCGACGGCACCCCCGCCTGCCCCTCGCCGGGCGTCGCCGCCCAGCCGGGCTCACCAGAGCCACGCGGCGACGGCCCCGAACGACCGGAACCGCCCACCGCCGCGGCGTCCCGGGCCGGATCGGTGATCCTCTGCCGGGAGGCTCGGCCGGGTGCCGTGAGCAGCAGCAGAGCCTTGGCAACCGCACTGGTCAGGTCCTGGTCGACATTCTGAATGAGACCTCGGGCGCCAGCGCTGATGGTGGCCGCCGCCGCCTCGGACTCTTCGGTGCCGAGCAGCAGCACCGCAGCCTGCGGCGCGCGAGCCAGCACCCGACGGACGAAGCCAGCGCTGTCCGGCCGAGTGAGGGCCGTATCGGCCAGCACCACGTCTGCCGGTCGCTCAGCCAGCCGCAGCATCACCTCAGGATCGGAGACGGCGGTACGAACGATTGCGGACAACCCCAGCCGCGCGGCAGCAGAGTTTAGGTGCTGGGCCGCGAGTGGTGTCCGAACGCACACAAGAACGGTACGCACTGTGGTCTCCTCTCCGCCAACGAGCAGACCATGACCGGGTCGGCTGGGGAGGGGGTTCCCGGCAATCCTTCGAACTTTTCCGACAAATAGGGCAGAAGCCGCAATTTCTCGGACGTTTTCGATCACAGAAGTGTGAGTTGACGACAGCCCGGGTACCGGGAGGTCCAGGCCGGGAACGGTGCGCCTGCGCGGCCCGCCGCCCGGATGCCGGCCATAAGGATTCTCGCGGAGCCGCGCGGGAGGAGGGGTGCTGATGTCGAACGTACGTAGACTGCCCGGACCCATCGTCGATCTCTGGGACTGGCAGCGACTCGGTGCCTGTCGAGGGCGGGACAGCGCCCAGTTCTTCCACCCCGACGGCGAGCGAGGCTCATCCCGACTACGCCGCGAGTCCGCCGCCAAGTCCGTCTGCCGCGCCTGCCCGGTCCGAGCCGAGTGCGCCGCGCACGCGCTGTCGGTCCGCGAGCCGTACGGCGTGTGGGGCGGTTTCAGCGAGGCGGAGCGGCTGCGGCTGCTCGCCGTCGGCTGGGAAGACCTGGCCGACCGCCGGCACGCCCGGGTCGACGTCGCACGGCTGGAGGCCCGACTGGGCCGACCCCACAAGTCGACCGTTCCGGCCCAACGCAACGTCGCCTGACGTCCCTACCAACCGTGACCGCGCCCCGTCACCGGGGCGCGGTCACGCGTTTGCCGAGTACAGACCGACGGCACGGCCCGGTCCCTTGCCGCCCCGCCCCGGCCCGTCCCGTCCGGAACATGATCGACACGACATCGCCGACATTGGGGTAACCCGCGCCTCGGATGCCCCAATGTCGGCGATATGGAGTGGATCACCGCCCGGGGCGGCCGAGGCGAGGTCACGTCCCGCCACACTTGGGTGATTTGTCCGGCCTATGACTGTCGGGCCCGGCCAGACCCTGGTGTACGTGTGGGCGACTTGTCGAGTTTAGGGTGCTCTGGTCTGTGACCGGTCGCACCTGTGGCTCGGAATCATGGCGGGGCCGGGGTCGTTACGTACCCTGACGATCGCAGCACCACGGCCCGGCCACCCCGCGACCCGGGGTTGGAATGCCGGCCCCCGCCCGGTCGTTGTAGTCCCCACGAACGACCACCCGGCTACCGCCTTCACGAGGGTGCCGATGGATGGGCCACCCCCCGGAATGACTCCGGTCCCCGGTCATTACATCTGGACCCGGCGCCCGTAGCCGCGACCCGGAATGACCCCGGCCCCCCGGTCGTTACACACAGACCCGGCGCCACAAGCCCCGCTTGCAGGCCGCCGCTCCAGGCGCCACGAGCCCCCGCGCTTGTAGGCCGCCGATCCCCGCAGACTTTCCCCTTTGTGTATGTGCAGCGCCGGACGAGGTGCTCACACCCTGAACCGACCCCCGTCGGTGCGGGTGTTTCCTACCCCCGAAGGAGCTACCCCCATGAACACGATCATGCGTAAGAGTGTGCTGTCCGTTGCTGGTCTCGCGTTCGCCGGTGGTGTCTTCGCCGGTCCGATCGCCGCGCACGCCAACCCGGTCGACGCCAAGCCCGTCGCAGTCGCCGTGCAGGCCGACAAGCCCGACACGACCAAGCTGATCCCGCACGGCACCCAGGGCGACCAGTCCCACATCACCCTCAACGACGAGCAGATCGGTAACGCCAAGGCGATCATCGCCGCCACGAAGAAGGCCGGCCTGCCCGAGCGCGCCGCGGTCATCTCCATCGCCACGAGCCTGCAGGAGTCGAAGCTGAACAACCTGGGCCACCTCGGCGACATGAACGACCACGACTCGCTGGGCCTGTTCCAGCAGCGCCCCTCCAGCGGTTGGGGTACGCCGGAGCAGATCACCAACCCTGAGTACTCGACCACCGCGTTCCTGAAGGGTCTGAAGCAGGTCGACGGGTGGCAGGACATGCCCCTGACCCAGGCCGCGCAGACCGTACAGGTCTCGGCCTACCCCGACGCCTACGCCCAGTGGGAACAGCAGGCCGCCGACCTCGTCGGCCAGTACTGGAACAGCTGACCACCAAACCACCGCACCACCCGAACGGCAAGACAACCGCTGGCCGGCACCCCAAACCCGGGGTGCCGGCCACCGGCATACCCACACCCACGCCAACGCCAACGCCAACGCCAACGCCAACGCCAACGCCAACGCCAACGCCAACGCCAATCGTGGAGTTGTGGTGCCCGGTCGAGGATGCGTGGGACAGCTTTATCCCCCACCACAACTGCTTGATCGACGAGGGCAGACGTGCGGCGCGCGTGTGGGGCACGGTTTTGGAGCCACACGTGCACAGGGGCCCGGCGCTGCTCCCACGGCGGGTTAAGACCCCGGCGGCATCCGACCGGGCGGTCAGCGGACGGTGACGGTGACCGTGTGCCAGCCGGTCGCGCCGTCCGGGACCACGCCCTGCTTACGCTCGGTCTGGGCCTCGCCGGTCGCGTCTGTCGCCCGGACTTGGAGCCGGTGCTCGCCCGGCGTGGCGTCCCAGCGCCAGGACCACTGCACCCAGGTGTCCACCGACACGGTCGGGGCCAACTCCGCCTGCTGCCACTCTCCGCCGTCGACGCGTACCTCAACTCGGCTGATGCCCCGGTGCTGCGCCCAGGCGACGCCAGCGACGGTCACCGGCCCGGTGGTCAGTTTGTTGCGCCCCCGGGGCGTGTCGATCCGCGACTGGGTCTTGATCGGCCCCTGGGGGGACCAGCCGCGCGGCACCCAGTACGCGTCGAAGTCGGCGAACCGGGTCAGCTCAAGCTCGGTCACCCATTTGCAGGCTGACACGTAACCGTAGAGGCCGGGCACCACCATCCGGACCGGGAAGCCGTGCTCGACCGGCAGTGGCTCGCCGTTCATGCCGACGGCCAGCAGCGCGTCCCGCCCGTCGCGCAGCGCGGCGGTGGGGGTGCCGCAGGTCCAGCCGTCGACCGACCGGCCGACGACCTGGTCGGCGTCCGCGTCCGGGTCGACCTCGTCCAGCAATTCCTTGAGGGGTACGCCGAGCCAGCGGGCGTTGCCGATCAGATCCCCTCCCACCTCGTTGGAGACGCAGGCCAGCGTGACGTAGCGCTCGACGAGCGGTCGGGCCAGCAGGTCCGCGTAGCTGTAGGTGCGCTCGGTGCCGACCCGCCCGTGGATCCGCAGCCGCCAGGTGTCGGGGTCCACCTGCGGCACCACCAGCGCGGTGTCGATCCGGTAGAACCCGAAGTTCGGGGTGACGTAGGGCGCCACCTGTGCCAGCGAGAGGTCCGCGCCAGCCGGCACGGCCGGTGCGGGGGCGACGGGCGCGGGCAGTCGGATCGCGTCCCGGGCGGCGGACACCCCGCGTCGACCGGCCAGCCAGCGCCCACCGAGACCGGCGACTACGGCCGTGCCGAGGAGCACCCCACTGCTGGTGAGGAACCGCCGCCGCGATTCCGGGTCGACTCCCTCCGGCCTGCCCAGCGCGGTCGTGGCCGCTGCCGCCGGCTCAGCCGGGGTCACCGGCACCGGCAGGTCCTCGGGGGTCGGCGGGCCCGCCGTCGGCGGCTCGGCCGGGGTCACCGGCACCGGCGCGGCGGGAGTCACCGGCACCGGCAGGCCCTCCCGAGCCGACGGGTTGGCCGGCGCGGTGGGTGCGGGTGACGTCCAGGGCCAGGGGTCCAACTCGAACGGACCGGCGATGAACAGCCAGAGCACCAGAGCACCAAGACCAGCGCCGACCAGCGACGGCAGCGCGTCGGCGGCGTCCGCACCGGGGCGGGTCAGCGCGGCGGCCACGCCGATGGCACCGAACGCGGCTATGCCGGCCTGCCCGAGTGCCAGCCGGCGGACCGCCAGCACACCGAACAGCGCGGCGAATGCTCCGAGCAACAGGCCCGTGATGACCAGCAGTGCGATCTTGTCGGCGGTGCCGAAGATGTCGATGGCGAACTGCTTCAGCGACTCGGGGACGGCGTCGACGACCACCCCGCCGACCGCGACCAGGGGCGCTGACCGAGGGCCGGTCAACACTGCCACCGGTTCGGCGATCCCGATCGCGACGGCGGCGGCGGTCACTCCGGCCAGCGCGGCGTAGCGCCGCGACGTGGTGCTCATCGGCCCAGTGTGCGCGATCTTCTCGCCCGCTCGCCAACAACGTCAGCGTCCGGTAATGACCGGCGAAGACGAACCGGGGCACACCGTCGTATGACGGTGTGCCCCGGGACGGGTGTCGCTACCGGGTCAGAAGCCCGGGCCGTGCTGGTGGCCGTGGCCGTGGCCGTGCCCACCGGCGGCGGCCGGCTCGGCCTGCTCCGGCTTCTCCACCACGAGGCTCTCCGTGGTGAGCAGCAGCCCGGCGATCGAGGCGGCGTTGGTGACCGCATTACGGGTCACCTTCACCGGGTCGATGATGCCGGCCTTGACCAGGTCGACGTACTCGCCCTTGGCAGCGTCGAGGCCGTGGCCCCACTTCAGGTCGGCGACCTTCTGCGTCACGACGTAGCCGTCGTGACCGGCGTTCTGCGCGATCCAGCGCAGCGGCTCGACGAGCGACTTGCGCACGACCGAGACGCCGACCTTCTCGTCACCGGTGAAGCCCAGGTCGTCGTCGAGGACCGACAGGATCTGCACCAGGGCGGCGCCGCCGCCGGGCACGGTGCCCTCCTCGACCGCAGCCTTGGTCGCCGCGATGGCGTCCTCGATGCGGTGCTTGCGCTCCTTCATCTCGACCTCGGTCGCCGCACCAGCCTTGATCACGGCGATGCCACCGGAGAGCTTCGCCAGCCGCTCGGCCAGCTTCTCCCGGTCCCAGTCGGAGTCGGAGGCCTCGATCTCCTTGCGGATCTGGGACACCCGGTCGGCAACGTCGGCCTTCTGGCCGCCGCCGTCGACGATCGTGGTGTTCTCCTTGTCGACCACGACGCGCCGAGCGGTGCCGAGCACCTCAAGGCCGACCTGGTCGAGCTTGTAGCCCAGCTCCGGGGCGACCAGCTCGGCGCCCGTGGAGATCGCGATGTCCTGGAGCATCGCCTTGCGCCGGTCACCGAAGCCCGGGGCCTTGACCGCGCAGACCTTGAGGGTCTTGCGCAGCGAGTTGACCACCAGGGTGGAGAGCGCCTGGCCGTCCACGTCCTCGGCGATGATCAGCAGGGGCTTGCTGTTCTGCAGGACCTTCTCCAGCAGCGGCAGCAGCTCCTCGATCGCCGAGATCTTCTGGGTGGTGACCAGGATGTACGCGTCCTCAAGGACGGACTCCTGACCCTCCAGGTCGGTGACGAAGTTCGGCGAGATGAAGCCCTTGTCGAACTGGAGACCCTCGGTCACGTCCAGTTCGGTGGTGAGCATGGAGCCCTCCTCGACGGTGATGACACCGTCGCGGCCGACCCGCTCCATCGCCTCGGCGATCAGATCGCCGATCGTGGTGTCCTGCGCGGAGATCGTCGCCACGTTCGCGATCGACTCCTTGCTGGTGACCTCCGCGGCACGGCCGAGCAGCGCCTCGGAGACCTTGGTGGCCGCCGCGTCGATGCCCCGCTTGAGGCCGGCCGGGTTGGTCCCGGCGGTCACGTTGCGCAGACCTTCGCGAACCATCGCCTGGGCCAGCACGGTCGCGGTGGTGGTCCCGTCGCCGGCGACGTCGTTGGTCTTGGTCGCCACCTCCTTGACCAGCTGCGCGCCAAGGTTCTCGTACGGGTTGGTGAGCTCGATCTCCTTGGCGATGGTCACACCATCGTTGGTGATCGTCGGCGCACCGAATTTCTTGTCCAGGACGACGTTGCGCCCGCGCGGGCCGAGGGTGACCTTGACCGCGTCCGCGAGGGCGTTGACACCGTGCTCCAGCAGGTGTCGGGCGTCATCCGAGAAGCTCAGGATCTTCGCCATGAATGTCCCTTCGAAATGCCATTGCCCCGGCCCGGCGAGCCGGACCGGGGCAATGGCATTGATCGGTTGCTTACTTCTCGATGACCGCGAGGACGTCGCGGGCGGAGAGCACCAGGTACTCCTCGCCGGCGTACTTGACCTCGGTGCCGCCGTACTTCGAGTAGAGAACGGTGTCGCCGACCTGAACGTCAACCGGAACCCGGTTGCCGTTGTCGTCGACGCGCCCCGGGCCCACAGCGAGGACAGTGCCCTCCTGCGGCTTCTCCTTGGCGGTGTCGGGGATCACGATGCCCGACGCCGTGGTGGTCTCAGCCTCGTTCGCCTGGACCACGATGCGGTCCTCGAGCGGCTTGATCGCAACCTTGGTCGCGGTAGTCACGGGCATACCCTCCTGGGGTACTGGTTTCGTTGCTGGCCGGCGGGGCCGACCAGCGTCAATCTGCCTCATGCCACCGGGCGGGGCCGTCGTCGCGGGTGCCGGTCCGCCTGGCGTGCGCGCCCGGGTCGCGAGACCCGGAAGCTGGCACCCTCAGGGTGAGAGTGCTAATCGCAGGTTATTCCGTGGCTAGCACTCCGTCAAGGAGAGTGCCAGCGAGTCGCGCCCCGCCAGCCTGTATTTCCGGGTCGACCCGGACAATGACCGGGTGGATCTCGATCAGCTGGCGGCGCTGCGTACCCCTGAGGGGTCGGCCGCGCTCACGGCGGCGGCCGAGCTGGCCGGCGGTGATCCGCTGGCCGCGGCGTCGGCGCTGCGCGCGGCCGGGGTGCCACCGACGCTGGCCGCGGCGGCGCTCACCCAGGCCGAGCTGCGCCAACGGGCGGTCGGCAAGTTCGGCCCGGCTGCCGCTGGGATGTTCCTCACCCGCCCAGGCCTGGAGCAGGCCACCCGCCGGGTGGTCGCCGACCGTCGGGCCGCCCGGCTGCACGCGGCCGGCGTCCGCACCCTGGCCGACCTCGGCTGCGGCCTCGGCGCGGACGCACTGGCCGCCGCCCGCGCCGGCATCCGGGTGTACGGGGTGGAGGCCGACCCGGTGACCGCGGCGATGGCCGCCGCGAACGCGACGGCGGCCGGGCTGGCCGACCTGTTCACGGTCGAGTGCGGTGATGCCACCGCGTTCGACGTCTCCCGTGTCGACGGTGTCTTCTGCGACCCGGCCCGCCGCACCACCGGTACCGGACGGCGGATCTTCGACCCACGCGCCTACTCGCCACCGTGGGATTTCGTCACCGGGCTTGCCGAGCGGGTGCCGCGCACCGTGGTGAAGGTGGCGCCGGGCCTGGACCACGCGCTCATTCCGGCCGGCGCGGAGGCGGAGTGGGTCGGCGTGGACGGCGACCTGGTCGAGGCCGCGCTCTGGTGCGGCGAACTGGCGGAGGTGCCCCGCCGTGCCACCCTCTACCGCGAGCGGGGTGCCGAGGCCCACCGCCACCAGCTGACCGGCTCGGGTGCCGACGAGGCGCCGGTCGGGCCACCCCGCCGATACCTGTTCGACCCGGACCCGGCGGTGGTGCGCGCGCACCTCGTCGCCGAGCTGGCCGTCGAACTGGACGCCACCCTCGGCGACCCGAGCATCGCCTACCTCTACGCCGACCGCCCGACCCGCACCCCGTACGCGCGCTGTCTGGAGATCACTGACGTGCTGCCGTTCTCGCTCAAGCGCCTGCGGGCCCTGCTGCGGGAGCGTCGGGTGGGCCGGGTGGAGATCCTGAAGCGGGGTTCGGCGCTCACCCCGGAGCAGCTCCGGCGGGACCTGCGGCTGGCCGGCGATGCGGCGGCGAGTCTGGTGCTCACCCGGGTCGCCGGCGCACCGACCGTTTTGATCGGCCGGCCGGTCGACTAGCGTCGCCAATGTGGCGGGACAGGGCACGCCGGCGACGGCACTGGTGGTCAAGCGCGGGATCGCGCATCGCACCCATCCGTACCGGGTGGCACCAGACGCCCCGAACTATGGCGCGTTGGTGGCGGTGGCGCTCGGCGTGGCGCCGGAGCGCGTGTTCAAGTCACTGGTGACCGAGGTCGACGACGCGCTCACCGTGGCGGTCGTCCCGGTCACCGGCGAGTTGGATCTGAAGGCGCTCGCGGCGGCGGTCGGCGGCAAGCGGGCGGCGCTTGCCGACCGGGCGGTCGCCGAGCGGGCCACCGGCTACGTACGCGGGGGGATCAGCCCGCTCGGGCAGCGGAAAAGGTTGCCCACGGTGCTGGACGACTCCGCGTCGGACTTCCCGACGATCTATGTCTCGGCCGGTCGACGCGGTCTGCAACTTGAACTGGCCGCGGCGGATCTAGTGGCGTTGACGGACGCCCGTACCGCACCGCTTCAGGCCCGCTGACGACAGTCGTTACGTGGACGGACCCGTGGGATACCCACGGAGTAACAGTCGCGTTGCTGAATTGTTATCGCTGCCAACAAACTCGGTGCCTGCGCGGTCTTGTGGAGGCGGTGTGACGCGCAATACGTTGCCGGACACAACAAAAACAACACCTCCCCCACCCCCGAAAGGACCCTGCACATGCGTAAGGGGATCCTCACCATCGCCGCCGTGGGCCTGCTCACGACCGGCGGCTTGACCGCCTGCAGCGACGACTCCGGCACCGGCTCGGCCGACTCCAAAAAGACTCCCAAGATCGGCGTGATTCTTCCGGACAGTAAGTCCTCCCCCCGCTGGGAGACCGCGGACCGTCGCTTCCTGGAGGAGGCGTTCAAGACCGCCGGCGTCCAGTCCGACATTCAGAACGCCCAGAACGACAAGGCCGCCTTCCAGACCATCGCCGACCAGATGATCACCGGCGGCGTCACCGCCCTCATGATCGTCAACCTGGACTCCGGCACCGGCAAGGCCGTGCTCGACAAGGCCAAGTCGCAGGGCGTCGCCACCATCGACTACGACCGGCTCACCCTCGGCGGCTCCGCCCAGTACTACGTCAGCTTCGACAACGAGACCGTCGGCAAGCTCCAGGGCGAGGGTCTGGCGAAGTGCCTGACCGAGAAGAACGCCAAGAACCCGGTCGTGGCGTACCTGAACGGCTCCCCCACCGACAACAACGCCACCCTGTTCAAGGCCGGCTACGACTCGGTGCTCAAGCCGAAGTTCGACGCCAAGGAATACACCAAGGGTCCGGACGACGCCGTGCCGGGCTGGGACGGCCCCACCGCCGCGACCATCTTCGAGCAGCAGCTCACCGCGACCAAGGGCAAGATCGACGGCGTGCTGGCCGCCAACGACACTCTCGGCAACGCCGCCATCTCGATCCTGAAGAAGAACAAGATCAACGGCAAGGTGCCGGTGACCGGGCAGGACGCCAGCGTGGAGGGCCTGCAGAACATCCTCGCCGGTGACCAGTGCATGACCGTCTACAAGGCCGTCCGGGAAGAGGCCAAGGCCGCCGCGGACCTGGCCATCGCGCTAGCCAAGGGCGAGAAGAAGGAGACCGGTCAGACGGTGAAGGACCCGGAGGGTGGCCGCGACGTCCCCTCGGTGCTGCTCACCCCGAAGGCGATCTACAAGGACAACGTCAAGGACGTCGTCGCCGACGGCTACGTGACCAAGGAGCAGCTCTGCACCGGGACGTACGCCAAGCTCTGCGGCGAAGCCGGCATCAGCTGACCGACGCCGCAGTACCCGCCGGGACGACCATCGCCGCCCGGCACGGGAGCACCCTCCCGTGCCGGGCGGCGCCGGCCGGACGGGCCCCGACCCTCCCTTAAGGAGACCCCCGTGTCCGCGACCCCCCTGCTGGAACTCCGCGGGATCGACAAGAGCTTCGGCCCCGTCCAGGTGCTCCGCGACGTCGCCCTGACCGTTCACCCGGGCGAGGTGACAGCTCTGGTCGGCGACAATGGCGCCGGCAAGTCGACCCTGGTGAAGTGCATCAGCGGCATCCACCCCACCGACGCCGGAGAGTTCCTGTTCAACGGTGAACCGGTGCACATCGGCAGCCCCCGCGACGCCGCCACGCTCGGCATCGAGGTCGTCTACCAGGACCTCGCGCTCTGCGACAACCTGGACATCGTGCAGAACATGTTCCTCGGCCGCGAGCGGCGCAGCGGCATCGTCCTGGACGAGCCGACCATGGAACAGCTCGCCGCCGAAACCCTGGCAGGGCTCTCCATCCGCACCGTCACCTCACTGCGTCAACACGTGTCCAGCCTCTCCGGCGGCCAGCGCCAGACCGTGGCCATCGCCAAGGCGGTGCTGTGGAACAGCAAGCTGGTCATCCTGGACGAGCCGACCGCGGCGCTCGGCGTGGCACAGACCGCCCAGGTGCTCGAACTGGTCCGCCGCCTCGCCGACAACGGCCTGGCCGTGGTGCTCATCTCGCACAACATGAACGACGTCTTCGCCGTCTCCGACCGGATCGCCGCGCTGTACCTCGGCCAGATGGTCGCCCAGGTGAAGACCACCGACATCACGCATGCCCAGGTGGTCGAGCTGATCACCGCCGGGCGTTCGGGCGGGCTCGGCCTCGCCACCGACCCGGGCAGCAACGGCGACGGCCCGCAGCCGGCCGACTCGATCTCAGGAGGCGCCCGATGACCACCACCGCCGTGCGGAAGGACGGCCCGGCGGCCGTCACACCGCCGCCGACCGTCGGAGGCCACGTCCGCAACTACCTGAGTCGGGTACGCGGTGGGGACGTCGGCGCGTTACCAGCCGTGCTCGGCCTGATCGTGCTCTGCACCGTCTTCGCGATCATGCGACCGTCGTCGTTCCTGTCGGCCGGCAACTTCGCCAACCTCTTCACCCAGGGCGCGGCGGTCACGCTGATCGCGATGGGCCTGGTCTTCGTACTGCTGCTCGGCGAGATCGACCTCTCCGCCGGCTTCGCCAGCGGCGTCTGCGCGGCGGTGCTGGCCAACGTGGTCACCGTGCTCGGCTACCCCTGGTGGGTCGCCGTGCTCGCCGCGGTCGCCACCGGCGTGGTCATCGGCACCACGCTCGGGTTGCTGGTCGCGAAGATCGGAATTCCGTCCTTCGTGGTCACTCTCGCCGGCTTCCTCGCCTTCCAGGGCGTCGTGCTGATGCTCGTGAAGGACGGCACCAACATCTCCGTACGCGACGAAACGCTTGTCGCCATCGCCAACCGCAACCTCGCCCCCACCCTGGGCTGGGCGCTGGCCGCCCTCGCGGTTGTCGGATATGGCGCGGTGCAACTGCTGCGGCACCGCAACCGGGCGGCCCGTGGTCTGATCACCGACCCGATCGCGGTGGTGGCGCTGCGGATCGGCGGGCTCGCCGTCATCCTCGGCACGGCGGTGTACGTCCTCAACCTGGAGCGCAGCCGCAACGTCCTCATCGTCTCGCTCAAGGGTGTGCCGATCGTGGTGCCGATCATCGCGGTGCTGCTGGTCATCTGGACCTTCGTGCTCCAACGCACCAGCTACGGCCGGCACATCTACGCCGTGGGCGGCAACCGGGAAGCGGCCCGCCGGGCCGGTATCGGCGTCGACCGGATCCGGATCTCCGTCTTTGTGATCTGCTCATCCATGGCCGCCATCGGTGGCATCGTGGCGGCCAGCCGGGCCAACTCCGTCGACCCGAACACCGGGGGCAGTAACGTACTCCTCTACGCGGTCGGCGCAGCGGTGATCGGAGGCACCAGCCTCTTCGGCGGAAAGGGCCGCGTCCTCGACGCCGTCCTCGGCGGCGCGGTGGTCGCGGTCATCGAAAACGGAATGGGCCTGATGGGTTACAGCGCGGGAGTCAAGTACGTGGTGACCGGCGTTGTGCTGCTCCTCGCCGCCAGCGTCGACGCGCTCTCCCGCCGCCGTGCGGCAGCCACCGGCACCCGCTGACCGCGGGAGGTAGCACCGCGATGCGCCCAGGACCGAGCCAGGATGACGTCCGACGGCAGAACCTCGGGGCCCTGCTGCGGCACGTGCACGTCCACGGAGCGACCACACGCGCCGAACTGACCACCACGCTGGGCCTCAACCGCAGCACCATCGGGGCGCTCACCGCCGACCTGTCCGCTGTGGGACTGGTGAGCGAGGGCGCACCGAAGGAGACCGGCCGGGCCGGCCGACCGTCACTGGTCGTCCGGCCCGAGTCGGCCCGGGTCTACGCGTACGCGTACTCAGTGGAGGTGGACCGGCTGCGCGCGGCCCGGATCGGGTTGGGTGGCGCGGTCCTGGACCGCCGGGATCTGGACCGACCGCGTAACCTGCTGGCCGCGGAGGCCGCGCCGCTGCTGGCCGGCGCAGTCAAGGACATGCAGCAGACGGTGCCGGCCGACGCGATCTGCGTCGGTGCCGGCGTCGCCGTCTGCGGCATGGTCCGGCGCCCCGACGGCCTGGTGCGGCTCGGCCCGACCACCGGCTGGGTGGACGAACCGATCGGCGCGGCACTCGGTGCCGAACTGGGCATCGATGTGCCGGTCACCGTGGGCAACGTGGCAGACGTGGCAGCGTTCGCCGAACACGCACGGGGTGTGGCGGCCGGCTGCGACAACGTCCTCTACCTGTACGGCGACGTCGGCGTAGGTGCCGGCATCATCGCTGGCGGGCGCCGGCTGACCGGGCACGGTGGGTACGGCGGCGAGGTCGGCCACATGAAGGTGGTCCTCGACGGCAGGCCCTGTGAGTGCGGCTCCCGGGGCTGCTGGGAGACCGAGATCGGCGAGCACGGTCTACTGCGCGCTGCCGGACGCTCCGACGCTCGAGGACGTGCCGCGCTGCTGGCCGTCTTCGACGCTGCCGACCGGGGTGACGCCCGCGCCCAGACGGCCGTCCGCCAGGCCGGTGACTGGCTCGGCTTCGGGGTGGCCAACCTGGTGAACGTCTTCAACCCGGAGATGGTCATCTTCGGCGGGACAATGCGCGACCTCTACCTTGCGGCAGCGGCCCAGATGCGCAGCCGACTCAACTCCAACGCGCTCGGTGCCTGCCTGGAGCACGTCCGGCTTCGTACGCCGAAGCTGGGCGAGGACGCCCCTCTGATCGGGGCCGCCGAGTTGGCCTTCGAACGACTCCTCGCTGACCCCCTTGACGTGGGCTGATCCGCGTACGTTGTCCGGCGTGGATGTCGAGCTGCGCGCTTCCGACGACGACCGTAACCGGGTGGTCGCCGAGCTGCACCGGCACACTGCGGCGGGCCGGCTGACCCTGGACGAGTTCTCCGATCGCGCCGGTGCGGTGTGGACGGCGCGCACCCTCGGTGACCTGGCCGCGCTGACCCGCGACCTGCCGGCCCTGCCCGCCCCGGCCAAAGACGGTGACGATCCCGTCGGGCACGGGCGTCGGGAGTTGCTGATGCTTTTCGCCGCCGCCGCACTCACCCTGCTGCTGCTCGGCGGCTTCCTCGCTGTCACCCGCTGATCCGCCTGACCCATTCCCGCTGATCCGCCTCGCCCTCCGATGAACTGATCGCGCGATCAGTCCGTACCAGTGGGCGGACGGGCAGCCGGCAGGTTATGGCTGCCCGGTCCAGACGCGTTTCGGTCCGGACCGAGGAGGCACCACAGACATGGCACCGCTCAGATCCGCCCGTCGCCGACTGGGCATCCGGACCCAGCGAGCGGCGCTGCTGCTCATCGCGATCATCGCGGGGATCGCTGTCCTGCCCGGCGTCGCCATTGCCGCGCCCGCTGGCGGCCAACAGCTCAACGCCGCCGACATGACGCTGCTCAACGGGGTGCGGCTGGCCGGGCTGTGGGAGATGCCGGCCGGCCAGATGGCCGCCGAGAAGGGGCAGTCGGCCAAGGTCCGGGAGATCGGTGCCGGCATTGCCGGCGAGCACCAGAAGCTCGACCAGCTCGTCGTCGATGCGGCCAACAATCTGGGCGCGAACATCCCCAGCGAGCCGACGGCCGAGCAGAAGGGCTGGCTGGCGGAGATGCAGAAGGCCTCCGGCGCCCGGTTCGACCAGATCTTCGTCACCCGGCTCCGGGTCGCCCACGGCAAGATCTTCCCGGTGATCGGCGCGGTCCGGGCCAGCACCCGGGACGCCACCGTCCGTAAGCTCTGCGACGATGCGAACGGCTTCGTGATGCATCACATGCAGATGCTGGAGAGCACCGGGCTGGTTCGCTGGCCGGAGCTGCCGCCCGCGGCGCTGCCCGCTCCCGGTGACGACGGGCTGCTTGCCGCCGCTGCGGCGAACACCGGCCCGCAGGTCGGGGTCAGCAGCACCGTCGTCTGGCTGGTCTTCCTCGCCGCGCTGGGCACCGGCGGAATCGCCACCTATCGGATGTTGCGCCGCAGCTGACCGTCCGCGGTGGATTGGTTGGTGGCTCGCGTCACCGGTCGACCTGGGTGAAGTCCCAGGAGTGCGGGGTGCGGGCCACCAGCAGGGCGGGCGGATCCGGCAGTGGTCGCGGGTTGCTGCGCCACTTGGAGATGACCACGACCCGGTGGTCGGTGGAGGAGAAGACCTCGCTGGAGACGTACAGCGGGTCGTGCTCCAGCTCGGGCAAAGCGGTGTCGCAGACCCAGGTGATCAGATCGGCGACGCCGTACGCCTCGGCGCGCGCCTCCCACATCCGCACGATCATGTCGGCCGCTCCCGTCACACGCTGACCGTGGTCAACGGCAGGGCCGAATCGGCCGGCAGGTCCAGCCGGCTCGGTGCGACCCCTGCGGCGACCAGGTGCGAGCCGAGCGCGGCCACCATCGCTCCGTTGTCGGTGCACAGCTTCGGCCGGGGCACCCGGACCTGGATGCCGTACTTCTCGGCCCGCTGCTCGGCCATCGCCCGCAGCCGCGAATTCGCCGCCACTCCCCCGCCGATCACCAAGGTCTCGATCCCGCTCGCACGGCAGGCAGCGAGCGCCTTGCTGGTCAGCACGTCACAGACCGCCTCCTGGAAGGACGCCGCCACGTCGGCCACCGGGACCGACTCGCCGGCACGCTGACGCGCCTCGACCCATCGGGCCACCGCGGTCTTCAGGCCGGAGAACGAGAAGTCGTACCGGTGGGCGGCGAGATCCTTCGCGGCGGTCAGACCTCGGGGGAAGGCGATCGCGGCGGCGTCGCCGGCCCGGGCCTCCCGGTCGATGGGCGGGCCGCCCGGAAACGGCAGCCCGAGCAGCCGGGCGACCTTGTCGAACGCCTCGCCGGCCGCATCGTCGATGGTCGCACCCAGCGGGGTGACGCCCCGGGCCAGGTCGTCGACGAGCAGGAGGGACGAGTGGCCGCCAGACACCAGGAGCGCGATGGCGGGTTCGGGCAGTGGGCCATGCTCGAGGGTGTCCACCGCTACGTGGGCGGCGAGGTGGTTGACGCCGTACACCGGCTTCTCGGCGGCGAGCGCGTAGCCCTTCGCGGCGGCGACGCCGACCAGCAGCGCGCCGGCCAGCCCCGGCCCGGAGGTGACCGCGATCGCGTCGATGTCGGCCAGGGTGACGCCGGCCTCGCTCAATGCCCGGTCCATCGTTGGCACGATGGCCTCCAGGTGCGCCCGGCTGGCCACCTCGGGCACCACACCCCCGAACCGGGCGTGCTCCTCGACGCTGGAGGCGAGCGCGTCGGCCAGCAGGGTGTGCCCCCGCACGATGCCGACGCCGGTCTCGTCGCAGGAGGTCTCGATGCCCAGGATCAGCGGTTCGTCAGCCATGGTCGTGTGGTCCGTCCCCGGTCGCCTCGGCGTCGCGCCGCATGACCAGCGCGTCGGTGTTGCTCGGTTGGTAGTAGCCGCGCCGCACCCCGATCGGCTCGAACCCGTACGTCGCGTAGAGCCGCTGGGCGGCGGCGTTGTCCACGGCGACCTCCAGCATTGTGGTGCGGGCGTCGCGTCGGGCCGCCTCGGCGAGCAACTCCTCCAGCAGGGCACGGCCCACGCCGCGCCGCTGGGCGTCCCGGCGGACGGCGATGTTCTGCACCCATACCTCGCCCGGGGGGACACCAGCGAGCCCGGCGTAACCGAGCACCGACCCGTCCGCGTCGACGGCGACCCGGTAATGGTGCCCGTTGGCCAGCTCGTTCCAGAACATGGTCGGCGACCATTGCTCGGCCCCGAAAAGGTCAGCCTCGATCGGCAGTACGTCGTCGATGTGCCACCAGCGGAACGGGTCGAGCCGTACCGCCGTCATGGCAGGACCGGTTTGCGGCCGGTCGCTGCCACCGCGTCCGGGCGGCGCAGGTAGAGCGGGGTGAGTCGCTCACTGGGCAGACCTGCCCGGATCCGCTCCGCGGCCAGCAGCGCCAGCACGGTGGCATCCGGGTACCGCGGCTCGACCCGAACGGGCAGGTCCAGGATTTCGGCGTACCGGTGCGCCCCGTCGCCGACCGCAGCCGTCGCCCCCAACTCGCGAGCGCGCGCGGCGGCGACCACCGGCGTGGACACCTCAGGCCCGACGATCCGCTCGCCGGCGCCGTCGTAGATGGCCCAGTAGAGCTCCTTGCGCCTGGCGTCGCTGGCGGCCAACACCGGCTCACCGGACGCCGCCGGGTAGCCGATGGCGTCCAGGGAGCAGACGCCGTACGTGGGGATGCCGAGCACCTGACCCATCGTCGCGGCGGTGACCAGGCCGACCCGCAGCCCGGTGAACGGCCCCGGGCCGAGCCCGGCGACGATGGCGGCCAGGTCACGCGGGCGCGCGTCGGCATCGGCGAGGACCGCGTCCACCTGGGGCGCGAGCAGTTCGCCGTGGGCGCGGGCGTCGACGGTGCACCGATGCGCCCGGGACACCACGCCGTCCGCCGAGACCTCCACCAGCGCCGCGGTCACCGCGGGGGTCGAGCTGTCCACCACGAGTACGAGCACGGTTAGCCAGCCTAGCCGCCCCGCCAACGCCCCCGGTCACGCCCCGCCCTCGACCTCCACGCCCCCGGCGCCACCGCCACCCAAGGCCGCCGCTGAGCCGCCACGCGGCCCCTCCGGGCTCTGCGCCGCCGCAACCGCCGCTGCTGTGGCCGCGCCGGGTCGTCCCGCCCCACCGCACGGCCCCACCCACACACGGCCTCACCCGCCCAACCACCGCCTCAACCACCGCCCCATCCGCCGGGGCGGCCCGACTCGGCGGAGGGCGACGGGCCACGTGCCGCATTGAGCGGTATACCTGTGAGTCATATTTATGACTCACAGGTATACCGCTCATCAGGGAAGGCCCGGTCGCCGGAGGCGCGTCCCCGGCATGCCTGTGCAGCGGAGCGACGGCCCATCCAGTCGTGAATCCGCCTCACCGGTTTCCGGCGCGGCCGGCATGGTCCACCATCCCGGGATGCCACCCACTCGTCTCGTCGGTCTACTCGCCACGGCCATCCGTCAGCAACGGCAGTCACGCGAGCTGAGCCAATGTGAGCTGGCCGAGTTGGCCGGGATCAGCCAGGCGATGGTCGCCCGGATCGAAGGCGGCGATCGAGCGCCCAGCCTCGCCGCACTGGAGCGGTTGCTTGCCGCCATGGATGTGCAGTTGGTGGTTGGGGTTGAGCCGCTGGACGCCCACCTCGACGCTCGGATCGACGACCTGGCCGCCCAGCCGATCGCCGAGCGGATCGACGCGCTTGGCCTGGATCGGCTACTGGGCCGGCTCTCCGACTTCCCGCAGGTGATAACCGGAACCACCGCAGCGCTGTTGCAGGGCGCGCCGGTGCCGGTCGACGCGCTGGAGATCGCCCTGCGCTGGCAGGACTCCAAACCGTTCACCCGGTGGCTGGAGACGAACTACGGCCAGCGGTGGAACGCCCGCTGGGGTGAGTTCGGCGGAGTGTGGCTGGAGCCGGAGGAGCCGGGTGAGCATCGTTGGTCGACCCGGTACGGCGAGGTCAGGGCAACAATGTGCGACGACCTGCCCGAGACGATCGAGGTGCAGCACGGTGGGCGGATCTACCGGGTGGTGCCGCTGGTCGAGCTGGAGCTGACCGAGCCACGCGCCGGCGAGCTGTTGCGCCGCTACCGGGACCGGCAGGCGCCCAGCGGAGGCTGAACCACCGCCGGCTCAGCCGGCGGTGCGCTCCCAGTCGATGGTGGGCAGGCCGGCGTCGGCGAGCGCCTTGTTGGCCGCGCTGAACGGGCGGCTGCCGAGGAAGCCGCGCGGGTTCATCGGGCTGGGGTGGCCAGCCTCCAGCACCACGTGCTGCGGGTTGGTGACCAGGCCGGCCTTCTTACGGGCGTAGCCGCCCCAGAGCAGGAAGACCACCCGGTCCGGCGACGCGTCCAGCGCCCTGATGGTCGCGTCGGTGAACTCCTCCCAGCCGGAGTTGGCGTGCGAGCCCGGGGTGGCCTGGCGGACGGTCAGCACCGCGTTGAGCAGCAGCACACCCTGGGCGGCCCAACCGTCAAGGTTGCCGCTGCGCGGCTTGGGGACGCCCACGTCCTCGCCCAGCTCCTTGAAGACGTTGCGCAACGACGGCGGCACCGTCACACCGTCGCGGACGCTGAAGCTCAGCCCGTGCGCCTGCCCGGCCCGGTGGTAAGGGTCCTGCCCGAGGATCAGCACCCGGGTGCCCTGCGGCGGGCAGAGCCGGTACGCCGAGAACAGGTCATCCAGGGGCGGGAAGACGGTCTGCGTCGCGTATTCCCGAGCGACGAACTCAGCCAACGCGGCGGTGCGGGCCGCATCCAGGTGCGGGGTGAGCACGGCACGCCACTGCTCCGGCAGCAGGGCCAGCAGGTCAAGGGCGGGGGCGTCGTCGGGCATCAGGAACCTCTCACAGCACGGGTCGGTCCCCCGCACTCTAGGCACCGGGTACGACAGCCGCCGACCTAACCCAGGTCGGCGAGCCGTCGGGCCCAGTCGCCACCGATCGGATCCAGCTCGACGATCCGGGTGTCGTCGTCGCGACGGTCGATGCGGACCCGTAGGTGCGCGTCGACCAACTGCTCCACCAGGCCCTCGCCCCACTCCACCACCGTGACCGAGTCGTCCACCGAGGCGTCGAGGTCCAGGTCGTCGATCTCGGCGCGTGGGTCGGTGGCGTCACCCAACCGGTACGCGTCCGCGTGCACCAGGGCCACCCGGCCGCCCCGGGACGGATCGGGACGGTGCACCCGGGCGATCACGAATGTCGGGGAGGTGATGTCCCCGACGACACCGAGCCCGGCGCCGACGCCCTGGGTGAGCGCCGTCTTGCCGGCGCCGAGTGGGCCGGTCAACAGCACCAGGTCACCTGCTCGCAGCAGCCCGGCCAGGCGCCGGCCGAACTCCCGGGTGTCCTCGACGGTCGGCAGCTTGACGACGTGACTCACCGTTCCTCCGACTTTCCAAGTGACTCGAGGAACCGCGCGAGCGCGGCATTGACCTCGTCAGCGTGCTCCAGCATCACCACGTGACCGCTGTCCTCGATCTTGACGAACTCGGCGTGCGGCAGCCGACGGACGATCTCCTCGGAATGGGTCACCGGGGTAATCATGTCCTTGTCGCCGACCACCACCAGCACCGGCGTCGCGGCCAACGCCGCGAGGGCCGGGAAGCGCGAGTGGGTGGCCAGGGTCCGCAGATAACGGGTCACCGTGTCGGCCGACGTCCGAGAGTTCATCATCTCCACGAAGGACACGAGCGCCGGGCTGGGCTTGCGGGTGCCGAAGCCATACTTGCGGGTCAGCAGCCAGGCCACGTTCGACGTCGACTTGCGGGCCTTGTCGATCATCGGCCCGCCGTACCGGGTGGCGTTGCTGACCATGTACAGCACCGGGCCACCGACCCGGCCAAGCAGCGCGGGTGCGACCAGCTTGGTTTCCGCGATGAGCCCGCCCGACGTGGCCATCAGGACGGTGCCCACCACCCGGTCACCGAACAGCTCCGGAAACAGCTCGGCGAACGCCATGATGGTCATACCGCCCATCGAGTGGCCGACCAGCACCAGTGGCCCGTCCGGGGCGGTTCGGTCGATCACCTGGCGCAGCGTCCGGCCGAGCACCGCCAGGTCGTACTCTCCGGTCTCCAGCCGGGCGGACCGGCCGTGACCGGGCTGGTCGTACGCCACGATCCGGTAGTCACCGCGCGCGGCGAGCATCTGGCGCTGGAAGTGGAACGTCCCCATGTCCAGGCAGAAGCCGTGCACCAGCACCACCGTTGGGTGCCCCGGCACCGGCCGGGTCGGCTCGACCACTTCGACGTGGATGTCCGTGCCGTCGGGCATTTCGAGACGGAAGGCCTCGTCGTACCGCTGCTCGTCGAACGTCTCGTGCGCGTAGCGGTCGGCCGGGTCGGTCTTGAGCCGGCGGACCAGGGTGCGCTCGGTCGCTACGCCGGCCGCCAGGCCCGCCGCGGCCACCCCGACCGCGGCGCCGACGATCCCCGCGACCCGGCCGGCCGCGGTCCGCGGACGCGGAATGCGGTAGCTCATGCCCGTTCGCCGTCGTAGACGCGCGGCACCCGCGTGCTGCCGAACCGAGTGACGATCTCGTAGTTGATCGTGCCGACCGCCTCGGCCCAGTCGTCGGCCGTCGGCTCGCCGTCGGCACCGCTGCCGAAGAGCGTCGCCACGTCGCCGTCGGCCACCGGGTCGTCGCCGCAGTCGATCACGAACTGGTCCATGCAGACCCGCCCCGAGATCGTTCGCCGCACGCCGCCGAGCTGCACCGGCCCGGTGTTGGAGGCGTGCCGGGGAACCCCGTCGGCGTACCCGAGCGGCACCACGGCCAGGTTCGCCTCGCTCGGCGTGGTGTAGGTGTGCCCGTAGGAGACACCGGTTCCGGCGGGCACCCGCTTGGTGAGCATCACCCGGGCGCGCGCGGTCATCGCCGGCCGCAGCCCGTACGTCTCACCGGCCACCGGGGAGAGCCCGTAGATGGCCAGACCGGGTCGGACCAGGTCGAAGTGGGTGTCGGGGCGGGTCAGGGTCGCCGCCGAGTTGGCGAGGTGCCGCCAGCGCGGGCGCAGCCCGGCCCGCTCGACCATGGCCAGCCCTTCGTGGAAGACGGCCACCTGACGGTCAGTGGTGGGGTGGCCGGGCATGTCCGCGTACACGAAGTGGCTCCACACGCCGACCACCTCGACCAGGCCGTCGGCCTGCGCCTTCGCGGCGGCGTCCAGCAGTGCCGGCCAGTCGGCGACGGTCGCCCCACCCCGCGACAGCCCGGTGTCGATCTTCAGGTGCAGGCGGGCGGGGCGGCCGGCGAGCCGGCTCGCCTCGATCATCTCGTCCAGTTGCGGCAGGCTGGCGGCGCCCAGGTCCACCCCGGCGCTGACCCCCTCATGCAACGGCAGCCCGGGCGCGAGCAGCCAGGCCAGCACCGGCACGGTCACCCCGGCCCGACGCAGGGTGAGCGCCTCGTCGAGGGTGCAGACACCGAGCCAGTCCGCCCCGGCGTCGAGCGCCGCGCGGGCGGCCGGAAGCATTCCGTGGCCGTACCCGTCAGCCTTTACCACGGCCATCAGCTCGGCCGTGGTGCCGGAGCGGAGCGTGCTCACGTTCTCGCGGATCGCGTCAAGATCAACGCGTATCTCGGCCTGCCACATGCGCCAAGCCTACTTTCCGCTGAGATCACCGCGGGCGGCGACGCACGTCCCGGGCAGTCGATCCGGTCGTCCCGCCCGGAGCCGAACCGATCAGCCCAGCCGGGCGACAACCGGGCGCAGGGCCGTCGCCACGTCGGGCGCGGTCACCGGCCCACCCCGGGCCGCCTCCCGGCCGGCGAGCCCATGCAGGTACGCAGCCGAGGCCGCAGCCCGATCGGCGGGCACCCCAGCCGCCAGCAGTGAGCCGAGCAGCCCGGCCAGCACGTCGCCGGTGCCTCCGGTGGCCAGGGCCGGGGTGCCGGTCGGGTTGACGTACGCCCGACCGTCTGGCGTGCCGATCACCGTGCGGTCCCCCTTGAGCAGCACCACCGCGTTCATCCAGGCGGCCAGCCGCAACGCCGCGCTGACCCGGTCGGCGCCGGGCTCCTCGCCGCAGAGCCGGGTGAACTCACGGTCGTGCGGGGTGACCACGATCGGCGCGTCCCGGCCGCGCAGCCGGTCGGCAAGCGAGCCGTCCACCAGCAGGGTCAACGCGTCGGCGTCGAGCACCACCGGGACCGAGGTGGCCAGCACGGCGCGCAGTTCGGCAGCCGCGTCCGCACCGGTGCCCAGCCCGGAGCCGCAGACCCAGGCCTGCACCCGGCCCGCGTCGGCGACCCGCCCACTGGCGATCACCGAGGGGTGCTGGTGCAGCACCTCGGTGCGGGCGCTGCCGGCGTAGCGGACCAGGCCGGTCGGCCCGGCCAGGGCGCCACCCACGGAGAGCACCGCCGCACCCGGGTAGGTCGCCGAGCCGGTGGCCACGCCCACCACGCCCCGGGTGTACTTCTCCGACGCCGGGCCCAGCTTCGGCCACCAGTCGACCAGGTCGGACCACTCGGTGACCCGGAGCGCCGGGGTGCCGCGCAGCCACGGGCCCAGCCCGATGTCGACCAGCTCCACCTGCCCGGCCAGGGCTGCCGCCGGCCCGACCATCAGTGCGGGCTTCAGCGCACCGAAGGCCACCGTCACGTCGGCGCGGACCGCGCAGGGCCGGCCGGACGCGGACAGCGGCACGTGGCCGGTGTCCACCGCGACCCCGCTCGGCACGTCCACCGCCACCACGGTGGAACGGTTGCCATCGCGCCCGCGTAGCTCGCAGAGGCGCTGGGCCTTCTCCTCGGCGCTCGCCCGCAGCCCGCCGGTGCCGCCGATGCCGACGATGCCGTCGAGGACCAGGTCGACCGGGCCGGTCGGACGGTCCACCAGCCGGCCGCCGGCAGCGCGCAGCGCGGCCAGCCCTGCGGTGTGCGCACGCCCGGGAGTGAGGAGCAGAGCGGACACGTCGACACCTCGACGGGCCAGCCGCTCCCCGGCGTACAACGCGTCGCCACCGTTGTCGCCGGAGCCGACCAGCAGCAGCACCCGGCTGCCGTAGACCCCGCCCCGCTCGACGAGCAGCAGAGCGGCCCGGCGGGCCAGCCCTGCGGCGGCCCGCTGCATCAGCGTGCCCTCCGGCAACGTGCCCATCAGCCCCGCCTCGGCCGCCCGTACGTCGGCCACCCGCCACACCGATCTCATGCCGACGTGTCCCCTCCCATTTGCAGGTGGACCTGATCGGCCCGCCCGACCGACGTCACCGTTCCGCGACCACCATCGCCGACGCGATTCCTCCGTCGTGCGACAACGAGACATGCCAGTGGTTGACCCCGCGCGCGTCGGCTGCCGCCGCGACGGTGCCGGACACGGCCAGCCGGGGACGGCCGTCCGGGTCGGACACGATCTCGCAGTCGTGCCAGCGCAGCCCGGCCGGAGCGCCGAGCGCCTTGGCCACGGCCTCCTTGGCGGCGAACCGGGCTGCGAGCGACTCCGGCGAGCGCGGGTTGCCGGCGCGGGTGTGCCGCTCTGCCGTGGTGAAGAGTCGGTCGGCGAGCGGCGGCGTCCGTGCCAGGGCCCGGGCGAACCGGTCGACCAGGACGACGTCGATGCCGACAGCGACGATCACCACACCACCCTACCGGCGACCGGGGCCGCAGATTAGCCGTCGGGCCCGCGGTGGGCAACGCCTGTGGACACGCCGCGGTACGGCCCACCGCCGGCTGTCCACAGGGCACCGCGAGGCCTCCAGTGCCCGCCTAGCGTCAGTTCGTCGATGCCGATCGTCCACGGAGGTGTGGTCATGACCGATGAGCCGTTCACTGTTCGGCCGGAGTTGCTGCGGGCGGTTGCCGTCACCCTCGACGACGAGGCGCATCGGTTGGCGTTGGGTCTCGCGGGGGTGCCCGGGCTGCTGGCGGCGGCGCCCGAGTGGCGAGCTGGCACGGCTCTGGCCGGGCTGGAGGCCGCCGGGCACGCCTGGTTCTGCCAGCTGGGTGCCCAGGTCGCGGCGACCTCCGGAGGGGTCCGTGCGGCGGCTGAGGCGTACGAGACGGTGGACGATCGGGCCGCCGACCGGTTCGCCGCCCTGCCCCGGTGAACGTCGGCTACCGGCAGCTGTGGGCAGCCGATCCGGGTGGGTGGCGGGCCGCCGGGGCGGCCTGGGCCGGGCTGATCGGGCCGGTCGACAGACGCGTCGGCGAGCTGCGTGGGGCCGGCGGGCGGTTGCGGAGCGGTTGGTCCGGTGCGGCCGCCACGGCGGCGGGTTCCCGGCTATCCGGTCTGTCCGACGAGCTGACCTCGGTCGCGCCCGCGCTGATCGAGGTCGACCAGGTGCTGGCCGAGTTGGCCGGTCGGCTGACGGTGGCGAAGGCGCGGCTCGCTGCTGCGGTCGCTCACGCGGACGCGGGCGGTCTGCTGGTGGACCGCGCGGGCAGGGTGCACGTCGATCCCACCCGGGTCCGGCCCACCGAGCGGACCGGCGTGGCGGCGGCTCGGGTGGCGGCGGCCCTGCGCGACGCGCTCGACGACGCCGGGGCGGCAGATCGGGCCGCTGCCGACCGCTTGGATGAGCTGGCCCGGGCCGCCGGCTCCGGTTGGACGTCCCCGCCACCGCCGGGCCGGCCGGCGGCCGGTGCCGCACCGACGCTGGTCCGCGCCTGGTGGTCCGGGTTGACCCCGGCTCAGCGACGGTGGCTGATCGGGCGCGAGCCGGCCCTGGTCGGCCGTTTGGACGGGGTGCCGGTGGCCGCGCGTGACCAGGCCAATCGACTGCGGCTCGGGTTCTGGCGAGAGGAGTTGCTGGCTGAGCAGCGACGTTTGCTGGCCCGGGTGCCGCCAGGGCCGATCACGTCGATCCGGCTGCGCGGGGTGGCCGGGCGATTGGCCGGCCTGGACGCGCTGGCCGGGCGGCTGGCGGCCGGCGGGGAGCCGCGGGCGTACCTGCTCGGGTTGGATCCGGCTGGTGAGGGTCGGGTGGTGGTGTCGCTCGGTGACCCGGACCATGCCGACCGGGTGCTGACCTACGTGCCGGGGATGACCGCCGGCCTGGACGACGCCGCCGGTGAGCTGGGCAGGGCGGCGCGCGTGCTGGACCGGTGCGTCGCGCTCGCCCCGGGTGAGCGCAGCGCGGCGGTGCTCTGGTTGGACTACGACGCCCCGGATTTCCTGACCGAGGCCATCTCGGCTGGGCAGGCCCGGGACGCTGGCCCGGCGCTGCATCGCTTTCAGGAGGGGTTGCGGGCCAGCCACGAGGGGCCGCCGGCCCGGCAGACCGTGCTCGGGCACAGCTACGGGTCACTGGTTGTGGGGGTGGCCGCCCGGGAGCACGGGCTGGCCGCCGACGCGCTGGTCTTCGTCGGTTCGCCCGGGGTCGGCGCGTCGCACGCCGCGGAGTTGGGCGTGCCACCTGGGGAGGTCTGGGCGAGCAGTGCCCCCGACGACGTGATCCGGGCGGCCCGTCCGCTGGATGAGGTGGGCCGCCGGGCCCTGTTGGGTGCGGCCCCGCTGGCGGCGGCGCTGGGCTGGCCCGACCGGACCGGGCACGAGCTGTGGTTTGGTCACGACCCGTCAGATCCCGGGTTCGGCGGTCGGGTCTTCGGCAGCGGGCGAGGCGGGCACAGCGGTTACTGGGACCCGGGCAATCCCGCCTTGGACGGGATGGCCCGGGTCGTGCTGGGCCGCTGAGGGTTAGGGCTTGCCCTACTCGACGGTGACCGACTTGGCCAGGTTGCGAGGCTGGTCCACGTCGTGCCCACGGGCGTCAGCGATCTCGGCGGCGAGCACCTGCAGCGGCACTGTGGTGACGAGCGGGGCCAGCAGGGTCGGCGTACGCGGCACGTAGATCAGGTGGTCGGCGTACCGGACGACAGCCTCGTCACCCTCCTCCGCGATCACGATGGTCCGCGCGCCGCGTGCCCGGACCTCCTGGATGTTGGAGACGACCTTGTCGTGCAGCATGCCCCGGCCAACCGGCGAGGGCACCACGCAGATCACCGGGGTGCCCTTGTCGATCAGGGCGATCGGGCCGTGCTTCAGCTCACCGGCGGCGAAGCCCTCGGCGTGCATGTACGCCAACTCCTTGAGCTTGAGCGCGCCCTCCAGGGCTACCGGGTAGCCGACGTGCCTGCCGATGAACAGCACGGTGGGCTCGGACTTCAGCTCCCGGGCCAGCTCGCGCACGGGCTCGATGCGGTCGAGCAGCTCACGCAGCTTGCCGGGAATCTCCTGCAACTGCGCGACCACCGCGCCCACCTCGTCGGCGAACTTGATCCCCCGCACCTGGGCGAGGTGCAGGCCGATCAGGTAGCAGGCGACGACCTGGGTGAGGAACGCCTTGGTGGACGCGACGGCGATCTCCGGCCCGCCGTGGGTGTAGAGCACCGCGTCGGACTCGCGGGGGATGGTCGAGCCGTTGGTGTTGCAGATGGCCAACACCCGGGCCTTCTGCTCCTTGGCGTGGCGCAGCGCCATCAAGGTGTCCATCGTCTCGCCGGACTGCGAGATCACCACGATCAGCGTGGACCGGTCGAGCACCGGGTCGCGGTAGCGGAACTCGCTGGCCAGCTCCACCTCGCAGGGGATCCGCGTCCAGTGCTCGATGGCGTACTTGGCGACCATGCCGGCGTGGTACGCGGTGCCGCAGGCCACGATGAAGATCTTGTCGACGTCGCGCAGATCCTGGTCGCTGAGGCGGACCTCGTCGAGGGCGATCTCACCGGTCTCGGTGAGCCGGCCGAGCAGCGTGTCGGCGATGGCCTGCGGCTGCTCCTCGATCTCCTTGAGCATGAACCAGTCGTAGCCGCCCTTCTCGGCCGACGAGGAGTCCCAGTCGATGTGGAAGTCCTTGCCGGCGGCGGGCTGGCCGTCGAAGTCGGTGATCTCGATGCTGTCGCCAGTGATCAGCACGATCTGGTCCTGGCCCAGCTCGACCGCTTCCCGGGTGTGCTCGATGAACGCGGCCACGTCGCTGGCCAGGTAGTTTTCCCCGTCGCCCCGGCCGACCACGAGTGGCGAGTTGCGCCGGGCGCCGACGACCGCGCCGGGCACGGCAGCGTCGACGGCGAGCAGGGTGAAGGCACCTTCCAGCCGCTGGCAGACCACCCGCATGCCGGCTGCGAGCAACTGCGGGCCGTCCGGCTGGCCGGCAGCGCGCAGGTCGGCCAGCGCGGCGGCGAGCAGGTGCGCGGCGCACTCGGTGTCGGTGTCGCTGGTGAACTGGATGCCGTCGGCCTCCAGCTCGGCGCGGAGTTTGGCGAAGTTTTCGATGATGCCGTTGTGGATCACCGCAACCCGGCCGTCGCCGGCGACGTGCGGGTGGGCGTTGCGGTCCGTTGGGCCGCCGTGCGTGGCCCACCGGGTGTGCCCGATGCCGGTGGTGCCGTCACCGATGCCGATCGGGCTGGCCGCACAGGAGGTCGGGTCGTCGGCGGCCCGCTCGGACAGCACCTTTTCCAGGTTGGCCAGCTTGCCGGCCTTCTTCTCGGTCAGCAGCTGGTCGTCGCAGACGATCGCGACGCCCGCCGAGTCGTAGCCGCGGTATTCCAGCCGCCGCAGCCCGTCGAGGACGATGCCGAGTGCAGGGCGCGCGCCCGCGTATCCCACGATTCCACACATGGCCCGCAGCCTAACCCAGTTTCACTCACGATGGGTGCTCGAAAGTCGGGTAAACGAACATCTAGTTTGAGCGAACCGCCGAGGCGGCGACGACGACCGGCGCGGAAGCCCGGCCTCAGGTGCCGCGACGCGGGCCGCCGTCCCCCACCTACCCGTATAGCGAGGCCGCAAGCAGCGAGATGGGGCATCGGCTCACCGGTGGCCCCACCTGCGCGTCCACGCCATCCCCGTCAGCGGGCTGTCTGACGAGGCGAAAGTGACAGATGGTGCGTCACCGCCCTTCGGTAAGCTCTGCCGCACCCTGCGAAGCCCGGGCGAACCGCTTGTTCGGTTACCCGTTAACCCTGACTGGAGCAGTCATGCCCGAGGGAACGCCACCCTCCGATCCGTCAACGCCCGATCCGTCGGCGCGGCCCGATGCCGCCCCGGTTCCGCCCACCGGCGTCGAGCCCCAGCCCGGCGAGCGTCACCCCCGCCGGCGGGTGCTGACCAGCGCGGTCCTCGCGGCGGCGCTCCTGCTCGGCGGTCTCGGCGGGTACGCGCTGCTCCGCCCCGACGACCAGTCCCCGGCCGAGTCGCTCACCGCCGATTCCGGGCAGACGGGCCCCGCAGCTCCGGCAGTCGCCACGCCGGGGCCGACGCCGACCGCCTCAGCCCGACCCGCGACGACGCCGTCCACCGGCCCCGGCCAGGTGAAGGTGGCCTACGAGGTGACCGGACAGGGGCGGGCCGACATCCTCTACCACGACGCGAACGGCGAAAGCATCTGGCTGGACGAGGTGCAGCTGCCGTGGCGCACGAACATTCGCACTGACCGGCGGGACCAGTTGATGGTGCAGGTCAGCAGGTCCGTCGGCACGGGAGAGTCGATCGCCTGCTCGGTCACTGTCGATGGTGGCGCGCCGGTGACGGAGCAGGTCGGCGGAGCGGCCTGGCGGGCCAGCTGCTTCGGCTGAATCTCCGGGGTCGAGTTGACCCGGTCGGCCCGTAGGCTGGCGGGCGTGACGACGAGCACCGATGTCGACCCGCTGGTGGCCCGAATGCGGCCGTTCGGCACGACGATCTTCGCCGAGATGTCCGCCCTCGCCGTTCGCACCGGCGCGGTCAACCTCGGCCAGGGCTTCCCCGACACCGACGGTCCACCGGAGATGTTGGCCGCCGCAGCCGAGGCGCTGCGCAGCGGGCAGAACCAGTACCCGCCCGGTCCGGGGATTCCCGCCCTGCGTACGGCGGTTGCGGCCCATCAGCGGCGGTTCCACGACCTGGCGTACGACCCGGATGGCGAGATCGTGATCACGGCGGGCGCGACGGAGGCGGTCGCGGCGAGCATCCTCGCCCTCTGCGAACCGGGTGATGAGGTGGTCTGTTTCGAGCCGTACTACGACTCGTACGCCGCCTCGATCGCGCTGGCCGGCGCGGTCCGACGGCCGGTGACCCTGCGTCCCGCGGCCGACGGCCGCTACGCCTTCGACCCGGCGGCGCTGCGCGCGGCGTTCGGCCCACGGACCCGGCTGGTGCTGCTCAACTCGCCGCACAACCCGACCGGCAAGGTCTTCACCCCGGCCGAGCTGGCACTGATCGCCGAGCTGTGCCAGGAGCACGACACGTACGCGGTCACCGACGAGGTGTACGAGCACCTGGTCTTCACCGACGCGGCGCACCCGCATGTGCCGCTGGCCACCCTGCCCGGGATGTGGGAGCGAACGCTGCGCATCTCGTCGGCCGGCAAGACGTTCTCCTGCACGGGTTGGAAGGTCGGCTGGGCGAGCGGCCCGGCGGCCCTGGTCTCGGCGGTGCTGCGGGTGAAGCAGTTCCTCACCTACGTCAACGCGGCCCCGCTGCAACCGGCGGTCGCCGTGGCGCTGGCCCTGCCGGACGACTACTACACCGGCTTCCGGGACAGCCTCCAACAGCGGCGTGACCAGCTTGTCTCCGGTCTCACCGACGCCGGGTTCGAGGTGCTCGACTCGGAGGGGACATACTTCGTCACCGCCGACATCACCGCACTCGGCGGCCGGGACGGGATGGAGTTCTGCCGCTCCCTACCGGAGCGTTGTGGCGTGGTGGCCGTGCCGACGCAGGTCTTCTACGACGACGTCGAGGCGGGCCGGCGGCTGGTCCGCTTCGCCTTCTGCAAGCGCCCCGAGGTGTTGACCGAGGCGGTCACCCGGCTGCGCGCCCTGGCGCCGACCGGCTGACCCGGCGGGTCGCTGTCCGAAGGCTGTGGAGCTGATGCCATAGACGGTTCAGCTCCACAGCCTTCCGCTGACCTACGACGCGGCGGGGCTGGCGGTGCGAACCTTCTCGGCGATCCGCTCGGCGACCTCGCGGGCGGTCTGCTCGGTGGCGGCCTCGACCATGACCCGGACCAGCGGCTCAGTGCCCGACGGGCGCAGCAGCACCCGGCCGGTCTCGCCCAACTCCGCCTCGGCCCGCTCGACCTCGGCGCGGACGGCCGGTGCGGCGGCACCGACGGTCCGGTCGCCGACCGGCACGTTGATCAGCACCTGGGGCAGCTTGGTGACCACCGAGGCCAACTCGGCGAGGGACTGACCGGTGGCCGCCATCCGGGCCATCAGGTGCAGACCGGTGAGCACACCGTCGCCGGTGGTGGCGTACGCGGGCATGACGATGTGACCGCTCTGCTCGCCGCCGAGCGCCAATCCGGAGGCGCGCAGAGCCTCCAGGACGTACCGGTCGCCGACCTTGGTCTCGATCAGCTGGATGCCCTGCGCGGACATGGCCAGCCGCAGGCCGAGGTTGCTCATCACGGTCGCGACCAGCGTGTCCTGGGTGAGCGTGCCGGCATCCCGCATGGCCAGCGCGAGGATCGCCATCACCTGGTCGCCGTCGACCTCGTCGCCGTCGGCGCTGACTGCGACGATGCGGTCGGCATCACCGTCGTGCGCGATGCCCAGGTGCGCACCGTGCTCGACGACGGCCTCGCGCAGCGCCTCAATGTGGTTGGAACCACACTCGTCGTTGATGTTCAGACCGTTCGGCTCGGCGTGGATCGCGACGACCTCCGCGCCAGCTTCCCGGTAGGCGACCGGGGCAACCTCGGCGGCGGCCCCGTTGGCGCAGTCGACCACGACCTTGATCCCGTCCAGCCGGTGCGGCACGGCGCCGACCAGGTGCTGGACGTAGTGGTCCGCGCCGTCGAGCAGGTCGTGCACACGGCCGATGCCGGCCCCGGTCGGCCGATCCCAGGCGGTGGTGGCGTTCGCCTCCACAGCCGCCTCGATCTGCATTTCGATCTCGTCGGGCAGCTTGTGCCCGCCAGCGGCGAAGAGTTTGATGCCGTTGTCCGGCATCGGGTTGTGCGACGCCGAGAGCACCACGCCGAGGTCGGCCTTGGTCTCAGCGGTGAGGAACGCCACCGCCGGGGTGGGCAGCACGCCGACCCGCACCACGTTGGCGCCGGCACTGGTCAGCCCGGCAACCACGGCGGCCTCCAGCATCTCGCCACTGGCCCGGGTGTCGCGACCGACGACGGCGAGCGGCGGATGGCTGCGGTCCGTCTCGGCAAGTGTGTGCGCAGCGGCCACCGCGAGCGCCAGCGCCAACTCAGGGGTGAGATCCGCGTTCGCCCGCCCGCGTACGCCGTCCGTGCCGAACAACCGACCCATACTCGCCAACCTCCGTTGCGCACTGCCGATGTGGAGAAAGCGAAACGGCCGGCCACCTCCCCCGATCGAGGGGAGGCGGACCGGCCGTCCGTCAGAAGTACAACGCGCTGGTGAAGATCAGCGCTTCGAGTACTGAGGAGCCTTACGGGCCTTCTTGAGGCCGTACTTCTTGCTCTCCTTGACCCGGGCGTCCCGAGTCAGGAAGCCGGCCTTCTTCAGGGCCGGGCGGTCGTCAGGCTCGTTGACGATCAGCGCGCGGGCGATGCCCAGCCGCAGCGCACCGGCCTGGCCGGTGGTGCCGCCGCCACGCAGGTTCGCGATGATGTCGAACTGCTCGAGCTTCTCGGCGGTGACCAGCGGGTCCTTGATGAGCTGCTGGTGCACCTTGCTCGGGAAGTACGCCTCGAGGTCCTGGCCGTTGCAGGTGATCTTGCCGGTGCCCGGGACGATACGGACCCGGACGATGGCCTCCTTGCGGCGGCCCACGGTCTGGATCGGCCGGTCACCACGAGGCGCGCGGGCGACGGGCGCCGGCGCCTCGGTGGCCTCGGGGACTTCCGGGGCAACCTCGGTCTCGGTGGTGATGTCGGTCATGCTGCTTCCTTCGCCCGCGCTCACTGCGCGATCTGCTTGATCTCGAACGGCACCGGCTGCTGCGCGAGGTGCGGGTGCTCGGCACCGGCGTAGACCTTCAGCTTCTTGATCAGCTGACGGCCGAGCTTGTTGTGCGGGAGCATCCCCTTCACAGCCAGCTCGATGGCCCGCTCGGGGCGCTTGGTCAGCAGCTCGTCGTAGCCGATCTGCTTCAGACCACCCGGGTAACCGGAGTGGCGGTAAGCAACCTTGGTCTGGCGCTTGTTGCCGGTCAACGCAACCTTGCCCGCGTTCACGATGACGACAAAGTCGCCCGTGTCGACGTGCGGCGCGAAAGTCGGCTTGTGCTTACCACGCAGCAACGTGGCGGCGTGGGTGGCCAGGCGGCCCAGCACGACATCAGAGGCGTCGATGACGTGCCACTGACGCTCGATCTCACCCGGCTTCGGGCTGTACGTACGCACAGGTCTACCTTGTCTCGTCGTCGGTCTGGGGTCGCGCGCCGAGGTGACCAGATCTAGCAGGCCGAACCAGCGCGCACGAACGACCAAGCGTACCTGATAGGGCACGCCTCTGGATGTCGTACAACAGCAGGCAACGATACCCGGCGCGGTGTCCGCAGGTCAAAACGGGGGTGGGCTCCAGCGCGGCGACGCGCCGGTCGTGGTCCAGCTCACACGTTGGCCTCACACGTTGGCCTCACACGTTGGTGAGCCGACTGGCCCTCGGGCGACGGTAGACGACCCAGGTGACCGCGAAACACAACGCGTACCAGCCGATGAAGGCCAGGTAGGCGGCGTCGGCGTTGCCCGAGCCGAGGAACGACTGGCGGAACGCGATGTTGACCAGCACCCCACCGGAGGCGCCGACCGCACCCGCGATGCCGATCAACGCGCCGGTCATCCGTCGCGCCCACCGCGCGGCGGCCTCCGGGTCGCGCAGGCCCGCAGCCACCGCGTCCGCCGCCCGGGCACGGAAGATCGCCGGGATCATCTTGTACGTGGAGCCGTTGCCGACGCCGGAGAAGACGAACAGGGCGAGGAACCCGGCGAGGTAGAGCCCGAACGAGCGTTCCCGGGCCGCGTACAGCACGGTGCCCGCGCCGGCCGCCATCGCCACGAAGTTCCAGAAGGTCACCCGGGCCCCGCCCAACCGGTCGGCGAGGTGCCCGCCCAGCGGCCGGACCAACGAGCCGACCAGCGGGCCGAGGAAGGTCAACCAGGCGGCGTCGACCGGAGTGGGGAACCGCTCGGCGAACTGGAGCTGGAGCACCTGGCCGAAGGCGAAACCGAACCCGATGAACGAGCCGAAGGTGCCGATGTAGAGCAGGGACATGGCCCAGGTGTGGGGGTCGCGGGCCGCCTCGCGCAACGCGCCCGGCTCGTTGCGCGCCCCGGGCACGGTGTCCAACCAGCGGGCCGCAGCCAGCGCGGCCAGCACGATCAGCGGCAGGTAGACCGCCGGCACCAGCCGGGGGTACGCGGCACCGGCGGTGGCAAGGACCGCCAGCCCGACCAACTGCACCGCGGGTACGCCCAGGTTGCCGCCGCCAGCGTTGAGCCCAAGAGCCCGGCCCTTGAGTCGCTGGGGGTAGAACAAGTTGATGTTGGCCATCGAGGAGGCGAAGTTGCCGCCACCGACCCCGGTGATGCAGGCGAGCACCATCAGGGTGGAGTAGGACACACCGGGCTCCAGCAGCACCGTCATCGGCACCGTGGGCACCAGCAGCAGCAGTGCGCTGATGATCGTCCAGCGCCGCCCGCCGAAGCGGGCCACCGCCAACGTGTACGGCAGCCTCAACACCGCGCCCAGCGCCGCCGGCACGGCGGTGAGCAGGAATTTTCCGGCCGGATCGATGCCGTACGCGGGGCCGAGGAAGAGCACGGTGACCGACCAGAGGCTCCACACCGAGAAGCCGACGTGCTCCGCGAAGATCGAGACCCAGAGGTTGCGCCGGGCGATCGGCGCGCCCGTCGCCTGCCAGAAGTCGGGGTCCTCGGGACGCCAGTCGTCGAGCCGACGCCCACGCCCGGTGGCGACCGACGGCGCGGCGGTGACTGCGGTGCTGGTGAGCGTGCTCACGGCGGCTCCTCCTCGTCGATGTGACGAGGAGAAACGCTAGGAACGCCGGGTTACCTGGCAGTGCCCGTCGCGGGTCGGCCCGGAAACGGGGACCGCACCACGGGCCGGCGGCGATGGTGAGCACACCACCAGACCCGTGGTCAGAGCTGCTGAAGTCTGCGGTCAGAGCTGCTGGAGGATGCGCAGCGCGCGACCGACCCGGAGCATGGTGTCGGTGTCGGCGACGTCCACGCAGTCGGTGAACCACTTCTTCATCGGCGAGGAGATGCGGTCGGGCATGACCACGTACCGGCCCATCGAGACTGCGAGCGGCGAGTCGCGCAGCAGCGACTCCTCGACCACCTCGACCACGATCACGATGGGCACGTCGGTGGAGTTGTAGACGTCTGAGCTGATCACGAGCCCGAGGCGTTCCCGGGCCCCCTCGATGCGCCAGACTTCTCCCCTACGCAGCACGCGGTCGTCCGCCGGAGAGCAGGTCGTTGACCATGCCCACCTCGCGCGCGTCGGCGAGGGCGGCGGACTCGAGGTCCAGACCGGCACGGCCCACGGCGGCGGCGTGCGCGGTGAAGACCTCGCGCAGCGCCTTCTCCCGGGCGGCCTGGTCCATCCATGCGGAGAGCGACAGCCCTTCGCGCTTGGCGAACCGCCGGGCCTCCTCGATCGTCTCGTCCGTGAACGACAGAGTCACCTTGGCAGTCATGCCGATGAGACTACCCAGCGGTATGACCACCAGTCATCCATGTGCTCACCAGCTCGCCCACCAGCGTCGAAACGCCCATTCCGGCGGCTCTCACCTGACCCGACCGCCGAACACCGCGAAGCGCCACTCCTTGAAGTAACAATCGACGTCGACCAGGCCGGCCTCGGCGAGCCACCGGCACTGATCGGCCACGGTCGCCGGGCGGTCGTGTCGCATCCGCCCCTGGGAAGCGGCGATCTCCTCGGGGGACGCACCGAGTTCGGTGATCCGCTCCAACCACACCTCGTCGTAGCGCCGGTCCAGCTCCGGGGTCGGGCCGGCGACCTGCTCGGCGTTGACGAACACCCCGCCGGGTGCCAGCGCGTTGGCGGCCCTCCGGTAGAGCGCGCGCTTGCCGTCGTCGTCCAGGTGGTGGATCGCCAGCGCGCTGACGACCGCGTCGTACCGGCCCGGCGGCAGTTCGTCGGACAGGTCGGCCTGGATGGACCGGTGCGGCACGGACCGGGCGCGCAACTGCTCGGTGGCGCGGGCGAGCATCGCCGGCGCTCCGTCCAACAGGGTCAGCCGGACTCCGGGCACCGCCGCGGCCAGCAGCAGCGAGAGCAGGCCGGTTCCGGCGCCCAGGTCCAACACCTCGGGGGTACGTCCGGCCGCGAGCGCGGCGCGCAGCGGTGGCGCGGCCACCTGGACGGCGGTGCCATAGAAGGCGTCGAAGCAGGGAATCAGGCGCCGACGCTCCTCGTCGTAGGTGCCGGCAACCGCGTCGAAGACGTCCGCCACACTCATCGCGTCCTCCCATTATCTGAGACAGTTTTCCCACATTATAAGCGGCACGTGGGGCCTCTGCGTCACCAGCTTGGGTCATCGCGCGCACCCTGGAGGCGCTCGCGGCCTCGGCACTCCGCAGGGGTGGGAGTGTTGCTGATGAGCCGTATACCAGGGAGTCATATTTATGACTGTGAGGTATATGGGCTACCGGGGCGGCGGCTGCCCGGCGGCGGGATGGCACGACCTCGCCGAGGGCCACCCCCGGACAAGCAAAAGACCCCCGGCTTCCTGGGATCCAGGGTGTCGGGGGCCTTCCGTGCTGCGCTGGTCAGCCGACGGGGCCGATCGCCTTCGCCAGGTCGACGAAGCCGGCCCAGGCCGCCGGTCCGAAGGTCAGCGTCCCGCCGTCGCGGTCTTTGGTGTCGCGGACGAGGACGACGCCGGGGAGGTTGTCGGCGACCTCGACGCACGAGCCCCCGTTGTTTCCGCTCTTCGTGCTCTTACGCCACTGTGCGCCGGTCATGTCCATGATCCTGCTGCTTTCCTGATCAGGTCCAGGGACTGGTGACGGGAAAGAGCTTCGCTTCTGATGCGTTCCCATCTGCGATTCAGCGTAGCAACGTCCGCAGCCCCATTAACGATCTGCGCCCGCGCCTGGCTGTCAATGTGTGCGACCTGCTCGCCGCCGGGCAGCTCGGCCACGATGAACCCCCCGCCAAGGCCCGGAGCACCGTGCCGGACAAGCCGCCCGATCGGAAGCCCAAGCCGGAACCGGAGCCGGAACCGGCCCCACCGTCGTCGCCGGGCGTGCCCTGGCCGCCCGGGACCATCGTTCCGACCTGGCCGGTGAACCGACTCAACCGCGTCGCCGAGCACGGCTGGGTGAACGCATGAGCGGGTCCGCGCGGAAGCCACGCACGGGTGACGTCCTGCACCTGACCCGCGCCGCGAGTGTGCAGTTCCTGCGCCCGATCTTCGTCCGCGTGATTCGCGTTCTCGACTGGCCGACGTACGACGGGTGGCCCGCCCGGCGGCCCGTCGCCCAACCACCCGCGCGCCCGTCAAGCGCGGTCCGGTGAGGGTCGGATGACCCGCCGTCCTCGACCGCACCATCCGATGCGCCCAGCGTGGCTCTGCCGCAACTGCGCCGCTCCCTGGCCGTGTGCGCCAGCCCAGCTTCACCTCGCGACCGAGTTCTACGGCCATTCCATCGCCCTGGCGTTCTACCTGGCAGCGAACATGCAGGACGCGGTTGATGATCTGCACTCCCTAGGCGTTCGTCCTGACCTGCGAGCACTTCACACCCGGTTCCTGGGCTGGCTGTCCCTGACCCGCCGACCGCACCGCGCCGACTTCCGCTAACCGCGAGACGAAGACCGCGCCGGTCGACCAGTCACCCGGCACGCCCGCTGCCCCTGTGCGGTGTGAGCCCCACTTGACAGGACCGAAACAGAAGGGACCCGGGCTGGAAACTGCCCGACGGCACGCTTTCCCGACATGACAGACGGTGCATGGTCGGCAACTCAACCGGGGCTGACGCCCCGGGAGGTGGCGACGCACTGCCCGTACTGCGCGCTCCAGTGCGGGATGGTGCTACGCCAGGACGACACCGGGGTGACGGTCCACCCCCGCCAGTTCCCCACCAATCGGGGCGGGCTCTGCCAGAAGGGTTGGACCGCGGCCGAGTTGCTCGACCACCCGGAGCGGCTGACCACTCCCCTGGTACGCGACCCGGCAACCGGGGAGCTGCACGCGGCAAGCTGGGACACCGCCCTCGATCGGGTCATCGCTGGGATCCGCGCCATCCAGGAGGACGCCGGCCCGGACGCGGTCGCCGTCTTCGGCGGCGGTGGCCTGACCAACGAGAAGGCGTACGCGTTGGGAAAGTTCGCCCGGATCGGGCTGCGCACCCGGCACATCGACTACAACGGACGGTTCTGCATGTCCTCGGCGGCTGCCGCCGGGATGCGCGCCTTCGGCATCGACCGAGGGCTGCCGTTCCCGCTCGCCGACCTGGGCCGGGCCGACACCCTGCTGCTGGTCGGCGCGAACCCGGCGGAGACCATGCCGCCGCTGGTGCGGTGGCTCACCGAGCAGCGCGGCAACGGCGGCCAACTGATCGTCGTCGACCCCCGAGTCACCGCCACCGCCCGCCAGGCCGACCTGCATCTGCAACCGCTGCCCGGCACCGACCTCGCGGTGGCCAACGCGCTGCTGCACATCGCCCTCACCGAGGGTTGGGTCGACCGGGCGTACGTGGCCGAACGCACCGCCGGATTCGAGGCGGTTCGCCGTAGCGTCGCCGCCTGGTGGCCGGCCCGCGCCGAACAGCTCTCCGGCGTGCCGGTGGCCGACCTGGAGGCGACCGCTCGCGCGCTGGGCACCGGCGGTCGAGTGATCATCCTTACCGCGCGCGGTGCCGAGCAGCACGCCAAGGGCGTCGACACGGTCTCCGCGTACGTCAATCTCGCCCTTGCCCTTGGTCTGCCCGGCCGTGCCGGCTCGGGGTACGGCTGCCTCACCGGCCAGGGCAACGGCCAGGGCGGGAGGGAACACGGGCAGAAGGCCGACCAACTCCCCGGCTATCGGCGGATCGACGACCCGGCGGCCCGCGAGCACGTGGCCGGGGTCTGGGGGGTGCCCGCCGACGAACTGCCCGGCCCGGGCGTGCCGGCGTACCAATTGCTCGACTCGCTCGGCACCCCCGACGGCCCGCGCGGTCTGCTGGTGTTCGGCTCGAACCCGGTGATCTCCGCGCCGCGGGCGGCGCGGATCGAACGCAGGTTGCGCGACCTCGACCTGCTGGTCGTCGCCGACCTGCTGCTCTCCGAGACGGCTGCGCTGGCGGATGTGGTGCTGCCCACCGCGCAGTGGGCCGAGGAGGACGGCACCATGACCAACCTGGAGGGTCGGGTGCTGCGTCGACGCGCGCTGCGCCCGCCCCCGCCCGGCGTCCGGACCGACCTGGCCATCATCTCCGACCTCGCGGCCCGGCTGGCCAGCGACGGCCCGGCGACCACCGGGGCGGCGGCTCGGTTTCCGGCCGACCCGGCCGCCGTCTTCGCCGAGTTGCGCCGGGCCTCGGCCGGCGGGGCCGCCGACTACGCAGGCATCAGCTGGGCCCGGATCGACGCCGACGACGGGGTCTACTGGCCCTGCCCCACCGAGGACGGGCCGGACACGCCACGGCTCTTCGCCGACCGGTTCGCCACCCCCGACGGCCGGGCCCGGTTCCACCCCGTCGACCACCGGCCGGCCGCCGAGGAGGTCTGCGCCACGTACCCGCTGCACTTCACCACCGGCCGGGTGCTGGCGCAGTACCAGTCCGGCACCCAGACCCGCCGGGTGGCAGCGCTGCGCCGCGCCGCCGGTGAGGCGTTCGTCGAGCTGCACCCCGACCTGGCCGCCCGGCTGAGCATCGACGAGGGGGACCCGGTGCGGGTCACCTCGCGCCGAGGTGAGTTCTGCGCTCCGGCGCGCCTCAGCGCCGGGATCAGACCGGACACCGTCTTCGCCCCGTTCCACTATGCGGGGGCGGGACGGGCCAACTCGGTGACAAACGACGCCGTGGACCCGATCTCCGGGATGCCCGAATTCAAGATCTGCGCGGTCCGGGTGGAGAAGGCATGACCGCCCGGGTGGTGATCGTCGGCAACGGGATGGCGGGTGCCCGCCTCGCCGGCGAGCTGCGCGCCCGGGAGGGCGATCAGAAGGTCACCGTGCTCGGGGCGGAGCCGCACCGGGCGTACAACCGGATTCTGCTCTCCACCCTGTTGGCTGGCCGGGTCGACGAGCCGGACATCGAGCTGACCGAGGCCGCCGGGCACGGCATCGACCTACGCACCGGCGTAACCGTGGCCGCGGTCGACCGATCTGCCCGGGAGGTCCGCACCGACGACGGTGAACGCATCTCCTACGACCATTTGGTGCTGGCCACCGGCGCCCAGGCGGTGGTGCCGCCACTGCCCGGCCTCGACCCGGCGGCCCTGCCGGAGCGGGTGGTCCCCTTCCGCACCCTGGACGACTGCCGACGGATCCTCGCCGCAGCCGACGGCGCACGCAGCGCGCTGGTGCTCGGCGGTGGGTTGCTCGGGCTGGAGGCCGCCCGAGGGCTGGCCACCCGAGGGTTGACCACGACCGTGGTGCACCCACGGGGGCACCTGATGGAACGGCAACTCGACCCGGCGGCCGGTGCGGTGCTCGCCGGCACGCTCGCCGGTCTCGGCGTCACCATCCAACTGGCGGTGCCGGCGACCAGCGTGGCCACGGACGCCACCGGCGTACGCCTCGACCTGGCCGACGGCCGAACGCTGCGAGCGGACCTGCTGGTGCTCTCCTGCGGCGTACGCCCGGACACCGCCCTCGCACAGGCCGCCGGGCTGACCGTCCGGCGCGGCGTGGTGGTGGACGACCGACTCCGCACCGACGACCGGTCCATCTCGGCGATCGGGGACTGCGCCGAGCACGACGGCGCGCTCACCGGGCTGGTCGCACCAGCCTGGGCCCAGGCCCAGGTGCTCGCCGACGTGCTGACCGGGGCGGACCCGCTGGCCCGGTACCGGCCCCGGCCGGCGGTGACCCGGCTCAAGGCCGCCGGGATCGACCTGGCCTCGATGGGCGACGCGGTGGGCGGCGGGCCGGGCGAGGAGCTGACCTTCGCCGACCCGACCCGGGGCACGTACGCCCGCCTGCGGATCAGGGACGAGCGGCTGATCGGCGCGATCCTGCTGGGCGACAACCCGGCCGTCGGCACGGTGATCCAGCTGTTCGACCGTGGCCACCCGGTGCCGACCGACCGGCGGGCGCTGCTGCTCGGCCGGGCGCTCGGCGGGGTCGGTGCGGCGCCGGCCGCGTCACCGGCGCTGATGCCGGACGCGGCCACTGTCTGCCAGTGCAACACGGTGAGCAAGGGCGCGCTGATCCGCAGCTGGCGTTCCGGAGCCCGGACGGTCGACGCGGTGGTGGCGGCGACCCGGGCCGGCACCGGGTGCGGCGGATGTCGGGACGCGGTCGGCGGCATCGTCGATTGGCTGAGCCAAGCGGAATCGGTGGAGGTGACGCGATGAACGGCGGCGATCTGGTCGTCATCGGCAACGGCATGGTCGGGCAGCGCTTCGTCGACGCGCTGCGCGCCCGTGATCCCCAGGGCAGCTGGCGGGTGACCGTGCTGGCCGAGGAGGGGCGTCCGGCGTACGACCGGGTGCGGCTCTCGGCGTACTTCGACGGGGTGAGTGAGAGCGAGCTCAACCTGCACACACCGCACGACGGGGTGCGGCTACGGCTCGGCGAGCCGGCCACCGCCATCGACCGGGACCGGCAGGTGGTGACCACCGCTGTCGGCGAGTACCGCTACGACGCGCTTGTGCTGGCCACTGGCTCGTACGCGTTCGTGCCGCCGGTGCCCGGCGCGGAGCTGCCCGGGGTCTTCGTCTACCGGACCCTGGACGATCTGGCGGCGATTCGGGCGTATGCACAGGGTCGGCGGGCCGGTGCGGTGATCGGCGGTGGGCTGCTCGGTCTGGAGGCGGCGAACGCCCTGCGGCTGCTGGGCCTCAGCACCGACGTTGTCGAATTCGCGCCGCGGCTGATGCCGGTGCAGGTGGACCAGGCCGGCGGCGCGATGCTACGCCGCTACGTCGACGATCTGGGCGTACGCACCCATCTCGGGGTGGCGACCACCGCCATCCGTTCCGGCCCGGACGGCGGTGTCGCAGCCCTGGACCTCTCCGACGGTGGTGCCGTCGACGCCGACCTGGTGGTGGTGGCCGCCGGGATCCGGCCGAGGGACGAGCTGGCCAGGGCTGCCGGTCTGCCGCTGGGTCCGCGCGGCGGGGTGCTTGTCGACGCGACCTGCCGCAGCGCCGACGAGCGGATCTGGGCGGTCGGTGAGTGCGCGGCGGTCGACGGCACCTGCCACGGCCTGGTCGCCCCGGGCTACGCGACGGCCGAGGTGGTGGCCGACCGGCTGGTCGGCGGCGCGGCGACCTTCCCGGGTGCCGACACCGCCACCAAGCTCAAGCTGCTCGGCGTCGATGTGGCCTCGTTCGGCGACGCGCACGGCGCGACCTCGGGCTGCCTGGACGTCACGTTCACCGACCCGGCGACCCGGGTCTACGCGAAGCTGGTCCTCTCCGACGACGCGCACACCCTGCTCGGCGGGGTGCTGGTCGGTGACGCCAGCGCGTACCCGACGTTGCGGGCCAGCGTGGGCGGCCCGCTGCCGGCCGCGCCACTGGCGCTGCTCGCCCCGGACGGGGGCGGGGCGGACGCCGGGGCACTGCCCGCCGCCGCCCAGGTCTGCTCCTGCAACGCGGTCACCCGGGGCGATGTGGACGCCGCCATCGCCGAGGGCTGCACCGACGTGCCGGCGTTGAAGGCGTGCACCAGGGCCGGTACGAGCTGCGGTTCCTGTGTGCCGACGCTGAAGCAGCTGCTGGACGCGGCTGGGGTGGTGCAGTCCAGCGCGCTCTGTGAGCACTTCGACGTCAGCCGACGGGAGTTGTTCGAGATCGTCCGCGTGCGCGGCATCCGCACCTTCTCCCGGCTGGTCGCCGAGCACGGTCGGGGGCGTGGCTGCGACATCTGCAAGCCGGTGGTGGCGTCGATCCTCGCGTCGTTGGGCAGCGGGCACGTGCTCGACGGTGAGCAGGCGTCGTTGCAGGACACCAACGACCACTTCCTGGCCAACCTGCAACGCGACGGTAGCTACTCGGTGGTGCCCCGAATTCCGGGCGGCGAGATCACCCCGGAGAAGCTGATCGTGATCGGCGAGGTCGCCCGGGACTTCCAGCTCTACACGAAGATCACCGGCGGGCAGCGGATCGACCTGTTCGGGGCGCGGGTGGAGCAGTTGCCGCAGATCTGGCGGCGGCTGGTGGACGCCGGCTTCGAGTCCGGCCACGCGTACGGTAAGGCGCTGCGGACTGTGAAGTCCTGTGTCGGCGAGACCTGGTGTCGGTACGGAGTGCAGGACTCGGTGGGGCTGGCCGTCGCCTTGGAGCTGCGCTATCGCGGGCTGCGCGCCCCCCACAAAATCAAGTCCGCGGTCTCCGGTTGTGCCCGCGAGTGCGCCGAGGCGCGCAGCAAGGACTTCGGCATCATCGCCACCGAGACCGGCTGGAATCTCTACGTCGGTGGCAACGGCGGCTTCCGGCCCCGACACGCGGACCTCTTCGCCACCGACCTGTCCACGGACGCGCTGACAACGCTGATCGACAGATTCTTGATCTACTACATCCGCACCGCCGACCGGCTGCAACGCACCGCAGGCTGGATCGAGGCGATGGACGGCGGCCTGGACCATCTGCGCTCGGTGATCGTGGACGACTCGCTCGGGCTCTGCGCCGAGTTGGACGCGGCGATGGCCCGGCATGTGGCGTCGTACTCCGACGAGTGGCGCGACGTGCTCGACGACCCGGATCGGCTGCGCCGCTACACCTCCTTCGTCAACGCTCCCGACGTACCCGACCCGTCGATCACCTTCACTCGCGAACGCGGCCAGCCAGTGCCCGTACGCGACCATCCCCCGACCGGATCCGAGCCGACCAACGGTCACCGTCGGCAACCGGTCACCCTCGGCCTACCGGAGGTACGGCGATGACCCAGACCCTCACGCTGACCTGGACCACCGTCTGCCTCCTCGACCGGTTGGAACCGGACCGGGGCGTCGCCGCCCTGGTCGACGGGGTGCAGATCGCCCTCTTCCGGACCTCCGACGGGCTGTTCGCGATCGACAACCGCGATCCGGTCTCCGGGGCGTACGTGCTGTCGCGGGGCATCGTCGGCAGCCGTGGCGGGGTGCCGACGGTCGCCTCACCGCTGCACAAGCAGGTGTACGACCTACGCAGCGGGCACTGCCTCGACCTGCCCGGGGTGGCCGTGGCCCGGCACGACGCGCGTTGCCGCGACGGGCTGGTCGAGGTGCGGTTACGACAGGAGGGTTGATGCGGGAAGAACTGGCGGGCTTCACCATCGGGGTGACCGCCGACCGGCGGCGCGACGAGTTGGCCGCGCTGCTCGAACGGCGGGGCGCCCGGGTGGTGCTCGCCCCGGCGTTGCGGATCGTGCCCCTGTCCGACGACACCGAGCTGCGCGAGGCGACCCGCGCCTGCCTGGAACAGCCGCCGGACATCCTGATGGCCAACACCGGCATCGGCATGCGCGGGTGGCTGGAGGCGGCCGAGGGTTGGGGGCTGGCCGAGCCGCTGCGCTCGGTGCTGGCCAACTCGTACGTGGTGGCCCGCGGCCCGAAGGCGCGCGGTGCGATCCGTGCGGCCGGGCTGCACGACCAGTGGTCGCCGGCCTCGGAGAGCTGCGACGAGGTGGTCGAGCACCTGTGCCGGCGCGGCGTGGCCGGGCAGGTGATCGCCATGCAGCTGCACGGTGAGCGGCAGCCGGAGTGCACGCTCGCGCTGGAGGCGGCCGGCGCCACGGTGATCGAGGTGCCGGTCTACCGTTGGGCCCCGCCGACCGACCCGGCACCGCTGCACCGGTTGATCGACCTGATCGCCGGCCGGCTGGTGGACGCGGTGACCTTCACCTCGGCGCCGGCGGCCGAGGCACTGCTACGGGCTGCCGGGGACCGCACCGACGCGGTGGTGTCCGCGTTCCGCGGCGACGTACTGGCCAGCTGCGTTGGCGCGGTGACCGCGGAGCCGCTGCTGCGGCACGGGGTGCCAGTGAGCGCCCCGGGTCGGGCCCGGCTGGGGGCCTTGGTCCGGACCATCATCGACGAGTTGCCCCGCCGGACCGTGACGTTCAAGGCCGGCGGGCACCTGCTCACGCTGCGCGGGCACGCGGCGGTGATCGACGGCGAGTTGCGGCCACTCGCACCCGCTCCGATGGCGGTGTTGCGGGCGCTGGCTCAGTCTCCCGGCCGGGTGCTGTCCCGCACGGCGCTGCTGCGGACGCTGCCCCGGGGCGCGGACGAGCATGCGGTGGAGATGGCGGTGGCCCGACTACGGGCCGGCCTGCACGCGCCCCGCGTGGTGCAGACCATCGTGAAGCGCGGCTATCGACTCCGCGTCGACTGACGCGTCACGGCCGGCAGGTGTGTGTGCCGGCCGGCCGTGACGCGACAGCTCAGCCGACCGGTGTGGGGAAGCCCCGCCCGTGCTCGGACTGCAGCCGCAGCATGGCGTGCTCGACGACCGTCACCAGCACCTGCTTGACCGAATCCCGGTGCCGGGCGTCGGTCATCACCAGCGGCACCTGCGGCGAGATGGCCAGCGCCTCGCGGACCTCGTCCAGATCGTACTGGGGAGCGCCGTCGAACCGGTTCAGTGCTACCACGTACGGCAGCTTGCGGTTCTCGAAGTAGTCCAGAGGAGCGAACGCGTCGGTGATCCGGCGCGTGTCCACCAGCACGGCCGCACCCACCGCACCTCGAATGATCTCGTCCCACATGAACCAGAACCGAGTCTGACCAGGTGTACCGAAGAGGTACAGGATCAGATCCTGGGCCATGGTGATACGGCCGAAGTCCATGGCGACCGTGGTGGTCTCCTTGCCCGGCACCTTGGACGGGTCGTCGATGCCGACACCTGCCGCGGTCATCAACGCCTCGGTGGTCAGCGGTTGGATCTCGGAGATCGCCCCGACCAGTGTCGTCTTACCGACGCCGAAGCCGCCCGCGACGACGATCTTCGCGGAGACGATTCCCCGGCCCGGCCGCCCCCCCAGCGGGGTCATAGCCTGCGAAGTCCACTTAGCACCCTTCCAAGCAGTTCCATCCGCTCCTCGAACCCCTCGGCGGGAGCAGCAGTGTGTAACGTCAGCAGGCTCTCGGCCACCATGTCGGCGACCAACACCCGGGCGACGCCCAGCGGCATCCGGGTGTACGCGGCGATCTCCGCCAGCGACTGTGCTCGGCCCTCGCAGACCGTGGCGATGCGGTGCTTGTCATGCCCAGCGAAGCGGGACTCGGCGACCTGGGTGGGAGACGCGGTGAGGACGGCCTCGAGGGCGATGTCCTGCCGGGGCTCGGTACGACCACGGGTGACCGCGTACGGACGTACCAGTGCACCGCGCGGATCAACGCGTCGTTGGTCCATCCCCGATCACCTCCTCGTCCCCTGTGGAGCCGGTCTGTGCCGCCTCGCGTCCCTGATCCGGCGCACGGTATGAGCGCCGTCCTGCAATGCTACGAACGCACCGCGTCGCGCGGCAGCGGCACCAGCGCGGCACCCACCCGCTCGACCAGCAGCGCCATCTCGTAACCCACCTGGCCCACGTCGCAGCTGCGCGCGGCCAGTACGGCCATCGACGAGCCGTCGCTGATCGACATCAGGAAGAGATAGCCGCTGTCCATCTCGATAACTGTCTGCAACACCCCGCCCGCGCTGAACATCCGGGCTGCGCCCTCGGTCAGGCTCACCACGCCGGACGTGATCGCGGCGAGCTGATCCGCCCGGTCCCCCGGCAAATCCCGGGAGGACGCGAGCAGCAGCCCGTCGGCGGATACCGCCACCACGTGGGCGATGCCCGCCACGCTGTCGGCGAAGTTGGTGAGCAGCCAACCCATGTCCTGCATGGCAGCTGGCCTGTTCATCGGCTCTCCTTGGTCGAGGTGCTGTTCAGGTCCGTTCCGGCCGTCCGACCACGCTGAACACCGCGGTGGTAGGCCGACAACAGACCGCGTACTTCATCGGGGGTCCGGCGGCTGCGGTCCCGGCCGCTCTTCGGTTCGATGCCGCCCGGTACGAGCTGTTGCTGCGGCACCCGCTTGGGCAGCCCGGAGCGGGTGGTCCCGGCGGGAGCCGGTTCGGCGGCCTGGCTGGCCCGCGACCAGCCCTCGTCGGCAGCCGTCCGCCAGGCGTGCGGGTCCGCGGCGGGGGCAGTGGGGGCGGTCGGCGCCGTCCGGGCGGCCGAAGGCGGAGAGTAGGACGGCGGCGTGCCGAGCCCACCGGCAGTCGCGCTACCGCGGCCCCCGCTGCTCGGCGTGGTGGGGCTGTCGGTGTTGGAACTGCCGGGGGTGCGGGTCGGCAGTGGCGGCCGGGCCGGCGCGGACGCGGCGCTCGGCTGACCGCCGTTGCCCGAGCGCAGCCCGGCGTCGGCCGGAGCGGCAGCGGCGGGCGCTGGCGGCTCGTCGAACTTGGGCCGGGTGAAGATCGCGGTGGCGTCGTCGCCGTGCGACCGGAACCAGACCGCCTCCATCTCCCGGAAGATCGGCGCCTCGGCGGGGAAGTCGGGCCGGGTGCTGACCGGTGCGGCTGGCGCCGGCGGCGCTGCGGATGGTGCCACCGCGCCCGGGCCGGCGACCGGACCGACCGGAAGACCGGGGGCACTGCGTCCGTCCGCGGCAGCCGCGGTCGAACCGCGCCTAGGCAGCGAATCGATGGTCGGGTAGGCCACGGTGGGGCTGCTCGTCGACGCACCCGAGCCGTTGCTGTACGTGGGCTGTGCCGGCGGGAGCGGAGCGGCGGGTGCCGGGGCGGCCGGAGCCGGCACGGGCGGCACCATTGGGCGCGTGCCGGCGTAGCCGCCCGCCTGTACGGCCGGGGTGGTGTCCCGGGAGTCCAGCGGGGATTGCCACTGGGCGGGTGCTGGGGCGTTGGTCCGCCACTGGTCGGGCAGGGTCGCCGAGGTTGCGGCACCGGCGAACTGCTCGGTGTGACCGACCGGGGTGAGCGGCGTCTGCTCCACAGCCATCGGCTGACGCGGCCGGCTGAGCACCTGCTCGCGGCCCCGGTTATTGGGCAGCACCACGGTGGTGGCGGGCAGCGTCACCTGGGCGACGGTGCCGCCCTCGACGTTGCGGCGCAGCTCCACCCGGATGCCGTAGCGGGCGGCGAGCCGACTCACCACGGCCAGACCCATCAGCCGGAACGCGGCGACGTCGACGCTCGGCGGGGCGGCCAACCGGCGGTTGAGCGAGTCGAGCTGTTCGTCGGTGAGGCCGAGCCCGCGGTCCTCGATCTGGATCAGGACGTAGTCGCGGATCCGGCGACCGTCGGCGACCACCGTGGTGTTCGGCGGTGAGAACCGGGTCGCGTTGTCGAGCAGCTCGGCGACGAGGCGTACCACGTCGTTGACCGCGTGCGCGGCCACCGAGATGTCGGTGTCGACCGTCCCGAACTCGATGCGGTTGTACAGCTCCACCTCGGACTGGGCGGCGCGCAGCACGTCCACCACCAGCGCGTCGTCACGGCGCGGTACGGCCGAGTCCGCGCCGGCCAGGACCAGCAGGTTCTCGTCGTTGCGGCGCATTCGAGTGGCGAGGTGGTCGAGCTCGAAGAGCTGCGCGAGCCGCTTCGGGTCCTCCTCGCCGCGCTCGATCGCGTCCAGCTCGCCGATCATCCGGTCGACCAGGGTCTGACTACGACGTGCCAGGTTGAGGAACATCGCCGAGACGCTGGTGCGCAGCGCGGCCTGCTCGGCGGCGACCCGCACCGCCTCCCGGTGGACGACGTTGAAGGCCAACGCCACCTGACCGACCTCGTCGCGGCTGTTGAGCTGGATCGGGTCCCGGACCTGCCGGACGATCTCGTCCACACCGCCGTCACTGACGCTGCCCATGTTCTGCAGCCGCCGCACCGCGTCGGGCAGATCGTGGTTGGCCACCGAGAGCGCGCCCTCACGCAGCCTGCGCAGCGAGTGGTTGAGCGAGCGGGCCAGCACCACGGCCAGCGACACGGCGATGATCAGGGTCAGCAGGACCAGGACGGACTCGATCACGGCCTGCCGGATGACATCCGAGCGTGCCTGGTCGGCCTGCTGGAGCAGCCGGTCCTGCAGTTGGAGCTCGGCCCAGCGCATCAGGTCTTGTACGGCACCGATGGCGGCGGTGGCGTCCTGTGCGGTCACCAGCGGGCGCTGCCCGACCGAGCGGGTGATGTCGGTCGCCACCCGGTCGGAGAGGCCGACCGCGTCACCGGAGACGGTGCTGTCGACCAGGGCGCGCTGCACCGGGTCCGCGGCCAGAGAGAAGGAGACCAGGGCCTCCTGCTGGCTGGTCAGCGTGGCCACGAAGGAGGAGAACTGCTCCGAGTCGAGTTGGCCCGCCGACAGAGCGGTGAAGGCGACCGCCTCTTCCTCGGCGACGGAAGCCTTGGCGCGGGCGAAGGCGGAGACCGCGCGGCGGCTGTCCGCCAGGCTCTCGTCGCCAGGCAGCTGGGCCAGGCCGTCGCCGTAGGCGACCAGGTCGGTGAGGATGACCCCGTAGCGGAGCACCGCCTCGGCGACCGCCATCTGCCGGCGGTCCAGCACCTCCTGACGGGTGCCGTCCAGAGTGGCCAGGTGGCCGTCGATGGCGGCCAGGCGGTCCCGCAGGGCCGCCGGCACCTCGCCGACTCGGCCTCGCTCGGCACGGTATTCGTCCACCTGCTGCTGCGTCGCACGGACCCGCAGGTTGTACGCGTCGGCCGGCTGCTGCGGCGTGGCCAGGTAGGCGGCCGCGGCCATCCGCTCGGCTTGCAGGTCCTGCGTAAGAGCGCTGACGTCGATGGAGAGGGCCGTCAGCGACCGGGCCTGGGTGGCGTCGAGGGCACCCTCGCCAACGGAGATCAGACGGACCGTCGCCAGCGCGATCACCGCCGCCACCGGGACGACGAGGATCAACGCCAGTTTGGACCGGATCCGGGCGTCCCGCAGTCTCGGCAACCGTCGGCGCGTACGCCGCTCGCCTTCGCCGAGCGCGGGCAGGGTCGTCGGTCCGGTGCTCACGACATTGCCTCCGTCGTTTCTTCCCCGCCTGAGCCGCCGAGCCATGCCGTAAGCGGAGGGGACCACGCGCGGCACGGCCGCGATTTCATCAGAGAAGATCCTGTTTGGGAAGCCGCAGTGAGGTAGGAAACGGTCGGACGGAGCGCATCCCGTGATCCGGGCAACTGATACCTTCATTTCCGCAAGCCCCTGAACAGGGCATGTAACTCTTGAGTGGTCACGCGTGTATGCAAAGTAATCTTTTGCAAACATTGCGTTACCCCAGCATGTGGGATGGCCGTCCCGAGAATGCTGCCGGGGTCCGCGCTTGACCACAGCGCCGGCCATTGGCAAGGTTTTGCAGGCTTCGCGCACACCGTACGGCAGAGGAGATCCCGTCTTCCACTGAGGACGGATTAGCGGCGGTGACCGGGCAGCGCCCGCGCCCGCACCTGGAGGACTGAGTTGAGCCCCATCCGCTCCGCGACCATCGCGGCGCTCGCATCGGCCGTAGTGGCCACCACGCTCACCGGCTGCCAGTTTGGCGGGGCGGAGCAGGACACGAGTCCAATCGTGATCGCCGCTGACCTCGAACTCTCCGGCGCCGCCGCCCCGCTTGGGCGGACATACCAGCGGGCCCTCGAACTCAAGGTCGAGCAGCTGAACTCCTCCGGCGCACTGAACGGCCGGGAGGTCAAGCTGAAGGTGAAGGACAACCGTTCTGACTCGGCCGAGTCACTTCGCAACATCGCCGACTTCAGCAGCGATTCCGGGGTCAGCGCCATCATCATGGGTGGCTGCAACGAATGCGCGATCGGTGCGGTCGCAACCATCAACGACAAGCGGATTCCCACCATTGCGCTCGCCGCTTCCGGCGCGATCGCCGGCCCAGTCGCCGAACGGCGCTACGTGTTCAAGTTGGGCCCTAACGCCCCGGACAGCGCGGCGGCACTGACCACCGAACTGCGCCGCAACAACATCCGCAAGGTGGGGATGCTCGTCAGCGACGACGACTACGGCCGGGAGGGCGCGACCGCACTCAAGAGGGAACTGGACAAGGCCAACATCACGCTCCGCGAGCAGAAGGCCAAGACCACCGACACCGACGTCAGCCAGCAGATCCGACAGCTCACGTCAGGCAAGCCGGACGCGCTGGTCTTCTGGACCCCGCCGGAGCAGGCGACCCTGGCCGCCACCAGCGCCCAGCAGACCACCTTCCGTGGGCCGCTCTTCTTCGACGCGAGTGCGGCCGGAGATCTCTTCCTCGGCGCGGCGACCAAGGCGACCGAGCGTGCCACTCTGATCTTCACCCAGACGATGGTGATCGACGACGTGATTGCGACCACACCGGCCAAGGCGGCGCGGCGGCAGTGGTTCCAGGACTACACCGCGCGCTTCGGCGGCTACAACGGGTCCTCCTCCTTCGCCGCGGATGCCGTCCAGCTGATCGCCGACGCGGAGCTTCGCGCGGGTGGCGAGATTGGGAAGGTGGACCGCAACGGCATTCGGGACGTGCTTGAGACCTCCCAGATGGACGGGCTGTCCGGCCCGATCCGGATGACGCCGGACAACCACAGCGGGCTGATGCCGCAGGCGCTCACCACGTTGGTCGCTCGCAACGGCCGGTGGCGGTTGGCGGGGTAAACGCTTCTGGGCCTCGTGTAGCTCGCTGGTCCGGCGGGTTCGTCGGGGTGCCGGGTGGGGTGTGGCCGACCGTGCCCGGCTCCGGGCGGTCAGGCTTGATCCCTCCGCCGGGCACGGTCGGCCACACCTTCTCGCCTGCGGCTTCGAGCGAAGGGCCGGCCTCCTACTGGGGAGGCCGGCCCTTTCGCGTTTTTTGGTGTTGATCTTGATCTGTGTCTTGGTGCTGGTCTTTGGTCTTGTCTGTTCTGTTGGTTAGCGGCTGCTGGTGGTTTCTCGCACCCAGGGCAGGGCGATCCGCTCGATCAGCAGGAGCGCCGAATAGAGCAGGATGCTCACCAGTGCCACCAGCATGATCGCCGCCCACGCGGTGGCGGTGTCGCCGACGCCAGCGTACTGAAGGATCACATAGCCGAGGCCCTTCTCACCGGCCTGGAACTCGCCGATCACCGCGCCGATCGCGGCCAGTGGCATGGCCACCTTGAGCCCGACGAAGATCTGCGGCAGCGCGGCCGGAAAGCGCACCTTGCGGAACGCCTGCCAGCGGGAGGCGTTCCAGGAGCGCACCAACTCCGCCAGGTCAGCCGGCGTGGTGGTCAGCCCGGTCGCGGTGGAGAGCACGATCGGAAAGAAGCAGAGAAGGAACACCATGGTGAGGATCGGCTTCTGACCCCAGCCGAGCGCCACCACCAGCAGCGGGCCCAACGTGATCTTCGGCACCGCGTTCACCGCGACCAGCAGCGGGGTGAACATCCGCTCCACCGTGCGGGAACTGGCCAGGGACAGTCCGATCAGAACACCGGCAACCGCCGAGAGGGCGAAGCCGGTCAGGATCTCCAGCAGGGTCCCCCAGGTGTGCTCCAGCATCTGGGCGGGCTTGTCGATGAACGCGGCGAGCACGTCGCCGGGCGGTGGCAGAGCGGCAGGGTGAACCAGTTCCAGCCGGGCGATCAGCCACCACGCCGCCAGAGCGACCAGAAGGCCGGCCGCAGGCAGCAGCGCCGCCCCGGCGCGAAGACCGGCACCTCGACCCACCCGTCCCGCCTCGCGGCCACTACCCGCGGGTGGAGGTGCCACCTGCGCCGGATCCGCCGACCGGACGTCGGTCATCTTGTTCTCCTCGAAATCCACGGCCCCGGGGGCCGACGAGCGACGGGGGTACGCCCCACCGGAATCGGCGGGACGCACCCCCTGGTGACGACCGGAGGATCAGGCCTTCGGCGCGAGGCTGAAGTCGATGATCTGCTCGGGGGTGATGTTCTGCTTGAGCGAGCCAGCGCCCTGCAGGATGGCGATGCTCTTGGCGACCCGACCGCTGTCCAGGGTGCCGATCGCGGTGCCGGTGTTGCCGGAACGGACGTACGCGGCCATCAGGTCCAGCTCGGCGGCGGCGGCGTCCTTGTTGGCGGCGTCGACGTTCTTCTTCAGGATCTCGCCGGCCTCCTTGGAGTTGGCCAGGCTGTACTCCAGGCCCTTGAGCAGCGCCGCGGTGAACCGCTTCACCATCTCGGGCTTCTCCTTGGCGATCTTCGAAGACGTGATCAGCACGTTGCCGTAGAGGTCCTGCATCACGTTGCTGTACGGCAGCATGACGGCCTTCTTCCTGGCCGCCGCCTCGATGGTCGGCTGACCGACGACGAACTGGCCGATGCCGTCGACCGAGCCGTTGGCCAGCGTGCCGATCAGGGTCTGCGCATCACCGTTGACCCAGGTCACCTTGCTCGCGTCCACACCAGCGAGCCGGGCGTACGTCGGGAAGAGGTTGCGGACCACGGAACCGGGGGTGTCGGCGAGCTTCTTGCCCTCCAGGTCCTTCGGCGAGGCGATGCTCTTGCCCTCGAGCGTGGCGATGCCCGCCATGGTGCGCTGCTGGATCGCGGCCACCACGGTGAAGTCCTTCGCCTGGCCGTTGCCGACCTGGAGCAGGCTGCCGGTGAGGTCGACCGGGCCGAAGTCAGCCTGGCCGCCGACGATGGTCTGGATCACACCACCGGTGCCCTGACCGGCCTTGATTTCGACGTCGAAGCCGGCGTCCTTGAAGAAGCCCTTGTCCTTCGCCACCCAGGCGTAGGCGTCACGGCCGAACTGACCGAAGGAGGTGAGGTAGGTCACCTTCTCCAGCGCCTTGCCGTCACCCCCCTTGGCGTCGTCGGCCGAATCCGACCCGCTGCTGCAGGCGGAGACAAGGGCGAGGGCGGTGGCCAGCGCGGCCGTAGCGACCGTACGGGTCAGCCTTCTCATTAGTGCACCATGTCCTTTCCGACCGGGGCCGGCAGGCCACCGGAGGGGGTTGTCTTGACGGGCCGGCAGGAGGGGCAAGCCGGGCTCCGCAGTTGTGAAGGGACTCTTCGCGGGCACAGCGTACGAGAAACCCGCAGTTGCGACGCCAGGCGTATCGGGTTGCGGAACGGAAACAACCTGATGACCACCCCGGACGGTGCGATACGCAGACAGTGCAGCTAGCCTTTGCCGGATTACTGACCGTCCACTCAGCGGAGGTACGCCGGAGATGATCCAACTGGCCGGGGTGTCCCGTACCTTCGAAGGCCGATCGGGCCGGGTGGAGGCGCTACGTGGCATCAACCTCGACGTCGCCGAAGGCGAGTTCGTCGCCGTGCTCGGCCGCTCCGGTTGCGGCAAGTCCACCCTGCTGCGGCTGATCGCCGGGCTGCTTCCGCTGACCGCCGGTGAGATCACCGTGGCCGGTACGCCGATCGCCCGCCCTCGCCAGGACATCGCCATGCTGTTCCAGAAGCCGGCGCTGCTGCCTTGGCGCACCGTGCTGGACAACGTCATGCTGCCGGTGGAGATCTTCGGCTGGAGCCGGGCCAAGCACCGCGAGCGGGCCCGGCAGCTGCTCGACGTTGCCGGGTTGTCCGGCTTCGAGAAGCGGCTGCCGCACGAACTCTCCGGCGGCATGCAGCAGCGGGTGTCGCTGTGCCGGTCGTTGATCGGTGAGCCCCGGGTGATGTTGATGGACGAGCCGTTCTCCGCTCTGGACGCACTCACCCGCGAGGAGCTCTCCGGCGAACTCCAGCGGGTGCACATGGAGAACAAGCCGACCATCGTCTTCGTCACCCACTCGATCGACGAGGCGGTGCTGCTCGCCGACCGGGTGGTCGTGCTGAGCCCCCGCCCCGGCCGGATCCGCAAGGTGGTCGACGTCGCGATCCCCCGGCCCCGCACCCTGGGCCGCAACGCCCACCTGGCGGATGTCGCCCAGGTCAGCGCCGACCTCCACGAGCTGTTGATGGAACGCGACCAGCCGGCTGCGGCCGGCGCGGAAGGACGATGAACATGCGGGTTTCGGTCTTCACCGAGCCGCACCGGGGTGCCAGCTACGACGACCAGCTCCGGTTCGCCCGGGTGGTCGAGGCCTGCGGGTACGAGGGTTTCCTCCGCGCCGACCACTACCAGTCGATGGGCGCCGACCCGGGTCTACCCGGCCCGACGGACGCTTGGCTGACCCTCGCCGCGCTGGCCCGGGAGACCGAACGGATCCGGCTCGGCACCCTGGTGACGTCCGCCACCTTCCGCCTGCCCGGCCCTCTCGCGATCATGGTCGCGCAGGTCGACCAGATGAGCGGCGGCCGTGTCGACCTGGGCATCGGCGCCGGCTGGTACGAGCGCGAGCACACCTCGTACGGCATCCCGTTCCCGCCGGTCGTCGAGCGCTTCGACCGGCTGGCCGAGCAGCTTGAAGTGATCACCGGGCTGTGGCGGACCCCGTCCGGCGAGACCTACAACTTCACCGGCGAGCACTACCACCTGGTGGACGCCCCGGGCCTACCCAAGCCGGTGCAGGTGCCCGGGCCACCGATCATCGTAGGCGGGCGCGGCCCCAAGCGCACTCCCGAGCTGGCCGCCCGATACGCCAACGAGTTCAACATGCCCTTCAAGTCCGTGGCGGACACAGCCAAGGCGTTCGACCGGGTGCGTGAGGCGTGCGAACGCACCGGTCGGTCGGAGTCCGGGCGCGAGGAGTTGGTGCTCTCCGCCGGGATCGTCGTGGCCATCGGCCGGACCGACGCGGAGGCCCAGCGGCGTGCCGCACCCCTGCACGAGAAGAGCGCGCTGCCGCCGGAGGACCCGGTGGTCGGCTCGCCCGCGCAGCTCGCCCAGCGGATCGGCGAGTTCGCCGCGATCGGCGCCACCCGGGTCCACCTGCGCCTGATCGACTTCGATGATCTCGACCACCTTGAGCTGATCGCAGCCGAGGTGCTCCCCCAACTGGACGGAGAACGATGACCGACGTGATCGTCGACGAGACCGAACTCGGGCCGGTGGGCCAGGAGATCGTGTACGAGAACGACCGGGTCCGGGTCTGGCACATCCGCCTCGAGCCGGGCGAGCGGCAACCGCTGCACCGGCATGATCACCCGTACCTGGTGGTGGCGATCGAGGGCGCGAAGAACGTCGTACAGACCATCGACGGCACCCGCATCGACGCCGACGAACCCACCGGCGGAGTGGTCTACCGGGATCCGGGGGCTGTGCACATGCTCACCAATGTCGGAGACACGACTTACCTCGCTCGGCTGGTCGAACTCAAGTAGACCCGCCGAGCGCGGGCCGACGCGCCGCGCGGCGCGCCGGTGGCCATCGGGTGTACCGGGTGCGTAACGTGCCGGTCATGGCCTTTCGGACCTGGGGCAGACTGCTGCTCACGGCGCTCGGGGTGAGCGTGCTGGCCGGAGCCGGCCAGCTCGGCGTCGCGTACGGTTTCGGCATCGTCCGGCTAACCGGCACCTTCACCGGCACGACCGTCAACCAGTGGCCGGCCCAGCTCGTCTGGGTTGGCTGGTTCGCCGCGAACGCCGCCGTCGTCGGCGCCGTCCTGACCGGACGCCTCGCTCGCCGAGACGCTCCGGCAGCCAGCACCGGCCGACACTTGGCGATCGGTGGCGCGGCGGCGCTCGGTGCCACAGTCATCGCCCCGCTCTGCATGCAGCCGGCCCGCGCCGCGGAGCTGATCTCCGTCGACCCGGTCTGGGCGGTGGGCATCTGCGCCGTGCTCGGTGCGGTGATCGGGGCGGGCGCCGCGATCGCCGTCCTGCTCCGGCCCGAGCTCGGCTGGAACATGGCGATTGTGGCCGGCGCGGTCTGGCTGCTGGCGCTGATCTCCGTCTTGCCGTCGCTCGGTGCGGCCGGCCCACTGCCGACCGTCCGGCTCGGCGTGTTGGAGCCGAGCTGGCTGAACGACGCCGCCGCACAACGGCTGGCGCTGCTCCTGCTGCCCACCGTGGCGCTGCTGACCGGTGCCGCGACCGCAGGGCTGGCTCGCTGGCGGGGCCAGGCTCCACTGGTCAGCGGAGCTACCGGGGTGGCCGGTCCGGCGCTGGTGGCGTTCGCCTACCTGACTGCCGGCCCGGGCGACGCGGTAGACCGTTACCAGGTCACCCCCTACTACGGCTCGTTGATCGCAATCCTTGCCGGTGCGCTCGGCGCGGCCGCCGCGGCGCTGCTGCGCCGGCCGGCGGGTCCCCACACCGCGGATCCGCAGGCCATCGAGCCCAGCGACATCCTGCAACCGCTGCCCACCAGCCCGGCCCTGCCCAGCACGGCGTCGACAAGTCCGGCGACCGACCGGGACACCGTCGAGCGCCCCGACGCGCAGCTCGCCAACACCGAGCCGCCGGTCGGGCAGCCGGCGGGCGCGGAGCTGACCGGCACCGAGCTGGCCGGCACCGAGCTGACCGGCACCACCCCGGGTCCGCGTGCCGCAGGTGCCTCCGATGGCGTGCGCACCGTCCCAGCGCACTGGGACTGGCCGGCGACCACCGCGAGCGGCCAGCACGGTCCGACCCCCGCCGCGCCGGCGACACCTGCGGCCTGGCGGACCGACCCGACCACTGACTTCTCCACCGAGGCGTTGACGACGCGCAGATCGAGCCGGGACGCCGTCACCTCCCCGGCCGTCACCTCCCCGGCCGTCACCTCCCCGGCCGTCACCTCCCCGGCCGACACCGCGCCCCCGGCCAGTGCGACCCCGGCCAGTGCGCCCCCGGCCAGTGCGGCCCAGGCCGGTGCGCCCCCGGCCAGTGCGACCCCGGCCAGTGCGGGCGCACCCAGCTCCGCCACGACCAACCCGGCTACGTCCAGCGCAGGCACGGCCAACACGGATACGACCAGCACGGGCGCGGCCGACGCCGGCACGGCTGACGCACCGCTGACGCTCAAGCCGCGGCGTACCCGTAAGCCGAAGGCCAGCCCGGACGTCACTGCCTCCCCCACGCCGGACGACACACCGTCACCCGATTCGGACACCACCGACGGAACGACCACCGACGAGACGACCACCGACGAGACGACCACCGGTCGGACCAGAAAGGTCACCCGGCCCGGAAAGTCGGCCGACCGGACCGCTCCGGGCAAGGCCACCGGCACTCCGGCGCGCAGCGCGGAGAACCAGGGCTCCGGGTCCGGTCTGCCCACCGGGGCCATCCCGGCCGATGGCTCCGCCGCGTCAACGGCAGCAGCCGCGCCGGCCACCGCAACCGGTTCGACCAGGGCACCGGCTACCCCGACCGCCGCCACGCCCCGAGCCGGCGGCTCACCGCGCACCCCGGCCGGAGCTGCCACCGGCTCCGCTGGGTCGCCTTCCGAACCGGCAAGTGGACCCGCAGCCACCAGTGCCGACGAGACCGACAGCGCGCGGCCCGCCACCGAGGACGATTCCACCGCTGGGTTGTTCGGGATCACTGCCAGCAGCGACCCGGATGCGGACCGGTGGACGCCGACAGCGCCAGCCTGGCCGGTCACCTCGACGCGGGGGGTGCCGCCGCAAGCCTCTGACCCGGGGTCAACAGCAGCGGAGACGGCGACCGGGCCGGATGAGCCGACTGAGCCGACGCCGAGGCCTCGGCACCGGGCGCCGTTGCCGGACCTGAGCCGGGTCAGCACCTGGGACGCCTTCAACACCGCCCGCCGTGCCGGGCCGGTGGAGCCGCAGAAGACCGCCCAGTCGACGGCGGCTGAGTCGGCAGCAGCCAGCGAACCGGCTGTCTCAGCCACCCCCGCCGAACCTGCGACGACGGCTTCCCCGGTCGTCCCGGGGCAGGCCGCTCCAGCCACCCCCGCCGGACCTGCGAGCACGACGTCGTCCCCGGTCGTCCCGAGCCAGGCCGGCGCGCCCTCCGATGCCGCCACCACCACCGGCACAGCCGACCCGGCGCGTACCGATGACGCGCCGGCTGCCGCGCCGACCGCCGCAGTGGTGGCGGAACAGCCCTCCCGGCGAGGACGGCTCGGCGGCCTGTTCCGCCGCAAGGGGTCCCGGACCGAAGAGGAAAGCCAGGAGCCGTCGGCCGAGACGGAGCCGCTGCCGAACCAGGACGAGGAGTTCGTCGACTGGGTCGCCGGTCTGAGCAAGCCGGTGTCGGACAACGAGCCGGAGCAGGAGAGCGGCCGCCGGTCGCTGCGCTCCACCGGTCGGCACTACCGCGACTGACCCACGAGATCGCGCATCGGAACGCGGGCGCGGCGAAGGGCCCTCGTTATCGACTTGGCTGCCTGCCATGCCGACGTGCTGTTGAGCGGTATACCACAGAGGTATAAATATGACTCTCTGGTATACCGCTCACTACCGCATCCGCCACGACCGAAGTGACCGACAGTCACCGCTGGCCGCCGGCTGCGCCCCGAGTGCGGGACCGGTCAGGCTAGCGGCAGGTAGACCTTCCCACCGCCGGAGACGAACTCCTCCGACTTACCCTTCATGCCGCGGGCCGCGTACTCCTTGAGCTCCTGGGTGATCTTCATGGAGCAGAACTTCGGGCCACACATCGAGCAGAAGTGGGCCGTCTTCGCCGGCTCGGCCGGCAGCGTCGCGTCGTGGTACGACCGCGCCGTCTCCGGGTCCAACGAAAGGTTGAACTGGTCCTCCCAGCGGAACTCGAAACGCGCCTTCGACAGCGCGTCGTCCCAGTCCTGCGCGCCGGGGTGCCCCTTGGCCAGGTCCGCCGCGTGTGCCGCGATCTTGTACGCGATCACACCCGCCTTCACATCGTCACGGTCCGGCAGGCCGAGGTGCTCCTTGGGGGTGACGTAGCAGAGCATCGCGGTGCCGAACATTCCGATCATCGCGGCGCCGATCGCCGAGGTGATGTGGTCGTACGCCGGAGCGATGTCGGTGGTCAGCGGCCCGAGCGTGTAGAAGGGCGCCTCGTGGCACCACTCCTGCTGCAGGTCCACGTTCTCCTTGATCTTGTGCATCGGCACGTGGCCGGGGCCCTCGATCATCACCTGGACGTCGTACGCCCAGGCGACCTTCGTCAGCTCACCCAGGGTGCGCAGCTCGGCGAACTGCGCCTCGTCGTTGGCGTCGGCGATCGAGCCGGGCCGCAGCCCGTCGCCGAGGGAGAACGTCACGTCGTACTTCGCGAGCAGCGAACACAGCTCCTCGAAGTTCGTGTAGAGGAAGTTCTCCTCGTGGTGCGCCAGGCACCACGCCGCCATGATCGAACCGCCTCGGGACACGATCCCGGTCACCCGGTCCACGGCCAGCGGCACGTACGGCAGGAGCACCCCGGCGTGCACCGTCATGTAGTCCACGCCCTGCTCGGCCTGCTCGATCACGGTCTCCCGGAACACCTCCCAGCTCAACTTCACCGGGTCACCGCCGACCTTCTCCAACGCCTGGTAGATCGGCACCGTCCCGATCGGCACCGGCGAGTTCCGCACGATCGCCTCGCGGGTCTCGTGGATCCGCTTGCCGGTGGACAGGTCCATCACGGTGTCCGCACCCCAGCGGGTGGCCCAGGTCAGCTTCTCCACCTCCTCGGCGACCGACGAGCTGACCGCCGAGGTGCCGATGTTGGCGTTCACCTTGACCAGGAACGCCTTGCCGATGATCGCCGGCTCGCACTCCGGGTGGTTCACGTTGAGGGGCAGCACCGCCCGCCCGGCGGCGATCTCGGACCGGACCAGCTCCGGGTCGACGTTCTCCCGGATCGCCACGAACTCCATCTCCGGCGTCACCACGCCAGCCCGCGCGTACGCAAGCTGGGTGGGCCGGCGACCGTCCGCCCCGGCCAGCGGCGTACCCGCACCCCGCACCGGTGCCACATCACCGCGCTCGGCGATCCACGGCCCCCGCAGCGGCGGCAGCCCCACCTCGGGGTCAGATCCGGGACCCGACGTGTCGTAGAGCCGCACCGGCGGATGGTCCCCGGTCAGCTCCACCTCCGCGAACGGCACCCGGACATCCGGCCGCGAACCCTCGACGTACACCTTGCCTCGTGCTTGCATGACAGCCTCCCTGATGATCAAGCGGACCAGCCGAAGTGGTCCAGCGGCCCACGTCCCGCGCCCAGCTCCCAACCCCGCGCGCCGGTCAGCGCGCGGAGCACGTACTCCTTGGCGGCCCCCACCGCCGCCGGCACCGGATCGCCCAACGCGAGCCGCACCGCGATCGCCGCCGAGAACGAACAACCGGTGCCGTGGGTGTGCCGGGTGGCCACCCGGGGTGCGCGCAGCGCAGTGGTGACGCCGCCGCCGTGCAACACGTCGACCGCCTCGCCCCCGCCAAGGTCACCGCCTGTGACCACCACGTATTCCGAGCCGCCGGCCACCAGCGCCTCGGCGGCCACGACCATCCCGGCCACGTCGTCCACCGGGCGCCCGGTGATGGCCGCGGCCTCCGCGCAGTTCGGTGTCGCCACCTTGGCGTACGGCAGCAGCCTCTCCACCGCGCCCACCACGCCGAGCCGGTGACCACTCGTGGCGACCAGCACCGGGTCGACGACGAGCTGAGGCAACCGGCCGTCCCTTGCGGCCTCGGCCACCACGTCGGCGACCGCCGGGGTGCCGAGCATCCCCGTCTTGACCGCGCAGACGGTGAAGTCGCTGAGCACGCTGTCCAGCTGCTCGGTGACCGTGCGCGGAGGCAGTGGCAGCACGGCGTCGACACCCTGGGTGTTCTGCGCGGTGACCGCCGTGAGGACGCTGGTGCCGTACGCGCCCAGCGCAGCGAAGACCTTGAGGTCGGCCTGGATTCCTGCGCCGCCGCCGGAGTCGGAGCCGGCGATTGTCAGCAGTGTTCGCGGGGTCATTTTCCCTCGCCTGTGGTTGCGGTTGGGGGCTGCGGCCGACCGTGCCCACTCCGGGCGGTCAGGCTTGATCCCTGCGTGGGCACGGTCGGCCGCAGCCCCGCTCGTGGAGACCTGAGTGCCTCCGCGCCAGCTTTAGAGAGCTCAGGGGTGACCGCCTCGGCATAAGCGCTGGTCAGGGTGGCTGCTGTTTCGGTGGGGTCTTGGGCTCGCATTAGTGCGCCTAGTACTGCTACTCCGGTGGCTCCTGCTTGGACGCAGGCGGTTACCTGTTGTGGGGTTTCCACTCCGCCGAGGGCCAGCAGAGGTACCGGGCTGATGCGGACCAGGCTGCTCAGCCCCGCAATCTCCAGGGGTGGGCCGTAGCCGGGTTTCGTTTGGGTTGCGTAGACCGGGGAGACGGTGGCGTAGTGCTCGGTGGTCAGTCGGTCGAGTTCGGTGTGGTGGTGGCAGGAGCGGCCGACCAGCCGGTGGGTCGGCGGCGGGTACGGGCCGGCGGCCGGCAGGTGAACGGCGTCGCCGTCGAGCGGGTCGGGGCCGGCCACGATGAGGGTTCCGTCGACCTCGGCGAGGATCGCGCGCAGGTCGGCGGCGATGGCGGCGCGCTCGGTGCGGGGCAGGTCCTTCTCCCGCAGCACCACCCAGCGCACTCCCCCGGCCACGGCCCCCGCCACAACCCGGTCGAGCCCTCGCTGTGCGACGAGCCGATCGGTCAACACGACGACACCGGACGGCGGGGTCACAGGTCGGGTCTTCCCTCGTCGGGGGTGGAGGGTAGGGCATGAAAACGGCGGGCGATCCGGCCGGCGCTGGCCGCCAGGTTGCCGGCCTCGACCGCGTACCGCATCGCCGTGGCCATCGCCACCGGGTCGGCGGCGCGGGTGACCGCGCTGGCCAGCAGCACCGCGTCGCAGCCCAGCTCCATGGCCAGGGCCGCGTCGGAGGCGGTGCCGATGCCCGCGTCGAGGATCACCGGCACGTCGACACCCTGACAAATGAGCCGGATGTGGTGGGGGTTGCCGATTCCGAGCCCGGAGCCGATCGGGGAGCCGGCCGGCATCACCGCGGCGCAACCCACGTCGGCGAGTCGGCGGGCGAGCACCGGGTCGTCGCTGGTGTACGGCAGGACGGTGAAGCCATCGGCGACCAACTCCTCGGCGGCGCGGAGCAACTCCACCCCGTCGGGCAGCAGCGTCCGCTCGTCGCCGATCACCTCCAGCTTGATCCAATCGGTGTCGAACGCGTCCCGGGCCAGCCGGGCCACCTTCACCGCCTCGGTCGCGGTGTGGCAGCCGGCGGTGTTCGGCAGCAGCCGAACCCCGCACCGATCCAGCAGCTCCAGCAGCCCACCGGTGGAACCCGGTGCGGTGCCCACCCGACGCAACGCCAGGGTGACCAGCTCGGTGCCGGACGCCCGGATCGCCTGCTCCAGCACGTGCAGGTTCGCGGCACCACCGGTGCCGAGGATCAGCCGCGAGGTGAACGTCTCCCCACCCAGCTCGAATGGCACGCCGCTCACCCGCCCTGCGCCGCGGTGAGCACCTCGACCCGGTCACCGTCGCGCAGCGCCGTGGTCGCCCAGCCGGCCCGGGGCACCACCTCGCCGTTGACCGCGACCGCGACCCCACGCTGCTGAGGCACGATGTCGCGGACCAGCTCCGCCACAGATGCGCCGCCGGGGACACTGCGCCCGGCCCCGTTCACCGTCAACTCCACAGGTCCCCCTCCAACGTCGATTCAGGTCCGCCGCCGACCGCCGCGCCGACGAACCGGTCAGCACGAAAGGGCGCGAGCAGCGGGTCGGGTACGCCGGTGAGCACCAGGTCGGCGATCAGGTCGGCGGTGATCGGGGTGAGCACGATGCCGTGTCGGTGGTGCCCGGTGGCGGCCAGGACGTCCGGCCGGCCGGGCAGCGTCCCGAGGATCGGTGCGTTGTCCGGGGTGCCCGGGCGCAGCCCGGCGACCGCCTCGACCAGGTCGTACTCGGCCAGCTCGGGCAGCAGGTCGACGCCGGCGCGGAGCAGGCGTTGCACCGCTCCGGCGGTGACCGTGGTGTCCGACCGTTCCTCGACCGTCGCACCGAGCACGACCTCGCCGTCGGCTCGGGGCACCAGGTAGACGGGTTCGCCGTCGGCGTACCCCCGGATCACGTGCCGGAAGCCCGGCGCGACGCCATCGGGCGCGCGGAGCCGGAGGATCTGGCCTTTCACCGGCCGCACGGGCAGACCGGTGAGTGCGGCGGCCCCGCAGCCGGCGGCGACCACGGTGATCCGTGCATCCACGTCGGACAGGAGCCGAACTGTCTGCGGCACCAGCACCGCGCCGGCCCGCTGCGCTGCCGTGCGCAGCGCCGGCAGCACCAACCGGGGGTCGACCTGGTGGTCGGTGGGCGCGAGCGCGCCGCCTCGCACCCGAGGGGCGAGCGCCGGCTCGCGGTCGCGCAGCTCGGTGGGGCGCAGCAGGGTCACGGGCAGGCCCAAACCCTGCTGGTACGCCCAGAGTCGGCGTGCCTCAGCCAGGTCGTCGCCGGTCAGCCCGACCAGCAGGGTGCCCTCGGTCCGGTAGCCGATGTCGGCGCCGGTCGCCTCGGTCAGCTCGGCGGCGAACGTCGGCCAGCGGGCGGCGGACGCCAGCAGCAGTTCGGTCAGCTGCCGTTCACCGAAGTACGCCTCGGCGACGGGTGCGAGCATGCCGGCGGCCACCGCCGACGCCCCCGAGCCGGGTGCCGGATCGTGCACCACCACGCGCAGCCCTCGGGCGGCGCAGCGCCAGGCGATTGCCAGCCCGATCGGCCCCGCCCCCACCACCGCAACGTCCGGCCGGACCCAGTCGCTCGATGGCGCTGACTCCGACCGGCCGGTCAGCACGTCAGGGCCTCGATCAGCTCGGCGGTCGCCCGTGCCGGATCGGCGGCGCCGGACACCGCACCGACCACCGCCACCCCGTACGCCCCGGCGGCCCGCAGCGCAGGCACCCGGGCGGCGGTCACTCCCCCGATCGCGATGACCGGCACGTCGACGGCGTCGACGACAGCGCGTACCCCGGCGGGCCCGATGGGGTCCGGCAGGCCGGACTTCGTGCTGGTGGGGTGGCATGGCCCGACGCCCAGGTAGCTGGCTCCCGCCGTGACGGCCTCGGTCGCGGTTTCCGGCGCGCGGGCGGTGGCTCCGAGCACCCCGGTCGGGCCGAGCACCCGGCGGGCGGCGGCGACCGGCAGGTCGTCCGCGCCGACGTGCCCACCGTCGGCACCCACCGCGAGCGCCACGTGCAACCTGTCGTTGACCAGGCAGGTCGCCTGGTACGGCGCGCAGAGCGCCAGCACCCGTCGGGCCAGGTCGTACGCCTCGCGGTCGGTAGCGGAGTCCTCGACCCGGACCTGCACCACCAGGTCGGCGCGGGCCGCCGTGAGGGCGGCCCGGACCACGGTGAGTGGGTCCTGCCCGGGTCGGGTGTCGGTGATCAGATGCAGTCGTCCTAGGGACGGCACGGCAACGCTCCTCCCTGCGCCGGCATTACCCGGATCAGGTTCAACGGTCGGGGGCTGTCAGCCCCCCTCTCAGCCCGGTACACCGGGCTCCCGTGGGTTACTTGCGTGTCACCGTACGACAGATCCGCCGGTCTGCCAAGGCGAGGCAGCGGCGGCGGACGGTGAGCCGGACCACGTCCCCCAACGAGCGAAATCGATGGGCGGTTGATCCAGTCCTGTTCGGAATGTCGCCCGCTGTTGCAGAACCGTTACCCGCCGGCATCTTGCCGGACATCGAGCGAGCCGAATTAATTTGTTCAGCGATTCGACAAAATGTCGGAGGGGCCACCCTGGCACGGTGTAACCGCCGACTCCATCCCGGGACGGCCTTCGGCGTGCCGACTCCCGCGAGCTCTGTCACTACGACACAGGAGGCGGCGTGTCCCGTTCTCGTCGTGCCCGCGTACCCATCACCGCGACCTTCATCTCCCTAGCTCTCGCCTCGACGACGCTGTTCGGTACGCCCGCACAGGCGGCACCGACGGCGACACAGGTCCCCCCGCGAGAGGCACCAGCCGCAGCCCCGGTCACCCAGGTGGCGCCGAAGGTAGCGAAGGCAGCCGCCGATCCCTACTCCGTCCTGGTCTTCTCCAAGACCGCCGGCTTCCGGCACGACTCCATCCCCACCGGCATCGCCGCCATCCAACAACTCGGTGCCGCCAACGGATTCACCGTGGACAGTTCCGAGGACGGCGCCGCATTCAGCGACGCCAACCTCGCGAAGTACAAGGCGGTGATCTGGCTTTCCACCACCGGTGACGTGCTCAACGCCGACCAACAGGCGGCATTCGAGCGCTACGTGAAGGCCGGCGGCGGCTACGTCGGCATCCACGCCGCCTCGGACACCGAGTACAGCTGGGCCTGGTACGGCGACCTGGTCGGCGCGTACTTCGCCAACCACCCGGCCAACCAGCAGGCCACGGTCAAGGTGGAGGACCACGCCCACCCGTCCACCGCCACGCTGCCGGACCGCTGGTCCCGGTTCGACGAGTGGTACAACTTCCAGACCAATCCGCGGCCCGACGTGCACGTGTTGGCCAGCCTGGACGAGAAGAGCTACACCCCGGGCGCCGGCGCGATGGGTGCCGACCACCCGACCGCCTGGTGCCAGGACTTCGACGGTGGTCGGTCCTGGTACACCGGCGGCGGACACACCCGGGAGTCGTACGCGGAGCCCGAGTTCCTCTCCCACCTGCTCGGCGGCATCCAGACCGCGGCAGGTGTGGTCGACGCCGACTGCGGCGCCTCGAAGACCTCGAACTTCGAGAAGGTCTCCCTGGACAGCAACACCAGCAACCCGATGGAGTTGGACATCGCTCCCGACGGGCGGGTCTTCTACGTCGAGCGCGACGGTCGCGTGCAGATCGTGAAGCCGGACACCGGCAGCACCGTCACCGCCGTCGACCTGGACGTCTTCACCGGCAACGAGGACGGCCTGATCGGCATCCGGCTCGACCCGGACTTCGCCACCAACAAGTGGGTGTATCTGTACTACGCCCCGAACGACGGCGTCACCCGCAACCTGCTGTCCCGGTTCACAGTGACCGGTGACACGATCGACCTGGCCAGCGAGAAGCAGGTGCTGCGGGTCGACACCCAGCGCAACACCTGCTGCCACGCCGGTGGCAGCATGACCTTCGACAGCGCCGGCAACCTCTACCTGGCCACCGGTGACAACACCAACCCGTTCGAGTCGAACTCGTACTCGCCGCTCGACGAGCGGCCGGGTCGCCAGGACTTCGACTCGCAGCGCACCTCGGCCAACACCAACGACCTGCGCGGCAAGGTGATCCGGATCCACCCGGAGGACGACGGGACGTACACCGTCCCGGCGGGCAACCTCTTCGCGCCGGGCACCGAGAAGACCCGTCCCGAGATCTACGCGATGGGCTTCCGCAACCCGTTCCGGATCGGCACCGACCCGAAGACCGACACGCTGTACGTCGGGGACTACGGGCCGGACGCCAACGCGAACAACCCGGACCGCGGCCCCCGCGGTCTGGTCGAGTGGAACATCGTGACCCCCGGCAACTACGGCTGGCCGTACTGCACGGGGACGAACGAGGCGTACAACGACTACACGTTCCCGTCCGGTCCGAGTGGGGCGAAGTTCGACTGCGCGGCACCGGTGAACAACTCGCCCAACAACACCGGTCTGACCAACCTCCCGCCGGTCGTCCCTGCGACAGTCGACTACGGGTACGCCGGTGACGCGCGTTACCCGGAGATCGGCGGCGGTGGTGCCCCGATGGGCGGTCCGGTCTACCGGTACGACGCCGACCTGAACTCCACCCGGAAGTGGCCGGCGTACTACGACGGCAAGGCGCTGCTCGGCGAGTGGAACCAGAACAAGATGTACACGATGCAGGTGACCGCCGACGGCAAGTCGCTTGTGGACATCAACCAGTTGCTCACCGGGATGAGCATGGTCCGGCCGATGGACTTCGAGTTCGGCCCGGACGGCGCGCTGTACCTGATCGAGTGGGGCAGCGGCTTCGGCGGCAACAACGACAACTCGGGCGTCTACCGGATCGACTACATCGCCGGTGACCGCGCGCCGATCGCGGCGGCGTCCGCCACCCCGACCTCGGGTGCGGCGCCCTTGACTGTCACCTTCTCCAGCGCCGGGTCCCGGGATCCGGACGGTGGCACGCTCACCTACGCCTGGACGTTCGGCGACGGGCAGACCTCCACCGAGGCCAACCCGACGCACACCTACGCCACGGCGGGCAACTACACCGCCCAGCTCACGGTCACCAACCCGAAGGGCCGTACCGCGGTGGCCAACGTGCCGATCACCGTGGGCAACACCGCGCCGACGGTGACCATCGAGTTCCCGCCGGACGGTGGCTTCTTCAACTGGGGTGACCAGGTCCGCTACACCATCAAGGTGACCGACCCGGAGGACGGGCAGGTCGACTGCGACAAGGTGCAGCTGCAGGTGCTGCTCGGTCACGACGAGCACGCCCACCCGTTGGAGCAGCACACCGGCTGCACCGGCACCGTCCAGACGTCGCTCGCCTCCGGGCACGGCGCCGAGGCGAACGTCTTCGCGGTCTTCGAGGCCACCTACACCGACGAGGGCGGTGCCGGCGGTGCCGGCGCGCTCACCGGCCGGGCGATCGAGGTCCTGCAGCCGAAGCAGAAGCAGGCCGAGTACTTCACCGCCACCGGGCGTGCTCCGGTGAGCACCGGCGGCGGAGACGCCGGCGTGCAGCGGGAGACGGGCGCCGACACCGCCGGCGGTGGTCAGAACATCGCGTTCATCGAGGACGGCGACTGGTGGTCGGTGGCCCCTGCGGACCTGACCAACATCAACGAGATCCGGTTCCGGGCCGCCTCGGCCGCCGCTGGCGGTCGGATCGAGGTCCGCGCGGGTGCCGTTGACGGACCGGTGGTCGCCACGGCGACCGTGCCGGCGACCGGCGGCTGGCAGACGTACACGGACGTGAGCGCCCCGGTCACCGGTGCCGCGAGCGGTTCGCTGTACTTCCTGGCCCGCGACCCGAACGGCGGGACGGGCTCGCTGTTCAACGTCAACTGGATGGACTTCGTCGGCCGCGGTGTCACCGAGAACGCGCCGCCGACGGTCAGCGCCACGGCCACCCCGGCGACCGGCACCGCGCCGGTCACCGTCGCCTTCGACGGCACGGCCACCGACGCCGACGGCGACACCCCGCTGACGTACGCCTGGGACTTCGGTGACGGAAGCACGGCGACCACCCTGGACGCCAGCCACACCTACGCCAACCCGGGTACCTTCACGGCTACCCTCACGGTGACCGACAGCAAGGGCGCCAAGGCGTACGCCTCGGTGCCGGTGCGGGTGGACGCGCCGGACACGTCCTGCTTCGGGGCACGTTCGGACGACTTCAACGGCAACACCCTCGACAAGGCCCGCTGGACCAGCGTGATCCGGGAGAACCAGCTCTACTCGCTCAGTGGCGGCGCGCTGCGGCTGCCCACCGCCGTGGGGGACCTCTACGGGGCTCGCAACGACGCCACCAACCTGGTGCTCCAGGCGGCTCCGTCCGGCGCCTGGGAGATGACCACCAAGGTCACCCTGCCGGTGACGGCCAACTACCAGCAAGCCGGCGTCCTGGTGTACGGCGACGACGACAACTACGCCAAGCTGGACCTGCTGTACAACGGCAGCCGGCGGGTGGAGTTCATCCGGGAGACGGCCGCCACGCCGCGCAACGAGGCCGCCGACGCCACCAACGCACCGGCGGGTGACACCGTGTACCTGCGGATCACCAGCGACGGGACGAACCTGACCGCGGCCGCCTCGGGCGACGGGCAGACCTTCACCCCGGTCGGCCGTTCGGCCGCGCTCGCCGGCATCACCAACCCGCGGATCGGGGTCTTCGCCCTCAACGGAGGCACCGAGGCGCCGGTTGTCGACGCCGCGTTCGACTCGTTCCAGGTCACGCCGGACGCTCCGGCCGGCCCGGTCGACCCGTCGGACGAGTTCACCGGCAGCGCGCTGGACAAGTGCCGGTGGGACGCCGTCACGCGGGAGGACCCGACCGGTTACCGGGTCACCGGTGGCGCGCTGCGGATCGACGTGCCCAACGGTGACATCTACGGCACCGACAACACCGGGCCGAAGAACTTCATCCTCCAGACCGCGCCGTCCGGCGACTGGACCCTGGAGACGAAGGTCGACGGCAGCCTGCTGAACGAGCAGTACCAGCAGGCCGGTCTGCTCGTGCAGGCGGACGACGACAACTACCTGAAGTTCGACTTCATCGCGGACAACCAGGCCGGCCAGGCGGTGACGCGGCGGATCGAGTTCCGCAGCGAGATCGCCGGGGTGGTCCAGAGCCCGCAGCCCGAGGCGACCAACCTGACCTCGGCGGTGTGGCACCTGCGGCTGGCCCGCACGGGCGACACGTTCACCGCGTCGTACTCGGCCGACGGGGCGACCTGGACCGCGTTGCCGACGCTGACCAACAGCGCGGTCGGGGCCACCCCGAAGGTCGGGCTGTTCACCCTCGGCGCCAACCAGACGGCGTCGAAGACCGCCTCGTTCGACTACTTCCGACTCAGCACGGAGGTGGCCGACGAGACCGCGCCGGTGACCACGGCGGCGGTTTCCGGCACTCCGACCGAGGGGTGGCACACCGGGCCGGTGACGATCACGCTCACCGGTGCCGACGAGGCCGGCGGTAGCGGGCTCGCCGGTACGGAGTACCAGCTGGACGGGGCCACCACCTGGACGGCGTACACCGCACCGGTGGAGGTCACCGGGGACGGCGAGCACGAGCTGCGGTTCCGCTCGACCGATAAGGCGGGCAACGTGGAGTCGACGAAGACCGTCTCGGTCAAGATCGACGCCACGGCACCGGTGACCTCGGCGACGTTCGCTCCGGCGAACGACGCCGGCTGGCACAACGGGACGATCCCGGTCGTGCTGACCTCGACCGACGCCGGTTCCGGTGTCAAGACGGTGGAGTGGTCGCTGGACGGTGGCGCGTGGACGCCGTACTCGGCACCGGTCGAGGTGACCGGTGACGGACAGCACGAGCTGCTGTTCCGCTCGACCGACAAGGCGGGCAACGCCGAGACGCTCAAGTCGGCGGTGCTGCGCATCGACGGCACCAAGCCGACGCTGCTGGTGTCCGGGCTCGCCGACGGCCAGCTCTACGGCGACAGCCAGGACGTCCGGGTGTCCTGGCAGGCTGTCGACCCGACCTCGGGCATCGCGACCGTGGTCGGCAAGTTGGACGGCCAGGCGTACACCAGCGGCACTCTGCAGGCCATGTACGAGCTGCCGCTCGGCCTGCACGAGCTGACCGTGACCGCGACCGACAAGGCGGGCAACGAGACCACCTCGACGGTCCGGTTCTTCGTCACCACCTCGTTCCGGGACATGCAGAACCTGCTGGACCGGTTCAAGGCGACGGGGCGGCTCTCGGCCACGGCGCACAAGCAGTTGACCGCGAAGCTGGACGCGGCCCGCAAGGCCGAGGCAGCTGGCAACGACAACAAGGCGATCAAGCAGCTGACCGACTTCCGGAACCTCGCCGCCGACGCCACCCTGGTGGCCGAGGCGGAGATCCGGGACGTCCTGATCCGGGACGCCGACTCCATGATCGTCCGGCTCGGCGGCACGGCCAGCAAGGCCGGCGTCAAGGCGAACGACGGTGAACCGATCAAGGGCACCGGGCGGCTCGGTGGCGATGCCACCCGGCTCGCGCCCGGTCGCCAGCTCTGATCCGACGAGGCCCCTCTCCGACGCTGCGGCGTCGGGGAGGGGCCTCCCTCATCCCTAGTGAGGGGATGTCCGTGACGGGTATCCGCAAGGTGTTGGCCGCCGCGTTCGCCGGACTGGCCCTGACCCTGTTCGCCGCTGCCCCGGCGGCGGCCCAGGCAGACAAGCTCAAACTCACGGTGGCCGGCGATGGGGCCGAGGGCGTCACCATCCAGGCCACCCACACCGACGGCCGCCGGCTGGAGCAGGCGGTGCGGTTGCTCCTCACCGCCACCGGCCCGGACGGGCAACAGATCGGGCCGGTGCAGCTGGAACCTCAACCCGAGGGGCACGGCTTCTACAGCAGCGGTCCGGTGCTCTCCGCCGGCAAGTGGAAGGTGACGGTCAAGTCCCCCGCCCCGTTGCAGAGCGAGGCCACCGCCACGGTGCAGGCCCGGGTGGCGCAGTCCCCGCCGGCGCCCGCGCCGGTCGCGGTGACCGCGCCAGACCGAACCGCCGGTGCGGGCGCGGGCTGGTGGCCGTTCGCGGCCGGCGGTCTCGTCCTCGTCGCCGCGGCGATGGGGGTGGCCATGCTGTTCGGTCGCCGCCGCACCGGCTGACCGGGCGGCGCTGAAGCGCCATCCGACGACCGGGCCGGGCCGCGACGAGCGGCCCGGCCCGCTGTCGTCCGGCTCAGAGGATGGCGCGCAGCGCCGCCAGGTCCTCGTCGCTCGGCTCCCAGGTGCCGGCGGCGGCGTTGGCGCGTACCTGCTCCGCGGTAGTGGCACCGGCGATCACCGAGGTCACCGCCGGCTGGGCGGCCAGACCGCCGATCGCCACCTGCAGCATCGTCAGACCCCGCTCGGCCGCGTACGCCTCGATCGCCTCGATGGTGTCCCAGTCGGCTGCGGCGAGCCGCTCCGCGTACCGGCCACCGCCGGAGAGCCGGCTGCCGGCTGGCGGCTGGCCGTCGCGCTTGTACTTGCCGGTGAGCAGGCCGTTGGCGAGCGGGAAGAACGGCAGCATGCCAAGGCCGAACCGCTCGCAGGCCGGGATGACCTCGGTCTCCACCGAGCGCTCCAGCAGGCTGTAGTGGTTCTGGGCGCTGATGAAGCGGGACCGGCCGTTGGACGAGGCGACCCAGTCCGCGTCGGCGATCTGCCAGCCGGTGAAGTTGGAGTTGCCCAGGTAGCGCACCTTGCCATCGCGGACCAGGTCGTCCAGGGCGGCGAGGGTCTCGTCGATCGGGGTGCCCGGGTCGGGCTCGTGCATCTGGTAGAGGTCGATGTGGTCCGTGCCCAGCCGACGCAGCGACGCCTCCACGGCGCGAGCGATGTAGCGTCGCGCACCCCGCGCACCAAAGTCCGGCCCGTTGAGGCCGTTCATGTCCATCCCGAACTTGGTGGCCACCACCACGTCGTCGCGGCGCCCCTTGAGCGCCTGCCCGAGCAGCTCCTCGGAGCCGCCCTGCGGCTCACCGTAGATGTCGGCGGTGTCGAACAGGTTGATCCCGGCGTCCAGGGCGGCGTCCACCACCGCGCGGGTGCCGTCGAGGTCGAGCTTCCGGCCGAAGTTGTTGCAGCCGATACCGACCACGGACACCACGAGCCCGGAGTCGCCCAGCCGGCGATAGGTCATGTCAGTCACGAGATCCACCCTATGCCGGCCAGGTGCGGGCAACCCCGGCGGCTGCTCAAACGACCACCTCCGAGACCAGCTCGCGGGCCGCGCTGATGGTGGCGGAAAGCTCGACGGCGCACAGCCGGTCGGGCAGGTCGGCGGGGATCACCCGACGTCCCAGACCGGTTCCGGAGTCTCCACCACCTCGCTGTCGCCTCGGAACAGCACGAACCGGTCGAATGAGCGGGTGAACCAGCGGTCGTGGGTGACCGCGATCACCGTCCCTTCGAAGGCGGTCAGGCCTGCTTCGAGGGCCTCGGCGCTGGCCAGGTCGAGGTTGTCGGTGGGCTCGTCGAGCAGCAGCAGGGTCGCCCCGGACAGCTCCAGCAGCAGCACCAGGAAACGGGCCTGCTGACCACCGGAGAGCGTGCCGAAGCGCTGGTCGCCCTGCGCGGCCAACTCGTAGCGGCTGAGCACCCCCATCGCCGCGTGCCGGTCCATTCCGGTGCGGTGCTCGTCGCCACGCCAGAGAATTTCGACAAGCGTCTTCGACATCAGTTCCGGTCGGTCGTGCGTCTGGGAAAAATGCCCGGGGCGGACCCGGGCACCCAGCCGGGCCACGCCGTCGTGCGCCACCGGGGCGAGCGCGCCCGCCCCGTCGACCGGCCCGTTCGCCGGGTCGGGGTCGGTGCCGCCCCGGGCCAGCAGCCGCAGGAAGTGCGACTTGCCGGTGCCGTTGGCACCGAGCACCGCCACCCGATCGCCGTACCAGATTTCCAGGTCGAAGGGGTAGGTCAGGCCGTCGAGCTCCAACTGCTCGCAGATGACCGCGCGCTTGCCGGTCCGCCCGCCGCTCAGCCGCATCCGGATGTCCTGGTCCTTCGGCGGTACGGGCGGTGGCCCGGCCTCCTCGAACTTGCGCAGCCGGGTCTGCGCGGCCTGGTAACGCGAGGCCAACCCGTCGTTGTACGCGGCCTTCTGCTTGTACATCAGCATCAGCTCGCGCAGCTTCTGGTGCTCCTCGTCCCAGCGTCGACGCAGCTCGTCGAGGCGGGCGTGCCGGGCCACGCGCGCGGAGTGCCAGCTGGCGAACCCGCCCGGGTGCACCCAGGCGCTGCCACCCTCGACGGCCACCACCCGGTCGGCGCTCTGGGCCAGCAACTCGCGGTCGTGTGAGACGTAGAGCACCGACTTGGTCGACTCGCGCAGTCGCGCCTCCAGCCAGCGCTTGCCGGGCACGTCGAGGAAGTTGTCCGGCTCGTCGAGCAGCAGCACCTCGTCCGGGCCGCGCAGCAGCAACTCCAACGCGAAGCGCTTCTGCTGGCCGCCGGACAGGGTGCGCACCGGCCGGTCCCGCACGGCATCCCAGGTCAGGTCGAGCACGATTGTCGCAACGGTGTCGAAGAGCACCTCGGCGTCGTACCCGCCGGCCTCGCCCCAGGCGCCCAGCGCGTCGGCGTACGCCAACTGGGCCTTGCCTGCGGCGTTGCTGAACTTGCCGCGGGCCTCGGCCGCCCGCATGGCGGCCTCGGTCTCATGGAGCTGGCGACCGGCATCGCGCAGCGACGGCGGGGCCAGCGACAACGCCAGATCGGCGAGCGTCGACTCGTCGCCGATCATGCCGATGAACTGGCGCATCACGCCCAGCCCGCCGGCCCGTGCGACGACGCCGGTACGCACGGGCAGGTCACCGGCGACCATCCGCAGCAGCGTCGTCTTTCCCGCGCCGTTCGGCCCGACCAGGGCGACCTTGCTGCCCTCACCGACCCGGAACGACACGTCGGCGAAGAGTTCCCGACCGTCGGGCAGGATGTGCCCGACCGCTGCCACGTCCACGTATCCCACGCCGGGATCTTGCCCCAGCGAAGGCCGGGAAGGACATCCAATTACCGGGTGACCCGCAGCACCCGGAAGCCCTTCTGGCTGGCGTACCGCTCGACCTGCCAGCTCTGCTCGGTGAGCCAGCGCTGCAGCGAGTCGCCGCCGAGGTGCCGGGCGACGACCAGCCAGCCGACGCCGTCCGGGGCGAGCCGGGGCAGCCAACGCAGCAGCAGCTCGTGCAGCTCTTCCTTGCCGATCCGAATGGGTGGGTTGGACCAGAGCTGGGCGAACCGGATGTCCGCCGGGACGTCGTCGGGCGCGCGGACCCGGACCCGGTCTGCGGCGTCGACCCGGGCCGCGTTGGCGGCGGTCAGCTCGCGGGCGCGGGCGTTGACATCGACCGCCCAGACGGTGCTCGCCGGTGCCACGTCGGCCAGCACGCACGCGATCGGACCGAACCCGCAGCCGAGGTCGAGCAGGTCACCGACGGTGTCGGCGGCGGGCAGGTCGGCCTTGCGCAGGAGTACGGCGGTGCCGGGGTCGAGACGGCTGGCGGAGAAGACGCCGCCGGCCGAGCCGAGCCGGTAGTCGCGGTCGGCGACGGAGAACTCGACCTCGCGCGGCGGAGCATCGCTGGCGGGCTGAGCGGTGAAGTAGTGGTCGCCGGTCACGCTGGCAATTCTCGCACCGACCCGGGGCCGCCATGACGCGGCCCACGCGCACATTTCCCCGATATTACCCCCTAAAGGGACAATCACTCCTACTCTGGGCGACATGGTGTATCGGTACGAGTCCGATGAGGACGCTTTCGAGGAGTACCCGGGGCCCGGGTCCGACCTGCCGGTGCTCGGCGCCGGTCCGCCCCCGCCGGCCGGGCCCTCTCCGTCACGCTTTCCCACACCGTCGCTGCCCCGGGCGAACCAGCTCTCGCTGCCGTCATCGCAGCCGCCGCCGACTCGTGCCGACATTCCACCCGCCGCGCCCCGCAGCCAGGTCTACACCTCGGCCACGCCGATCGAGCCAGCCGCCCGACGCGGTGGCGGCCGACTGTGGCAGGTGCTGATCGGCGGTGCGGCCGTCCTGGTGCTGCTCGCACTCTGCGGCCTCGGCGCCGCCGCGCTGCTCATCGACCAGAACGAGCAACCGCAGAGCACCCCGACGTACCAGCCGAACGCTGCCCCGACGAACGCCGCACCGACGTCCGCCACACCGGAACGGCTGGCCCTCGACTCCCGGGAGTCCGACCAGGCCCCACTCACCGCCAAGGAACTCTTCCCCGACAAGACGCTGAAACTCGCCGCCGGCCAGCCGAACTACCAGGTGCTCAAGACACAGTCCAGCGGCAGTTGCGCCGTAGCCGCCACCGGCGAGGTCGCCGACCTGCTGGTCCTACTCGGCTGCAACCAGGTCGTCCGGGCCACGCTTCGTACGCCCGACGGCGACCACCTGGTCACCGCCGGCCTGTTCAACCTCACCGACAAGGTCAGCGCGGAACGGGCCCGGGACCGGGTACGCCAACTCCTCGATGAGCGGCAGGGCCGGTTCCGTGGCCTCACCGCCGGCGACGACGACGGCACCGACGTGCTGACCAGCGCCCCGGCTCGGGTCGGCTGGCAGGTCCGTGGCCACTACCTGGCGTACGCGCTGGTGGTCCGCGAGGACGGAGCAGCGATCAAGGCGGGTGACACCAAGGTCCGCGAGATCCTGTTCGACATGATCGAGCTGCACCTCAGCCGGGGCGTGCTGCAGAAGCGGGCTGACGGTGGCACAGCCGCGCAACCGACGCCCGCGCCCTCCGAGAGCAGCGCGCCCCAGGGCGGCAGCACCGGCGACAGCGGGTTGCCGGGCGACTGACCCTCGCCACGCGGTCGGCGGTCAGCCCTCGATCGGGACACGCAGTCGGCGGGTGAGATCGGCGCGGCGGGCGTACTCGGTCGGATCGGCCGGGTAACCGACGGCCACCAGGGTCAGCCCGTGCGCGGGAGCCACGGTCACCTCGCTGGACCGCTCCTGGCGGGTGAGCAGGCTGCCCGGCCACTCGACCGGGCGGCGGCCATCCCCGGCCACCAGCATCGCCCCCACCAGGCTGCGCACCATCGCCTGGCAGAACGCGTCGGCCTGCACGGTGGCGACCAGGATGCCGTCCGGGTCGCGCCGCCAGTCCAGCCGGGTCACCTCGCGCAACGTGGTCGCGTTCTCCTTGCGCCGGCAGTACGCGGCGAAGTCGTGCTCCCCGACCAGGCCGGTCGCCGCGGCATTCAGCGCGGCCAGGTCCAGCGGCTTCGGCCAGGCCAGCACCTCGTGCCGGCGCAGTGGCTCCGCGCCGAAGGTCGCATCGGTGACCCGGTATTCGTAGCGCCGGAAGGTGGCCGAGAACCGGGCGTCGAAGTCGGCCGGCACCTCGGTCATCGCCCGTACGCGAACGTCGGTGGGGAGCAGACGGGCCAACCGGCGCAACAGCCGCCCGTCGTGCTGCCTCCACACGTCGACGGGCAACTCCAGGTGGCAGACCTGCCCCGTGGCGTGCACCCCCGCGTCGGTCCGCCCGGCGACCGTCAACCCGGTGGCCGTGCCGGCCCCGAGGACCAGGTCCAGGGTTTCGACGAGCACCCCCGCGACGGTGCGCCGGGTCGGCTGGGCGGCCCAGCCGGAGAACCCCGTGCCGTCGTACGAGACGTCCAGCCGCAACCGGATCCGCTCGTCCACCTCGTACCTCCTGTTACGGGTCGGGCCCGACACCCCGATGGGGTGCCGGGCCCGACGTTGCCCTTGATCAGGCCTTGTTCTCGGTGGCCTCGTCGCTGTCCTCGCGGGCGGCGTCGGTGTCACCGGACGCCGACACCGGCGCCTCGGAGTCCTGGTCGGCCTGGGCCGACTGCGGGGTCTCCTCGGCCGGGGCCAGGGCCTCAACCTTGTCCTGCTGCGCGGCCTTGCGGGCGGCGGTCTTCTTGTTCACCTTCGGCTCGGCGACCTGAAGCTCTTCCACCAGCTCGATGATCGCCATCGGCGCGTTGTCACCCTTGCGCGGACCGGTCTTCACGATCCGGGTGTAACCGCCGGGGCGGTTGGAGTACCGGGGCGCGATCTGGTCGAACAGGGCGTAGACGACGTCCTTGTCCTTGACGACACCCAGCACCCGCCGCCGCGAGGCGAGGTCACCGCGCTTGGCCTTGGTGATGAGCTGCTCGGCCAGCGGACGCAGCCGCCGGGCCTTCGTCTCGGTGGTCTGGATCTTGCCGTGCTGGAACAGCGCAGTGGCCAGGTTGGCCAGCATCAGCCGCTCGTGCGAGGGGCTGCCGCCGAGGCGGGGGCCCTTGGTGGGCGTGGGCATTTTTGGTGCTCCTCAGTTGTGGCGGCAGCGCGGACTAGAGCTGCTCGGTCTCGCGGTAGTCGTCGGTGTCGTAGTCGGCCTCGCCGAAGGTGTCCACGACGTGCGCCGGGTCGAAGTTCGGAGCCGAGTCCTTCAGCCCGAGACCCATCCCGGCGAGCTTCATCTTGACCTCGTCGATCGACTTCTGACCGAAGTTGCGAATGTCGAGGAGGTCGGCCTCGGTACGCCCGATGAGCTCACCAACGGAGTTGATGCCCTCGCGCTTGAGGCAGTTGTAGGAGCGGACGGTGAGGTCCAGCTCCTCGATCGGCAGGGCCAGGTCCGCCGCCAGCTGGGCGTCCTGCGGGGACGGCCCGATGTCGATGCCCTCGGCGGTCTCGTCCAGCTCCCGGGCGAGCCCGAACAGCTCCACAAGCGTCGAACCGGCGGAGGCCAGCGCGGTACGCGGACCCATCGACGGCTTGGTCTCGACGTCGATGATCAGCCGGTCGAAGTCGGTACGCTGCTCAACACGAGTCGCCTCGACGCGGTAGGTCACCTTCAGCACCGGCGAGTAGATCGAGTCGACCGGGATCCGGCCGATCTCGGCGCCGGACTGCTTGTTCTGCGCCGCCGTCACGTAGCCCCGGCCCCGCTCGACGGTCAGCTCCATGTCGAGCCGGCCCTTGCCGTTGAGGGTGGCGAGCTTGAGATCCGGGTTGTGCACCGAGACGCCGGCCGGCGGCTGAATGTCGCCAGCGGTCACGTCGCCCGGGCCCTGCTTGCGCAGGTACATGCTGACCGGCTCGTCGTGCTCGGAGCTGACGCACAGCTCCTTGATGTTCATGACGAGCTCGACCACGTCCTCCTTGACACCGGGGATCGTGGTGAACTCGTGCAGCACACCGTCGATCTTGATCGAGGTGACGGCCGCGCCCGGGATCGACGACAGCAGCGTGCGCCGCAGCGAGTTACCCAGGGTGTAGCCGAAGCCCGGCTCCAGCGGCTCGATGGCGAACCGCGACCGGGTCTCGTTGATCGACTCCTCGGAGAGGGAGGGTCGCTGGCTGATGAGCATCTTTTCTCTTCTCTTCCGGGGCGCCCGCTATTTGACGCCCACGACACAAACTGTTCCGGTGGCCCGCCCCGAAGGGCGGGCCACCGAACGAGCTCGGACTACTTGGAGTAGAGCTCGACGATCAGCTGCTCCTGGACCTGCGTGTCAATGACCTGCCGGGCCGGGAGGGAGTGCACGAGCACCTTCATCTGGCTCGGGATGGCCTCAAGCCACGCCGGAACCGTCTTCGAGCCGGCCTGGGCCTGCGCGACGATGAACGGGGTGAGCTCCTTGCTCTTGCCCCGAACCTCGATGATGTCGTGCTCCTTGACGCGGTACGACGGGATGTCGACCTTCTTGCCGTTCACCGTGAAGTGACCGTGCTTGACCAGCTGGCGGGCCATGTCCCGCGAGTGGGCGTAGCCGGCCCGGTAAACGACGTTGTCCAGCCGCGACTCGAGGATCTGCAGGAGGACCTCACCGGTCTTGGCCTGCTTGCCAACGGCTTCCTCGTAGTAACCGCGGAACTGCTTCTCCAGCACGCCGTAAACGCGGCGGGCCTTCTGCTTCTCACGGAGCTGGAGCAGGTACTCCGTCTCCTTGGTGCGGCCGCGGCCGTGCTGCCCGGGCGGGAACGGCCGGGACTCGAACGGGCACTTCGGACCATCGCACTTGCTGCCCTTGAGGAACAGCTTCATCTTCTCCCGCCGGCAACGGCGGCAGTCAGCACCGGTGTAACGAGCCATCTCTCTCTACCTCTCAGACCCGGCGACGCTTCGGCGGACGGCATCCGTTGTGCGGCTGCGGGGTGACGTCGGCGATCTGACCGACCTCGAGGCCCACGGCCTGCAGCGAACGGATGGCGGTCTCCCGGCCGGAGCCGGGGCCCTTGACGAACACGTCGACCTTGCGCATGCCGTGCTCCATGGCGCGACGCGCGGCAGCCTCGGCGGCCAGCTGCGCGGCGAACGGAGTCGACTTGCGGGAGCCCTTGAAGCCCACCTGGCCAGCGGAGGCCCAGGAGATGACCGCACCGGTCGGGTCCGTGATGGACACGATGGTGTTGTTGAACGTGCTCTTGATGTGCGCCTGCCCGTGGGCGACGTTCTTGCGTTCCTTGCGCCGGACCTTCTTTACAGCGGCTCCGGCACGAGCCTTCGGTGGCATAAGTCTGTGCGCTCCTAGTTGACTTTCCGGATTGGGCCGCAGGGTCCGGTCTTACTAGACCCGACAACGACCCGAATTCCGGTCAAAATCTACTTCTTGCCGGGCTTCTTCTTGCCGGCGACGGTCCGCTTCGGGCCCTTGCGGGTCCGTGCATTGGTCTTGGTCCGCTGGCCACGCACGGGCAGACCCCGGCGGTGCCGGATGCCGGCGTAGCAGCCGATCTCAACCTTGCGGCGGATGTCAGCGGCGACCTCGCGGCGCAGGTCGCCTTCAACCTTGTAGTTGCCCTCGATGTGGTCGCGGAGCTGAACAAGCTCCTCGTCCGTGAGGTCCCGAGCGCGCTTGTCCGGCGAGATGCCGGTAGCGGCGAGTGTCTCCAGGGCGCGGGTGCGACCGACCCCGAAGATGTAGGTGAGCGCGATCTCCATCCGCTTTTCGCGGGGGAGATCCACGCCGACTAGACGTGCCATGTGCGGGCGTACTCCTCGTGATGTGTGGCGGAGGTGTGGACCCGTCCCATCCCGCTACCGGCCGTCCCGTCTTTCCGACGCGGTGAGCGCCGGCGACCGGGATCGGTCGCTGCCCGAGCGGGCCCCGGCCTCCGACCGGGGGTCAGCCACGCAGAAGTACGTCTCGCGTACCGCTCGCGGCTGGGACGAGCATGTGTGATGTGTTTGTCGCTGGGGATCTGCCCGGACCAACGCCACCCGGCCGAAGCTACGGCCGGACGGGCTGAGTCAGCCCTGGCGCTGCTTGTGGCGCGGGTCGCTGCAGATGACCATGACCCGGCCGTGCCGGCGGATAACCCGGCACTTGTTGCAGATCCTCTTGACGCTCGGCTTGACCTTCACGGTTGCCTTACTTCCCATCTGGCCCGGGGACACGCGATGCGCGACACCGGACGTCGAAGACGGACACGGGACTTCCCGGCCGTCGTCAGGACTACTTGTAGCGGTAGACGATGCGCCCGCGGGTCAGGTCGTACGGCGAGAGTTCGACGACGACCCGGTCCTCCGGAAGGATGCGGATGTAGTGCTGCCGCATCTTGCCGCTGATATGAGCCAGCACCTTGTGGCCGTTCGCGAGCTCCACCCGGAACATGGCGTTCGGCAGGGGCTCGATGACCCGACCCTCGATCTCAATGGCTCCGTCTTTTTTCGGCATGTCCTCCGCTGTCCTGACGTCGATTGCACCGGGCGGCCCACAACGTCTTACACGGGATCTGACGAAAATCAGAAGCCCGCGCCAGCCGCGGCTCCAGCTCCCACCGAAGCGCAGGGTGGGCATGCCGGAGTGGACGCTGTGCGCCGATCTGAAAGTGTACGCCCGCCTGTGCAGGGTCGCCAAACCGGCCACCCACCGCGCCGTCGTGGCGGGCACCGAGGGTCCAACCGGATGCCCGTTGATCTCCCCGAGACCACCGCCGGGTCACGCACGCCGGTGGGCCCATCCGAGCCTGCGGCGACAACTCCCTCAGCGTCGGCGGTCAGGCAGCCGGTCGCGGGTCGTCCCGTTCGTCCGGTTCCCCGGCGCGCAGCTCCCGCTGGCGTCCCCGCTTCGCCCGCCTGCGCTGCCGCCGACGCTCCCGCTCGACTGCCTGACGTCGGGGCTCTCCCCCGGTCAACCCGGCGACCGTGCGCAGCACCAGCACCGCACCCCACGGCCCGGCCACCCAGGCCGGCCAGAAGTAGAGCAGGTCCTGGCTGAGGAAAGAGGTCACCGCCCAGATGGTCACCACTATGGCGATCACCTTCAGGTACGGAAACCACACCTCGGCCAGCCAGCGGGCAGTGACACCACCCGCGGCTGCGGGGGCCTGGTCGCTCGCGCCCACGCTCTGCGGGGCGGCCGGTGACAGCGTCGACCGCTGCGCCGGCGTCACCGGTGGCAGGTCGCCGAGCAGAGGCTCCAACTCGGCGTACGTACGCGCCGCGTAGGCCCGCTGCAGCCGCTCGTCGTACTCGTGCAGGTCCAATCGCCCCTCGTTGAGGGCGACCCGCAACCGGTCAGCCACCGCCGCCCGGTCCGCGTCTGCGGCTCGCATCCCGCCGTGCCCGTCCATGCCGGCAAGCATGCCACCGTCACGCCAGTCGCGTCCGACCCCACCCGTCGCCCTAGATCCATTCGAGGTAGCGCGTTGATCACACCCAGGTCGCCGATCTGGGGGGTGACGCGCGGGCTGAATATCCCCAGATCGGCGATACGGCGTCGAAACCGCCTAGCCGACACAGGCCTAGGGCGTGGTCGAGGCGGCAGGCTGCCGTGCGGTTACCAGGTCGCCGAGGCGGGCCCGGCCCCCGTCGAAGGCGGTGAGCACCCAGACGCCGTCCGGCAGCAAGGCCATCGAGTGCTCGACGTGCGCTGCCACCGAACCATCCCGGGTCACCACCGTCCACCCGTCAGCCAACTCGACCGTACGCGGCGACGCCATCGTGATCATCGGCTCGATGGCCAACGCCATGCCGGGGACCAACCGTGGGCCCTTACCCGGCCGACCGTGGTTGAGCACGTGCGGGTCCTGGTGCATCTCGGTGCCGATGCCGTGCCCGCCGTAGCCGTCGACGATGCCGTACCGGCCGCCCTTACGGACGGCGCTCTCCACCGCGTGCGAGATGTCGGTGAGCCGGCCCTTGCCGCTGGCTGCACCGCGGGCGGCGGCAGCGATGCCGGCCCACATCGCGTCTTCGGCGACCTCGGCCATCTTCAGCAGTGCCGGGTCGACGTCGCCGACGCCGACCGTGATCGCGGAGTCGCCGTGCCAGCCGTCCAGCACCGCGCCGCAGTCGATGGAGATCAGATCACCGGCCTGGAGCACCTGCCCCGGCGACGGGATGGCGTGCACGATCTGCTCGTTGACCGAGGAGCAGATCGACGCCGGAAAGCCGTGGTAGCCCTTGAACGACGGAACGCCACCCGCCTCGCGGATGGTCGACTCGGCGATGGCGTCCAGATCGGCAGTGCTCACACCGGGGGCAACGGCCTCCCGCATCCGGCGAAGCGCCTCGGCCACCACCAGCCCGGCGGCCCGCATCTTCTCGATCTGGTCAGGGGTCTTCAGCTGGATGTCCAGCTGGGGACGACGCATGGAGCGATTACCTTTCGTTGCCGAAAAGCGGGGCACGTCACGCGTACCCCGCTGTTCGCACTCTATCCGCCGTGGCCCGGCAGGACCTCAGCCGCCGTACGACCGCAGTGCGTCGATGGCCCGGGTGGTGACGTCCTCCACCGGACCGGTGGCGTCGATCCCGACCAGCTTGCCCTGAGCGCCGTAGTAGTCGACCAGGGGCGCGGTCTTCTCGCTGTATTCACGAAGCCGGGTGGCGATCGTCTCCGGCTTGTCGTCGTCGCGCTGGAACAGCTCGGCGCCGCACCGGTCGCAGATGCCAGGCCGGGTGGTGGCGTCGAACTCGACGTGCCAGATCTTGCCGCAGCCCCGGCAGGTACGCCGACCGGAAAGACGGCGGATCACCTCGTCGTCGTCAACCACCAACTCCAGGACCAGATCCAGGGCGGTGCCCAGATCGGCGAGGAGCTTGTCCAGAGCGGCAGCCTGCGGAGTGGTCCGCGGAAAGCCGTCGAGCAGGAAGCCCTCGCTGGCGTCGGGCTCGGCCAGCCGGTCCCGGACCATGTTGATGGTGACCTCGTCCGGGACCAGCTCGCCTGCGTCCATGTACCGCTTCGCCTCAACACCGAGCGGCGTGCCCTGGGTGACGTTCGAGCGGAAGATGTCTCCGGTCGAAATCTTGGGCACCGACAGGTGGGCGGCGACGAACTCCGCCTGCGTGCCCTTACCCGCGCCCGGCGGGCCAACCAGAACGAGTCTCATCTACCGCAGGAACCCTTCGTAGTTCCGCTGCATGAGTTGGCTCTCGATCTGCTTCACGGTCTCCAGACCGACGCCGACCATGATGAGCACAGCGGTGCCGCCGAACGGGAAGTTCTGGTACTGCTGGTTGTCCAGCCAGATGAAGAAGAAGTTCGGCAGGATCGAGATGACACCGAGGTAGAGCGCGCCCGGCAGGGTGATCCGGCTGAGGATGAAGTCCAGGTAGTCGGCCGTCGGCTTGCCCGGGCGGATGCCCGGCACGAACCCGCCGTACTTCTTCATGTTGTCCGCGACCTCGGTCGGGTTGAACGTGATCGAGACGTAGAAGTACGTGAAGAAGATGATCAGCAGGAAGTAGACCGTGATGTAGATCGGGCTGTCCGGTGCGACCAGGTTGTTCTGGATCCACGCCTGGACCTTGCCCGGGTCGTTCTGGTCGAAGAACTGCAGCGCCAACTGCGGCAGGTAGAGCAGCGACGAGCCGAAGATGACCGGGATGACACCCGCCTGGTTGACCTTCAGCGGGATGTAGGTCGAGGTGCCGCCGTACATCCGCCGGCCGATCATCCGCTTGGCGTACTGCACCGGGATCCGGCGCTGCGCCTGCTCGATGAAGGTGACTGCGGTGATGACCACCAGGACCAGCGCGATGACCAGGGCGAACATGTCCCAGCCCTTGCTGGTCTTGATCTGCCAGCCCTCGTTGGGCAGCCGCGCCGCGATCGAGGTGAAGATCAGGACGGACATGCCGTTGCCGACACCACGGTCGGTGATCAGCTCGCCGAGCCACATGACCATGCCGGTGCCGGCGGTCATGGTGACCACCAGGATGGCCAGCGTCAGCCAGTCCGGGATGCCGGTGCCGGTCGGGATGATCGGGAACTCGTTGCAGCGGTTCTGGAACAGCTGCCCCGAGCGGGCCAGCGCCACGAACGCCGAGGCCTGCAGAACACCGAGGCCGAGGGTCAGGTACCGGGTGTACTGCGTGATCTTCGCCTGGCCGGCCTGGCCCTCCTTGCGGAGCTGCTCCAAGCGCGGGATCACGACGGTCAGCAGCTGCAGGATGATCGACGCGGTGATGTAGGGCATGATGCCCAGCGCGAAGACCGAGAGCTGGAGCAGCGCTCCGCCGGAGAAGAGGTTGAGCAGATTCAGCGGCCCCGTCGAGTCACCCGAGATGGAGTCGAGACACTTCTGCACGTTGCCGTACGAGACGCCCGGGCTGGGGAGCGTCGCACCCAGCCGGTAGACCGCAATGATGCCTACTGTGAACAGCAGCTTCTTGCGCAGGTCAGGCGTACGGAACGCACTGAGAAAGGCGGACAGCAACTTCTTCCTCCTGCGCGAGGCGGGCCGCCGGTGAACCCTGGCGGGTGGGGGTGGATCACAGGCGAGCGCCCGCAATCCATGGCTGGGATGGGACTCTAACAGCCCCACGCCGGTCCGGGCAGATGCGCCCGACTACATAAATCGAATCCAATATTACCGGGCGCAATGGGCCCAGGTAGACCATGGCGCCCGCCAGTTGCTCACAACTGGACGGGCGCCATGGTCGTACGCCTTACAGCTCGGTGGTGGAGCCACCGGCGGCGGCGATCTTCTCCTTGGCCGACGCACTGAACGCGTGCGCAGACACCTGGAGCGCCACTCCGCCGAGGTCCCCGGTGCCGAGGACCTTGACCGGGTGACCCTTGCGGACCGCGCCGGACTCAACGAGCTCCAGCGGGCCGACCTGGCCACCGTTCGGGAACAGCTCAGCGAGTCGGTCCAGGTTGACAACCTGGAAGACCACCTTGAACTTGTTCTTGAAGCCCTTCATCTTCGGCAGACGCATGTGGATAGGCATCTGCCCACCCTCGAACGCCGCCGAGATGTTCTTACGGGCCTTGGAACCCTTGGTACCGCGACCAGCGGTCTTGCCCTTGGAACCCTCACCGCGACCCACGCGGGTCTTCGCGGTCTTGGAACCGGGCGCCGGGCGCAGGTGGTGCACCTTGATCGTCATTACTCGACCTCCTCGACCTTCACGAGGTGGTTCACAGTGAAGATCATGCCGCGGATCTCGGGCCGGTCCTCCTTGACCACCACGTCGTTGATCCGCTTGAGACCGAGCGAACGCAGCGAATCACGCTGGTTCTGCTTGGTCCCGATAACGGACCGGAGCTGGGTGACCTTCAGACGTGCCATCAGTGCGCCACCCCCGCACGCGACGCCAGCATGGCGGCCGGCGCAACGTCCTCCACCGGCAGACCACGACGCGCTGCGACCTGCTCGGGGGACTCAAGCCCCTTCAGGGCCGCCACGGTGGCGTGCACGATGTTGATCGGGTTCGACGAGCCGAGGCTCTTGGAGAGCACATCGTGGATCCCGGCGCACTCCAGCACGGCGCGCACCGGACCACCGGCGATGACACCCGTACCGGCCGAAGCCGGCTTGAGCAGCACGACGCCAGCGGCGTCCTCACCCGTCACCGGGTGCGGGATCGACTGACCGATCCGCGGGACCTTGAAGAAGTGCTTCTTGGCCTCCTCGACACCCTTGGCGATAGCCGCGGGCACCTCCTTGGCCTTTCCGTAGCCCACGCCGACCGTGCCGTCGCCGTCGCCCACGATCACCAGGGCGGTGAAGCTGAAGCGACGACCACCCTTCACGACCTTGGCGACGCGGTTGATCGCGACGACCCGCTCAAGGTGCGGGGTCTTCTCGACGGGCGCGTTTCCGCGGCCGCCCTCACGGCGGTTGTCGCGGCGACCACCCTCGTTGCCACCGGACCCGCCGCCACGGCGCTGTTGACCTGGCATCAGCAGCCTTCCTTATCTCTCGTGACGGGGTTGTTAGAACTCGAGCCCGGCTTCGCGGGCGGCGTCGGCAAGCGCGGCGACTCGCCCCGCGTACCGGTTGCCACCGCGGTCGAAGACGACCTTGGAGACGCCAGCGGCCTTGGCCCGCTCGGCGAGCAGCGCGCCCACCTTGCCAGCCAGGGCGCTCTTGTCGCCCTCCGTACCGCGCAGCGAGGCGTCCAGGGTCGACGCCGACGCCAGGGTGTGCCCCTTGGTGTCGTCGACGATCTGGGCGACCATGTGCCGCAGCGAACGGGTGACGACCAGGCGCGGACGCTCGGCCGTACCACTGACGTTCTTGCGGACGCGGAAGTGTCGACGCGCACGCCCAACGGCGCGCTTGGCGGCGACACCGCGGCGGCGCTTGAGCAGCGTGGCGCTCACTTCTTACCTGCCTTTCCAGCCTTGCGGCGGATGACCTCGCCCTGGTACTTCACGCCCTTGCCCTTGTAGGGCTCCGGCGGACGGATCTTCCGGATGTTGGCGGCGACCTCACCGACCTGCTGCTTGTCGATGCCAGCCACGTGGAACAGGGTCGGCCGCTCCACCGTGAAGGTGATGCCCGCCGGGGCGGGGACGATCACCGGGTGCGAGAACCCGAGCGCGAACTCGAGGTCCGAACCCTTGGCGGTGACCCGGTAACCGGTGCCGGCGATCTCCAGGCTCTTGCGGTAGCCCTCGGTGACCCCGACGATCATGTTGGCAACCAGCGTACGGCTCAGGCCGTGGAGTTCCTTGGCCTTGCGCTCGTCGTTGGGCCGGTTGACGCTCAGCTGCCCATCCTCGGCCCGCTCGACCGTGATCGGCTCGGCGAGGGTGTGCTCAAGCTGGCCCTTGGGGCCCTTGACCTTGACGGTCTGCCCGTCGATCGTGATGTCGACGCCGGCTGGTACCGGGATCGACTTACGTCCAATTCGCGACATTTCTACCTGTCTCCCGTTACCAGACGAAGGCGAGGACTTCCCCGCCAACACTCCGCTTGCGGGCCTGCCGGTCGGTCAGCAGCCCCTGGGACGTCGAAATGATCGCCACGCCCAGCCCACCGAGCACCCGCGGGAGCCCGTCCGACTTGGCGTACACCCGGAGACCGGGCTTGGACACGCGCTTGATGCCGGCCAGGCTCCGCTCGCGGTTCTGGCCGTACTTCAGCTCGACGACCAGTCGCTTGCCGACGGCGCCCTCCTCGGGCTCCTCGACCGACCAGGTGGCGATGTAACCCTCGGCCTTCAAGACCTCGGCGATGTTCGCCTTGATCTTGGAGTAGGGCATCTTCACCTGATCGTGGTACGCCTGGTTGGCGTTACGCAGACGCGTGAGCATGTCTGCGATCGGGTCGGTCATCGTCATGGATTTCGTCAGCCTTTCTCGCCGGGGTTCCCGGGGCATCAGCCCCGGGCCTACGGCGAAGAGCAATACCTAATCGGTGCAGGAGTTCCCAGCCGACGGCCGGGACGCGGTCGCCCTTACCAGGAAGCCTTGGACACGCCCGGCAGCTCACCGCGGTGGGCCATCTCCCGGATGCAGACCCGGCAGAGCCCGAACTTGCGGTAGACCGCCTTCGGACGCCCGCACCGCTGGCAGCGGGTGTACGCGCGAACCGAGAACTTCGGCTTCGCGGCCGCCTTGATGATCAGCGCCTTCTTGGCCATCTCAGTTCTCCTTGAACGGGAAGCCCAGGAGCTTGAGCAGCGCCCGTCCCTCGTCGTCGGTCGTGGCGGTGGTGACCACCGTGATGTCCATGCCCCGCTGGCGATCGATCCGGTCCTGGTCGATCTCGTGGAACACCGACTGCTCGGTCAGACCGAACGTGTAGTTGCCGTGCCCGTCCAGCTTGCGCCCGTCCAGACCGCGGAAGTCGCGGATACGCGGCAGCGAGATGGACAGCAGCCGGTCCAGGAACTCCCACATCCGGTCGCCGCGAAGGGTCACCTTCGCACCGATCGGCATGCCTTCGCGGAGCTTGAACTGCGCGATGGACTTGGTCGCCCGCCGCACCTGCGGCTTCTGGCCGGTGATCGTGGCGAGGTCGCGGACCGCGCCGTCGATCAGCTTGGCGTCGCGAGCAGCCTCGCCGACACCCATGTTGACGACGATCTTGACCAGCCGCGGCACCTGCATGGGGTTGCCGTAGCTGCGCTGCTCGCGCAGCTGGGCCACGATCTCGTTGCGGTACCGCTCCTTGAGGCGCGGCAGGGTCTTTTCGGTAGCCGTGGTCATCACAGGTCCTTACCGGTGCTACGCGCGATGCGGACCTTCTGGCCGTTGTCGTCGATCCGGTAACCGACGCGGGTCGGCTTGCCGTCGGAGTCCAGGACCTGCACGTTCGAGACGTGGATCGGGGCCTCCTGAGTGACGATGCCGCCGGTCTTGGCGCCACGCTGGGTGGTGCTGATGCGGGTGTGCTTCTTGACCCGGTTCACGCCCTCGACCAGGACCTTGTCCTGCCGCGGGAAGGCCTGGATGACCTTACCCTTGGCACCCTTGTCCTTGCCGGCGATGACGACGACCGTGTCGCCCTTCTTGACCTTCACGGTCACAACACCTCCGGCGCGAGGGAAATAATCTTCATGAACCGCTTGTCCCGCAGCTCCCGGCCCACCGGGCCGAAGATGCGGGTTCCACGCGGGTCCCCGCCGTCCTTGATGATGACGGCGGCGTTCTCGTCGAAGCGGATGTACGAGCCGTCCGGCCGCCGCTTCTCCTTGGCCGTGCGAACGACGACCGCCTTGACGACGTCGCCCTTCTTCACACCGGCACCCGGGATCGCGTCCTTGACCGTGGCCACGATGACGTCGCCGATGCTCGCGTAGCGCCGACCCGAGCCGCCGAGAACCCGGATGCACAGGATCTCCCGAGCACCCGTGTTGTCGGCGACGCGCAGTCGCGACTCCTGCTGAATCACGTCTATCTCCTATGTCTGCCGGTTCTCCGGCCGCCGTAGCGGCCGGCCGGAGCCTGGCGGAACCTACGCCCGACGCAACGCCGGGCGAGCTCGAGCCTTCGCTACTTGGCCTTTTCCAGGATCTCCACGATCCGCCAACGCTTGGTGGCGCTCAGCGGCCGGGTCTCCATGATGAGAACCCGGTCACCGGTGCCAGCGGCGTTCTGCTCGTCGTGCACCTTCAGCTTGCTCGTACGGCGCATGATCTTGCCGTAGAGAGCGTGCCGAACCCGGTCCTCGACCTCGACCACGATGGTCTTGTCCATCTTGTCGCTGACCACGAGGCCCTCACGGACCTTGCGGCGGGACCGCGCGGCGGCGGTGGCGGTGTCTTCGGTCATGATGCAGTCACCTCAGTCGGCGCGGCCGAGAGCCCCAGCTCGCGCTCACGCATGATCGTGTAGATCCGGGCGATCTCCCGACGGATGACCTGCAACCGCCGGTTGTTGTCCAGCTGCCCGGTTGCGGCCTGCACGCGGAGGTTGAACAGCTCCGCCTTGGCCTCCCGCAGCTTCGTGACCAGCTCCTCCTCGGAGAGCTCACGCAGCTCGGTCGCCTTAACGCCCGCTGCCATCAGGATTCACCCACTTCGCGCGTAACAATGCGGCACTTCATCGGGAGCTTGTGGATCGCGCGACGCATGGCCTCTCGCGCGATCTGCTCGTTGGGGAAGGACATCTCAAAGAGAACCCGCCCCGGCTTGACGTTGGCGACCCACCACTCGGGCGAACCCTTACCGGAACCCATCCGGGTCTCGGCAGGCTTCTTGGTGAGGGCCTGGTCCGGGAAGATCGTGATCCAGACCTTGCCACCACGCTTGATGTGGCGAGTCATTGCGATACGCGCCGACTCGATCTGGCGGTTGGTCACGTACGCCGGCTCGAGAGCCTGGATCCCGAACTCGCCGAACACCACCCGGTTACCACCCTTGGACGCGCCACTGCGGTCCGGGTGGTGCGGCTTGCGGAAGCCCTTCGGGGGCTTGCGCGGCATCAGCATCTGTCAGCCCTCCTGCTGCGTTTCTGCCGGAGCAGCCGTGGCGGCGACAGCTGCGCTGTCGACCGGCTCGCCGCTCGGCGTCTCGGCCTGCTGCGCGATGGTGGTCGCAGCAGCCCGGCCGGCCTCGGTGCCACCAGCCGTGGTGCCGGACGAACCCGACCGGCCACGGCGCGGACGCTCGGGACGGTCGCCACGCTCACCACGACGCGGGCGGGACGGACCGGCCTCGGCCGGAGCCTCCCGGCCCGGGACGGCGTCGCCCTTGTAGATCCAGACCTTCACACCGATCCGACCGAACGTCGTACGGGCCTCGAAGAAGCCGTACTCGATGTTGGCCCGCAGCGTGTGCAGCGGAACCCGGCCCTCACGGTAGAACTCGGTCCGGCTCATCTCGGCGCCGCCGAGGCGACCCGAGACCTGAACCCGAATGCCCTTGCAGACCGGGTTCTTCATCGCCGACTGCATGGCCTTGCGCATCGCCCGACGGAAGCTGACCCGGCTGGACAGCTGCTCGGCCACGCCCTGCGCAACCAGCTGAGCGTCCGACTCGGGGTTCTTCACCTCGATGATGTTCAGCTGAACCTGCTTGCCGGTGAGCTTCTCGAGCTCGCCGCGGATCCGGTCGGCCTCCGCACCCTTACGGCCGATGACGATGCCCGGCCGAGCGGTGTGGATGTCGACCCGGACCCGGTCGCGGGTGCGCTCGATGTCGACCTTGGAGATCCCGGCACGCTCGAGGCCCTTGGACATCATGCGGCGGATCTTGACATCCTCGCCGATGTAGTCCTTGTAGAGCTTGTCCGCGAACCAGCGGGACTTCCAGTCGGTCGAGATGCCGAGCCGGAACCCAGTGGGGTGAACCTTCTGACCCATTACTCGGCGTCCTCCGTCTTGCTCTGCGCTTCGGCCGGTGCGGCCTCCGTGGCCGGGGCGGCCTTCTTCGCCGCGGCCTTCCTCGGCGCTGCCGGCGCGACCGCTTCGACCGCCACCGTGATGTGGCAGGTGCGCTTGCGGATTCGGTACGCCCGACCCTGCGCCCGCGGCTGGAACCGCTTCATCGTCGGGCCCTCGTCAACGAAGGCCTCGCTGACGAGCAGCGCGTCGGGGTCCAGCCGCTCGTTGTTCTCCGCGTTGGCGATCGCGCTAGCGAGCACCTTGTACACCTGCTCGCTCGCAGCCTGCGGCGCGAACTGCAGCACCGTTAGCGCCTCCTTCGCGGGCAGGCCGCGGACGAGGTTGACCACCCGGCGCGCCTTCATTGGCGAGATGCGCACGTGCCGCGCAACCGCCCGCGCGCCCGGAAGCACCGGAGCGTCGCCCTTTCCTGGCATCGCTGTAACCCCTTGTTCCCTCTATCCGTATGCCCGCGGCGTCAGCGCCGACGGCTCTTCCGGTCGTCCTTCTCGTGACCCTTGAAAGTGCGGGTCAGCGCGAACTCGCCGAGCTTGTGCCCGACCATCGCCTCGGTCACGAACACCGGGACGTGCTTGCGTCCGTCGTGCACGGCGATCGTGTGCCCCAGCATCTCGGGGATGATCGTCGAGCGCCGCGACCAGGTCTTGATCACGTTCTTCGAGCCCTTGTCGTTCTGCACTTCCACCTTCTTGAGCAGGTGGTCGTCTACGAACGGGCCCTTCTTCAGGCTGCGAGGCATGTCTTATCTCCCTCAGCCGCGCTTACGCGTGGCGTAGCGGCGGCGGACGATCAGCCGGTCACTCGGCTGGCCCTTACGGCGGGTGCGGCCCTCGGGCTTACCCTGCGGGTTGACCGGGTGGCGACCACCGGAGGTCTTACCCTCACCACCACCGTGCGGGTGGTCGACCGGGTTCATGGCGACACCACGGACGGTCGGGCGCTTGCCCTTCCACCGCATACGGCCGGCCTTACCCCAGTTGATGTTCGACTGGTCGGCGTTGCCGATCTCGCCGACGCTGGCGCGGCAGCGCACATCCACACGCCGGATCTCGCCGGACGGCATACGCAGGGTCGCGTACGCGCCCTCGCGGCCGAGCAGCTGGATGCCGACGCCGGCGGAACGGGCCAGCTTGGCCCCGCCACCCGGACGCAGCTCCACGTTGTGGATCGTGGTACCGACCGGGATGTTGCGCAGCGGCAGGTTGTTACCCGGCTTGATGTCGGCGCCCGGGCCGGACTCGACGCGGTCGCCCTGCTTCAGGTCCTTCGGCGCGATGATGTATCGCTTCTCGCCGTCGGCGTAGTGCAGCAGCGCGATGCGCGCCGTGCGGTTCGGGTCGTACTCGATGTGAGCGACCTTCGCCGGCACGCCGTCCTTGTCGACCCGCTTGAAGTCGATCAGACGGTACTGGCGCTTGTGACCGCCGCCGTGGTGCCGCGTGGTGATCCGGCCGTGGGCGTTACGCCCGCCCTTCTTCGGCAGCGGAACCAGCAGCGACTTCTCCGGCGTGGACCGGGTGATCTCGGCGAAGTCAGCGACACTCGAGCCACGTCGGCCCGGCGTCGTCGGCTTGTACTTACGGATAGCCATTGTCTACACCCCTCAGCTGACCGGGCCGCCGAAGGCCTCGATGCGGTCACCGTCAGCCAGCTTCACGATCGCCCGCTTGGTCGCCTTGCGCTGACCGAAACCGGTCTTGGTGCGCTTGCGCTTACCCTGGCGGTTGAGCGTGTTGACCGTCAGGACGCGGACGTTGAAGATCTGCTGGATAGCGATCTTGATCTCGGTCTTGTTCGCGTCCGGGTGCACCAGGAAGGTGTACCAGTTCCGGTTCAGCTCGCTGTAGCTCTTCTCCGAGACGACCGGCGCCACGATGATGTCGCGCGGGTCGGCGATCGTGCTCACTTGCCACCCTCCTCGGTGGTCTCGGCGGGCACGCCCAGGAACTCGTCCAGGGCGTCCTTGGTGAAGACCACGTCGTCGGCCACCAACACGTCGTACGTGTTGAGCTGGCCGGACTCGATCAGGTGCACGCGCGGCTCGTTGCGCAGCGACACCCAGTTCAGCTCGTCGGTGCTGCTCAGCACGACCAGGACCCGACGGGCCTCGGTGAGCTTCGTCAGCGTCGCCAGGGCCGCCTTGGTCGACGGCTTCTCGCCCGAGACGAACGCCTCGACGACGTGCACCTGCCCGGCGCGAGCCCGGTCCGAGAGGGCACCCCGCAGCGCGGCGGCCTTCATCTTCTTCGGGGTCCGCTGGCTGTAGTCACGCGGCACGGGACCGTGCACGACGCCACCACCGGCGAACTGCGGCGCGCGGATCGAGCCCTGACGGGCGCGACCGGTGCCCTTCTGCTTGTAAGGCTTCTTGCCGCCACCGGCGACCTCGGCCCGAGTCTTGGTCTTGTGCGTGCCCTGTCGGGCCGCCGCGAGCTGGGCCACCACGACCTGGTGCATCAGCGCGACGTTGGCCTGCACGTCGAAGATGTCCGCCGGCAGCTCGACCGAGCCGCTGGTGGTGCCTTCGACGGTGCGCACGTCAACGGTGGTCACTTGGCCGCACCGCCCTTCTTCACCTTGATCTTGGCCGCGGTACGGACCAGAACCAGCGCGCCCTTGGGACCAGGAATGGCACCACGGACGAGCAGGAGGTTGTTCTCGGTGTCGACCGCCTGGACGGTCAGGTTCTGCACGGTGTAGCGAACGCCACCCATCCGGCCGGCCATCCGGGTGCCCTTGAAGACACGACCCGGGGTCGCGCAGGCACCGATGGAACCGGGTGAACGGTGCTTGCGCTCGACACCGTGGCTGCTGCCCAGACCGTGGAAGCCGTGCCGCTTCATCGCGCCGGCAAAGCCCTTGCCCTTGGTCTTGCCGGTGACGTCGATGGTGACGCCGGCCGGGAACTCATCGACCGTAACTTCCTGGCCGAGCGAGTATTCCCCAGCGTCCGTGGTGCGCAGCTCGACGATGTGCCGGCGCGGCGCCACGTCCGCCTTGGCGTAGTGCCCGCTGATCGGCTTCTTCACCTTGCGCGGGTCGATGGTGCCGTACGCCAGCTGGACCGCGGAGTAACCGTCCTTCTCGGCGCTACGAACCTGGCTGATGACGCACGGGCCGGCCTCGACCACGGTCACGGGAACAACGCGGTTGTTGTCCCAGACCTGGGTCATGCCGAGCTTGGCGCCCAGGATCCCCTTGACTTGCCTGTCCATTTGTCCGGTCCCTACAGCTTGATCTCGATGTCGACGCCAGCCGGCAGGTCGAGGCGCATGAGCGAGTCGACCGTCTTCGGGGTCGGGTCGATGATGTCGATCAGCCGCTTGTGCGTGCGCATCTCGAAGTGCTCGCGCGAGTCCTTGTACTTGTGCGGCGAGCGGATAACGCAGAAACGGTTGATCTCCGTGGGCAGCGGCACCGGGCCCGCGACCTGCGCCCCGGTGCGCGTCACCGTCTCGACGATCTTCCGAGCCGAGGAGTCGACGACCTCGTGGTCATAGGCCTTGAGCCGGATGCGGATCTTCTGTCCCGCCATGGTGGCTTCTGTTCCTTCTCTCGATGCCGCTGTGTTGCGGGCGCCTGTACCGGCTGGTACAGGCCCACTTCGCCGACCCCCGCGGTCGGGCGTGTCGCGCCCTCGGATCAGGCTCCGCCCCGAGGTTCCGGAGCGGTGCTGACCGCGCGGTGGGTCAAGGCGCCGATCGCATTACCGCGACCTGAACGCCGTGCGAGGGTGGTTGGCGACTGGGCCGCCAACCACCCCACGCTCGACTGTCTCGCCACCCGGAGGTTCAGCATAAGCCGAACACAGGTAACGGTCTGTCGTTACGCAACCTGACTAGTATGCCGCACGACCGGCGGCGGGCCTAATCGGGGTTACCTAGTTCACTTCTGGATCTTGGTGACGAACCCGGCGCCGACGGTGCGGCCACCCTCGCGGATCGCGAACTTGAGGTTCTCCTCCATGGCGATGGGCTGGATCAGCTTCACCGACATGGTGGTGTTGTCGCCCGGCATGACCATCTCGGTGCCCTCGGGGAGGGTGACGACACCGGTGACGTCCGTGGTCCGGAAGTAGAACTGCGGGCGGTAGTTCTGGAAGAACGGGGTGTGCCGGCCGCCCTCCTCCTTGGAGAGGATGTAGACCGTCGCCTCGAACTCCGTGTGCGGGGTGTTCGAGCCCGGCTTCACGACGACCATGCCGCGCTCGACCTCGTCGCGCTTGGTGCCACGCAGCAGCAGGCCGACGTTCTCACCTGCGCGGGCGTCGTCCAGGGTCTTCCGGAACATCTCGATCGCGGTGACCTTGGTCTTGAAGCTCTTCTCCTTGATACCGACGAGCTCAACATCCTCGTTCGGCAGGAGAACGCCGCGCTCCACACGACCGGTGACGACGGTGCCACGACCAGTGATCGTGAAGACGTCCTCAACCGGCATCAGGAACGGCTTGTCAACCTCGCGCTCCGGCTGCGGGATCGAGGTGTCGACCGCGGTCATCAGGTCCAGCAGCTTGCCGGTCCACTCGGGGTCACCCTCGAGGGCCTTCAGCGCCGAAACCCGAACGACCGGCAGGTCGTCACCCGGGTACTCCTGCGACGAGAGCAGCTCACGGACCTCGAGCTCGACGAGCTCCAGGAGCTCCTCGTCATCGACCATGTCGCTCTTGTTGAGCGCCACGACGATGTACGGCACGCCAACCTGACGGGCCAGCAGCACGTGCTCGCGGGTCTGCGGCATCGGGCCATCGGTCGCCGCAACCACCAGGATCGCGCCGTCCATCTGCGCGGCACCGGTGATCATGTTCTTGATGTAGTCCGCGTGGCCGGGGCAGTCGACGTGCGCGTAGTGCCGCGCCTCGGTCTGGTACTCGACGTGCGCGATCGAGATCGTGATGCCGCGGGCCTTCTCCTCCGGCGCCTTGTCGATCTCGTCGAACGGCGTGTAGGGGTTCAGGTCCGGGAACTGGTCGTGCAGGACCTTGGTGATGGCCGCCGTCAGCGTCGTCTTACCGTGGTCGATGTGACCAATGGTGCCGATGTTGACGTGCGGCTTAGTCCGCTCGAACTTAGCCTTCGCCACTGGTGTCCTCCTGTGGACTTCTTGGTTCGTACGCCCGGCGCGCCGGTCGGCGCTTAGGACTCTGTCGACAGCCTTTCCGGCCTGACGGCCGGGAAGCCATTGTGGGTTCTGCGGCGATGAAGCCTACAGGCCCGGTCTCACGCGATCCGATCGTGGTGGCCGCGAGCGGGTGAACCCTCCCGCGACCAACCACGAATCACCTGCTCAGGGCGTTACTCGCCCGTTGCCTTGGCGATGATCTCCTTCGCGACGCTCTGCGGAACCTCGGCGTAGGAGTCGAACTGCATGCTGTAGCTAGCCCGGCCCTGGGTCTTCGACCGCAGGTCGCCGACGTAGCCGAACATCTCCGACAACGGCACCAGAGCCCGGACGATGCGGGCGCCGCTGCGCTCCTCCATCGCCTGGATGATGCCACGGCGGGAGTTGAGGTCACCGATGACGTCACCCATGTTCTCCTCAGGAGTGGTGACTTCAACGGCCATCATCGGCTCGAGCAGTGCGGGATCGGCCTTGCGGGCCGCGTCCTTCATCACCATCGAGCCGGCGATCTTGAACGCCATTTCCGACGAGTCGACCTCGTGGTACTGGCCGTCCAGCAGGGTCAGCTTCACACCGACCAGCGGGAAGCCCGCCAGGATGCCGTACTGCAGCGCATCCTGCGCACCGGCGTCCACCGACGGGATGAACTCCCGAGGGATGCGGCCGCCGCTGACAGCGTTGGCGAACTCGTAGGTCGGCGAGTCGTTGTCCAGCGGCAGCGGCTCGACGCTCACGATGACGCGGGCGTACTGGCCGGAACCACCGGTCTGCTTCTTGTGGGTGTACTCGACCTTCTCCACCTTGCGGCGGATGGTCTCGCGGTACGCCACCTGGGGCTTGCCGACGTTGGCCTCGACGTTGAACTCGCGGCGCATCCGGTCGACCAGGATGTCCAGGTGCAGCTCACCCATGCCGGAGATGACCGTCTGACCGGTCTCCTCGTCCAGCTGGACGCGGAAGGTCGGGTCCTCCTCGGCCAGGCGCTGGATGGCCGTGCCCAGCTTCTCCTGGTCGGACTTGGTCTTCGGCTCGATCGCCACCGAGATGACCGGCTCCGGGAAGGTCATCGACTCCAGGATGACCGGGTTCGCCGGGTCCGAGAGCGTGTCGCCGGTGGTGGTCTGCTTGAGACCCTGGACGGCGATGATGTCGCCGGCCTGCGCCGACGGACGCTCTTCCCGCTTGTTGGCGTGCATCTGGTAGATCTTGCCGATCCGCTCCTTGCGGTCCTTGGTGGAGTTGACCACCTGGGAACCGGAATCGAGCGTGCCGGAGTAGACCCGCACGTAGGTGAGCTTGCCGAGGTGCTTGTCCGTCTGGATCTTGAAGGCCAGGCCGGAGAACGGCTCCGAGTTCGACGGCTTCCGCAGCAGCGGGGTCTCGCCGTCGGTGGCCGTACCCTCGATGGCCGGAACGTCCAGCGGCGACGGCAGGAAGTCGACCACGGCGTCGAGCATGGGCTGGACGCCCTTGTTCTTGAACGCCGAGCCGCAGAGCACCGGGTTGGCCTTGCCAGCGATGGTGGCACGCCGGATGGCAGCCTTGATCTCCTCGACGGAGACCTCCTCGCCTTCCAGGTACTTCTCCATCACCGCGTCGTCGACGTCGGCGAGGGTCTCCATCAGCTTCTCGCGCCACTCGGCAGCGGAGTCGGCCAGGTCGGCCGGGATCTCCTCGACCGCGTAGTCCTCACCCTTCTGGGTCTCCCCGCGCCAGGTGAGGGCGCGCATGCCGACCAGGTCGACGACACCGATGTGGTCGCCCTCGAGCCCGATCGGGATCTGGAGCACCAGCGGGGTGGCGTTGAGCCGGTCGATCATCATCTGCACGCAGCGGAAGAAGTCGGCGCCAGTCCGGTCGAGCTTGTTGACGAAGCACATACGCGGAACGTTGTACTTGTCGGCCTGCCGCCAGACGTTCTCCGTCTGCGGCTCCACGCCGGCGACACCGTCGTAAACCGCGACCGCACCGTCCAGAACCCGCAGCGACCGCTCGACCTCGACCGTGAAGTCGACGTGACCGGGCGTGTCGATGATCTGGATCGTGTGGTCTTTCCACTCACACTTGGTAGCAGCGGAGGTGATGGTGATACCACGCTCCTGCTCCTGCTCCATCCAGTCCATGACGGCAGCGCCCTCGTGGACCTCACCGATCTTGTACGTGATGCCGGTGTAGAACAGGATCCGCTCGGTGGTCGTGGTCTTACCGGCATCGATGTGCGCCATGATGCCGATGTTGCGTACCTTGGCGAGCGCGTCTGCGGCGGCCACTTCAATCCCTACTTATCGTCGTCTCGACACAACTGGTGGCGGTTCCGGCGCCCGTGGGCGCCGGAACCAGGGTGTTACCAGCGGTAGTGCGCGAAGGCCTTGTTCGACTCGGCCATCTTGTGCGTGTCCTCGCGCCGCTTGACGGCGGCACCGAGGCCGTTGCTCGCGTCCAGCAGCTCGTTCATCAGCCGCTCGACCATGGTCTTCTCGCGACGGGCGCGGGAGTAGGTGACCAGCCAGCGCAGGCCCAGCGTGGTCGCCCGGGTGGGGCGGACCTCGACCGGAACCTGGTAGGTGGCGCCACCGACACGACGGCTACGCACCTCGAGGGTCGGCTTGACGTTGTCCATCGCCCGCTTGAGGGTGACGACCGGGTCGGTGCCGGACTTCTCGCGGCAGCCCTCGAGGGCCGCGTACACGATGGACTCGGCGAGCTGACGCTTGCCGCGGAGCAGGATCTTGTTCACCAGCTGGGTGACCAGCGGCGAGTTGTACACCGGGTCAGCGACCAGCGGCCGCCGCGGAGCGGGTCCTTTACGCGGCATGTCAGCTCTTCTCCTTCTTCGCGCCGTAACGGCTGCGCGCCTGCTTGCGGTTGCGGACACCCTGGGTGTCCAGCGAGCCGCGGACGATCTTGTAGCGCACGCCGGGGAGGTCCTTCACCCGGCCACCGCGGACGAGCACGATCGAGTGCTCCTGCAGGTTGTGACCGACGCCCGGGATGTAGGCGGTCACCTCGATCTGGCTGCTGAGCTTCACACGAGCGACCTTGCGCAGCGCCGAGTTCGGCTTCTTCGGGGTGGTGGTGTACACGCGGGTGCACACGCCGCGCCGCTGAGGGGAACCCTTCAGCGCCGGGGTCTTGGTCTTGCTCGTCTTTGCTTGGCGGCCCTTTCGGACCAGCTGCTGGATCGTGGGCACCGGGTTTCTCCGCTCCCTTCGGCCGCGTTCGCGGCCGCGCCGTCTGCTCGTTAGCCGGCCTGATGACCGGCTCTCCTACATTCCGACCAGGGCCACCTTGCGGAGGCCCCGGCACCCGCGGTCGGGCGTGTCGCCCTCTTCACGGGCCCGTTGCGGACGCTTTCGCGTGCGACCGGGTTTGTGTCACCGGCGCACGAGTCGCCCCGCCCCGGATCCTTGACTTGCCGTGCCGCCGCCCGGACTCCGGAAACAGCGCACGCACGAGTTGCCCGGGCATGCCCGGGCACAAGGGGAAAGAGTACCTACCACAACCGCCCAGGTCAAAACGGAAAGGCCCGGCGACTGTCTCACACTCGCCGGCAATCTCGTCCTGCCCCGTCGCCCGCGATGGGCACCTACGGGCACAAGTGTACCGGCTTCCCCGCGGGACCACCCGTCGCCCCCGGGGCGGGCACCGGGAAGCCTCCGCAGACGCTGCGATGGGCCAGCCCAGGTGCCAGGCAGGACGGTGATCAGCCTCACATCAGGGCGAGAACCAGCGCAAGGCCCAGGCCAAGGAGGCTGAGAAGTGCCCCGGCCGTGCCACAACTGATCCCGGCCACCGCCAGCCCTCGGCCGGTGAACCGGACCGCAGGGGGCGCGGCCGGCCGGCGGATCTGCCGCTGGCCGAGCAGACCGGCGACGACCGCCGCCACGCCGGCCAACAACCCGAGGGCGGCGAACGCCCCGGAAGCCCAGGCCCCGCCATCGTTCGAGAAGGCCACCCCGACGCAGATCACCAGCAGCGAGACCAGGACCGACGCGACCCCGGCCACCAGCGCTCCGATGGCCAGGCCGGAAGTGACCGGCGCCACGTCCAGGTGCACGACGCCGAACGGCGTACCGGGCACCGCCTCCACCCGCTTCGGCGGTCGGCGCTGGTCGTCGGTGGGCGGTGGCACCGGATGCCCCGGATGCCCCGGCCCGCCACCCCAAGCGGGGGCGTGACCCGACGATGGCGGAGGACCCCAACCCGGCGGCACGCCAGGCCCCGACGACGGCGGCGGACCCCAACCGGGCGCGTATCCCGACGACGGCGGCGGACCCCAACCCGGCGGCACGCCAGGCCCCGACGACGGCGGCGGACCCCAACCCGGCGGCACGCCAGGCCCCGACGGCCGCGGACCCCAGCCCGGTGGTGTCGGGGTCGCCGCACCGGAGACCGGGTACGGCTGACCGGAGCCGGGCGGAGTTGTCGTGCCCCAGCCGGAGGGCGGCGCAGGAGATGGCGACGCGCCCCGATCCGGCGCGGACGCGGGCGGGTGTGGTTGCGGCTCGCTGCTCAGACCCGGTCGCGCCCAGTCAGTCGGCTCGGACGGGGCCGGCGCATCCGGATGGCCGCCCGGTTCGTCCGCAGGGGGCCGCGCCGGTTCCGTCACGAGGTTCTCCTGTCGAAAGGCCGCCACCACCGCACGGCGGACACCGGCCAGGCTACCGCCGAGAGCGCCACCGCCCACGCCGGGCGCGGCACGGGCGGCTCAGTCCATGTTCGCCGGATAGTCGTGGCCGAAAGGCGCGCCGGCCAACCGCACCACTCCGATCACCACCACAGCCACCACACTGACCGCGACCAACACCAGGCCGGCCCAGGCCATCCGCTCACCCCGTCGCAACCAGGCGCTGCCGGTGAGGAAACCCCCCGAGGAGTACGCCTCCCGGCGCGCCTGTCGGGCCAGTTGCAGTGCCACCGTCGCCGGCACCACCCCGCCAATGAACAGCCCGGTCAGCAGGCCGAGCAGCCCCAGCGCGAAAACCGCCCGCGCCTTCGTGGCGCGTGCCGGATCCGGGTCCAACGGGTGGCGCAGGCCCTGCTGGGCGACGGACACCTGCCCGGGTGCGGTCGTCATACCCCCATCATGCCGAACTCGGACCGGGGGTGGGTGGGTCCGGACACGATGAGGCCCCCGGCGGATGCCGGGGGCCTCGTCGTGTGATTGGTGCTTAGCGGTACGACCCGAAGTCGAAGTCGTCCAGCGGCACAGCCTGCCCGCTGGCCGGCCCGAAGCCGTAGTCGGTCTCCGGGTACCCGGTCATCGAGTAGACCTTGGCCTTGGCCTCCTCGGTCGGCTCCACCCGGACGTTGCGGTACTTGCTGATGCCCGTACCGGCCGGGATGAGCTTTCCGATGATCACGTTCTCCTTGAGGCCGACCAGCGAGTCGCTACGCGAGTTGATCGCAGCGTCGGTCAGCACCCGGGTGGTCTCCTGGAAGGAGGCCGCGGAGAGCCAGGAGTCGGTGGCCAGCGAGGCCTTGGTGATACCCATCAGCACCGGACGACCGGCGGCGGGCTCGCCGCCTTCCGAGACGAGTCGGCGGTTCTCCGACTCGAACAGCGCCCGGTCGACCAGCACACCCGGCAGGAACTCGGTCGAGCCGGAGTCGATGACCGTCACCCGCTTGAGCATCTGGCGGATGATGATCTCGATGTGCTTGTCGTGGATGAGCACACCCTGCGAGCGGTAGACCTCCTGGACCTCACTGGTCAGGTGGACCTGGACCGCCCGCGGACCCATGATCCGCAGAAGCTCGTGCGGGTCGATGGTGCCCTCGGTCAGCTTCTCGCCGACCGCGACGTGACCGCCGTCGTGGGTCCGGAGCTTGACCCGCTTCGAGATCTTGTCGTAGACGATCTCTTCGCTGCCGTCGTCCGGCACCACAATGATCTTGCGCGAGCGCTCGCCGTCCTCGATCCGGATCCGACCCGGGGTGTCGGCGATGGGCGCCTTACCCTTCGGGACCCGAGCCTCGAAGATTTCCTGCACACGCGGCAGACCCTGGGTGATGTCCTCACCCGCGACACCACCGGTGTGGAAGGTACGCATCGTCAGCTGCGTACCGGGCTCACCGATGGACTGGGCGGCGATGATGCCGACCGCCTCGCCGATGTCGACCGACTTGCCGGTCGGCAGCGACCGGCCGTAGCAGGCCGCGCACACGCCCAGCTTCGACTCACAGGTGAGCACGCTGCGCACTCGGACCGTCTCCACGCCGGCGGCGACGATCTTGTCGACCCCGATGGAGTTGATGTCCTGACCGCGCTCGGCGACCACGGTGCCGTCCGGCCCCTTGATGTCGTCCGCCAAGGTCCGGGCATGCACGCTGGTCTCGGCGTGAGTGTGGACGACGAGCTTGCCGTCCAGCTTCTCGCCGATCTGCATCGGGATCGCCCGGTCGGTGCCGCAGTCCTCTTCGCGGATGATGACGTCCTGCGACACGTCCACCAGACGACGGGTCAGGTAACCCGAGTCGGCGGTCCGCAGCGCGGTGTCGGCGAGACCCTTACGGGCACCGTGCGTGGAGATGAAGTACTCCAGCACGGACAGACCCTCCCGGTAGCTGGCCTTGATCGGCCGCGGGATGATCTCGCCCTTCGGGTTGGCCACCAGACCACGGATCGCCGCGATCTGCCGGAGCTGGAGCAGGTTACCGCGGGCACCCGAGTGGATCATCTTCCACAGTGGGTTCTCCTGCGGCAGCGCGGTGTCCATCTCCTTGGCGACCTCGTTGGTCGCCTTGGTCCAGATCGTGATGAGCTCGCCGCGACGCTCCTCGGCGGTCATCAGACCACGCTGGTACTGCTTGTCGATCCGGTCGGCTTCCTTCTCGTACCGCGCCAGGATCTCCGCCTTGCGCGGCGGAGCGATGACGTCCTCCATGCCGATCGTCACGCCGGACCAGGTGGCCCAGTGGAAACCGGCCTCCTTGAGCCCGTCCAGGGTGGCGGCCAGCGCCACCTTGGGGAAGCGCTCGGCGAGGTCGTTGACGATCGCGGAGAGCTGACCCTTGCGGATCTCGTAGTTCACGAAGCGGTAGCCCTGCGGCAGCGTCTCGTTGAACAGCACCCGGCCCAGGGTCGTCTCGACGGTCAGCGGGTCACCCTCGACCCAGCCCTCCGGGGCGGTCCACGCCTCGGCGCCAGCACCGTTGTCGACACCGACCACGTCACGCAGACGGATCTTCACGACCGCCTGCAGGTGCAGCTCGCCGTTGTCGAAGGCCATCCGCGCCTCGGCGTCCGAGCTGAACGCCCGGCCCTCGCCCTTCTTCTCACCGGCGGTGACGTGGGTGAGGTGGTAGAGACCGATGACCATGTCCTGGGTGGGCATGGTGACCGGCTTACCGTCGGCCGGCTTGAGGATGTTGTTCGACGACAGCATCAGGATCCGTGCCTCGGCCTGAGCCTCGGCGGACAGCGGCACGTGCACCGCCATCTGGTCACCGTCGAAGTCGGCGTTGAACGCGGTGCAGACCAGCGGGTGGATCTGGATCGCCTTGCCCTCGACCAGCTGGGGCTCGAAGGCCTGGATGCCCAGGCGGTGCAGGGTCGGCGCCCGGTTGAGCAGCACCGGGTGCTCGCCGATGACCTCTTCCAGCACATCCCACACGACCGGGCGCTGACGCTCGACCATCCGCTTGGCGGACTTGATGTTCTGCGCGTGGTTGAGGTCGACCAGCCGCTTCATGACGAACGGCTTGAACAGCTCCAGCGCCATCTGCTTGGGCAGACCGCACTGGTGCAGCTTGAGCTTCGGGCCGACCACGATGACCGAACGGCCGGAGTAGTCGACGCGCTTGCCCAGCAGGTTCTGACGGAACCGGCCCTGCTTGCCCTTGAGCATGTCGGACAGCGACTTGAGCGGGCGGTTACCCGGGCCGGTGACCGGCCGGCCGCGACGGCCGTTGTCGAACAGTGCGTCGACGGCCTCCTGGAGCATCCGCTTCTCGTTGTTGACGATGATCTCGGGAGCACCGAGGTCGATCAGTCGCTTGAGGCGGTTGTTCCGGTTGATCACGCGGCGGTACAGGTCGTTCAGGTCCGAGGTCGCGAAACGGCCACCGTCGAGCTGCACCATCGGGCGCAGGTCCGGTGGGATGACCGGGACGCAGTCCAGCACCATGCCGAGCGGCGAGTTGCGGGTGTTCAGGAACGCCGCCACGACCTTGAGCCGCTTGAGCGCCCGGATCTTCCGCTGACCCTTGCCGGACCGGATGGTCTCCCGCAGGCTCTCGGCCTCGGCGTCGAGGTCCATGTTCTGGACCAGCGCCTTGATCGCCTCGGCGCCCATGGATCCGGTGAAGTACTCACCGAACCGGTCGCGCAGCTCGCGGTAGAGCAGCTCGTCGGTGACCAGCTGCTTCGGCTCCAGCTTGCGGAAGGTGTCCAGCACCTCGTCCAGGCGGTCGATCTCGCGCTGGGCCCGGTCGCGGATCTGGCGCATCTCGCGCTCTCCGCCCTCCTTGACCTTGCGCCGGACGTCTGCCTTGGCACCCTCGGCCTCCAGCTCGGCCAGGTCGGCCTCGAGCTTGGCGGCCCGCTTCTCGATCTCCGAGTCGCGGCTGTTCTCGGACTGCCGCTTCTCGGCCAGGATCTCGTTCTCGATCGTCGAGAGGTCACGGTGACGCGACTCGGCGTCAACGCTCGTCACGACGTACGAGGCGAAGTAAATGATCTTCTCGAGGTCCTTGGGGGCGAGGTCCAGCAGGTAACCCAGCCGGCTCGGCACGCCCTTGAAGTACCAGATGTGGGTCACCGGAGCAGCGAGCTCGATGTGCCCCATCCGCTCACGACGGACCTTGGAGCGAGTCACCTCGACGCCGCAGCGCTCACAGATGATGCCCTTGAACCGGACGCGCTTGTACTTACCGCAGTAGCACTCCCAGTCCCGCTGCGGACCGAAGATCTTCTCGCAGAAGAGCCCGTCCTTTTCCGGCTTCAGGGTGCGGTAGTTGATCGTCTCAGGCTTCTTGACCTCGCCGTGCGACCACTGACGGATGTCGTCGGCGGTGGCGAGACCAATGCGCAGCTCGTCGAAGAAGTTGACGTCGAGCACTATGTCCCCTATGTCGTCGTCTGTACTGCTAATTCTCGGGTGAGGTCGGGGGCCGGTAGACCGGCCCCCGACCGCTCACCTCAGACCTCTTCGACCGAGCTCGGCTCGCGCCGGGACAGGTCGATGCCCAGCTCCTCAGCGGCCCGGAACACCTCGTCGTCGGTCTCGCGCATCTCGAGGGCCACGCCGTCGCTGGAGAGCACCTCAACGTTGAGGCACAGCGACTGCAGCTCCTTGAGCAGCACCTTGAACGACTCCGGGATGCCCGGCTCCGGGATGTTCTCGCCCTTGACGATGGCCTCGTAGACCTTCACCCGGCCGAGCACGTCGTCGGACTTGATCGTGAGCAGCTCCTGCAGGGCGTACGCGGCGCCGTACGCCTGCATCGCCCAGCACTCCATCTCACCGAAACGCTGACCACCGAACTGCGCCTTACCACCCAGCGGCTGCTGCGTGATCATCGAGTACGGGCCGGTCGACCGAGCGTGGATCTTGTCGTCGACCAGGTGGTTGAGCTTCAGGATGTAGATGTAGCCGACCGCGATCGGGTCCGGCAGAGGCTCACCGGAACGACCGTCGAACAGCTGCGCCTTGCCGCTGGAACCGATCAGCTGGTTGCCGTCACGGTTGGGCAGCGTGGACGCCAGCAGGCCGGAGATCTCGGCCTCCCGAGCGCCGTCGAAGACCGGGGTGGCCACGTTCGTGTCACCCTCGGACTCGTGCGCGTCGATCGAGCGCAGCTGCCGCTTCCAATCGGCGTCGTCGCCTTCGACCTTCCAACCGGTCTTGGCGACCCAACCGAGGTGGGTCTCCAGCACCTGGCCGATGTTCATCCGGCTCGGCACACCCAGCGGGTTGAGCACGATGTCGACCGGGGTGCCGTCCTCCAGGAACGGCATGTCCTCGATCGGCAGGATCTTCGAGATGACACCCTTGTTGCCGTGCCGGCCGGCGAGCTTGTCGCCGTCCTGGATCTTGCGCTTCTGGGCGACGTAGACCCGCACCAGCTCGTTGACACCCGGCGGCAGCTCGTCGCCGTCCTCGCGGGAGAACGTCCGCACACCGATGACCGTGCCGGTCTCGCCGTGCGGCACCTTCAGCGAGGTGTCGCGAACCTCGCGCGCCTTCTCACCGAAGATCGCGCGGAGCAGCCGCTCCTCCGGAGTCAGCTCGGTCTCACCCTTGGGCGTGACCTTGCCAACCAGGATGTCACCGGGAACGACCTCGGCACCGATCCGGATGATGCCGCGCTCGTCGAGGTCAGCGAGCATTTCCTCGCTGACGTTCGGGATGTCGCGGGTGATCTCCTCCGGGCCGAGCTTGGTGTCCCGAGCGTCGACCTCGTGCTCCTCGATGTGGATCGAGGTGAGCACGTCCTGCTGCACGAGGCGCTGCGACAGGATGATCGCGTCCTCGTAGTTGTGCCCCTCCCAGGTCATGAAGGCCACGAGCAGGTTGCGCCCGAGTGCCATCTCGCCCTCGTCGGTGCACGGGCCGTCGGCGATGACCTGACCGGCCTCGACGCGGTCGCCCTCGAAGACCACCGGCTTCTGGTTGACGCAGGAGCCGGCGTTGGAGCGGCGGAACTTGTGCAGCAGGTACGTCCGGCGGTGGCCGTCATCCTGGTGGATGGTGACGTAGTCGGCGCAGAGATCCTCGATCACACCACCGACCTCGGCGACCACCACGTCGCCAGCGTCGACCGCGGCCCGGTATTCCATGCCCGTGCCCACGAGCGGCGCCTCGGCCTTGACCAGCGGCACCGCCTGGCGCTGCATGTTCGCGCCCATCAGTGCCCGGTTGGCGTCGTCGTGCTCGAGGAACGGGATCATGGCGGTCGCGACCGAGGTCATCTGCCGGGGCGAGACGTCCATGTAGTCGACGGCACCGGGGACGACGTCCTCGGTCTCGCCGCCCTTACGACGGCACAGCACCCGGTCCTCGGCGAACGTGCCGTCAGCCTTCAGCGGCGCGTTGGCCTGGGCCTTGACGAACCGGTCCTCCTCGTCCGCGGTCAGGTAGTCGATCTGGTCGGTGACCCGACCCTCGACGACCTTCCGGTACGGCGTCTCGATGAAGCCGAACGGGTTGACCCGGGCGAAGGTGGACAGCGCGCCGATCAGGCCGATGTTCGGGCCTTCCGGCGTCTCGATCGGGCACATCCGGCCGTAGTGGGACGGGTGCACGTCGCGGACCTCGAAGCCGGCCCGCTCACGGGACAGACCACCCGGGCCGAGCGCGCTCAGCCGGCGCCGGTGGGTAAGACCCGCCAGCGGGTTGGTCTGGTCCATGAACTGGGACAGCTGCGACGTCCCGAAGAACTCCTTGATCGCCGCCACCACCGGGCGGATGTTGATCAGGGTCTGCGGGGTGATCGCCTCGACGTCCTGCGTGGTCATCCGCTCGCGGACAACCCGCTCCATCCGGGACAGGCCGACTCGGACCTGGTTCTGGATCAGCTCGCCCACGGTACGCAGGCGCCGGTTGCCGAAGTGGTCGATGTCGTCGGCCTCGTAGCCGTCCTCACCGGCGTGCAGCCGGCACAGGTACTCCACGGTGGCGACGATGTCGTCCTCGGTCAGCGTGCCGGTGGTGATCGGCACGTTGACTTCGAGCTTCTTGTTGAACTTGTAGCGCCCGACCTTGGCGACGTCGTACCTCTTCGGGTTGAAGAAGAGGTTGTCGAGCAGGGTCTGGGCATTCTCACGCGTCGGCGGCTCGCCAGGGCGCAGCTTGCGGTAGATGTCTAGCAGGGCCTCGTCGGCGCCGGCGATGTGGTCCTTCTCGAGCGTGGTCATCAGCAGCTCGGACCAGCCGAACCGCTCACGGATCCGCTCGGCCGACCAGCCGATGGCTTTGAGCAGGACCGTGACGGCCTGCCGACGCTTGCGGTCGATGCGAACGCCGACCGTGTCGCGCTTGTCAATGTCGAACTCCAGCCAGGCACCCCGACTCGGGATGACCTTGACGCTGGAGAGGTCGCGGTCGGAGGTCTTGTCCGGCTGCTTGTCGAAGTACACGCCCGGAGACCGGACGAGCTGGCTGACCACGACGCGCTCGGTGCCGTTGATGACGAAGGTGCCCTTGGGCGTCATCATCGGGAAGTCACCCATGAACACCGTCTGGCTCTTGATCTCGCCAGTGGTGTTGTTGGTGAACTCCGCGGTCACGAAGAGCGGAGCGCAGTAGGTCAGGTCCTTCTCCTTGCACTCCTCGATCGAGGCCTTGACCTCGTCGAAGCGCGGCGCTGAGAAGGAGAGCGACATGGTGCCGGAGAAGTCCTCAATGGGACTGATCTCTTCAAGGATCTCCGCGAGACCCGAGCGTGCGTGCGGGTCGTCCGCCGACCGGCCCTGCCAAGCCTCGTTGCCGACGAGCCAGTCGAAGGACTCGTTCTGAATGGCAAGGAGGTTGGGGACCTCGAGGTGTTCGGTGATCCTGCCGAATGAAACTCGGCGGGGAGCGAATGCGCTCGACGTACGACTGGTCTTCGCAGGGCGGGAAGCTGCCAAGATGCGTCCTTCCGAGGACCGGTGCTGCAGAACGGCTGGTACGCGTGCACTCCAATGACCCCACCAGAAATATCCGTAAACGGACATTTCCGAGCAGGGGTCAAGTCGGAAGGCAGCGCAAACTAGCAGTGTAGCCGAGAGGCTAACCGCTGTCCAGCCCACCCCGCAGGTTGTTTGCGGAACGCGCCTCGGCCCCCGTAAACCGGGGTCTGCCGGGCCGCTCAGAACGCAACGTCCCCACTGGGCCGCTCGGGTTGACACGGCTGATGGTGCCACCGCTGTCATACCCACGTCGTGGCCGTCGCAAGCGCGGTGTCTTGCTGGTGTCAGCGTGCCTGGCAGCCCCGGGCCGCGTCAAGGGCCGGTATCCGGGTTACCCGTTCTTTCCCACCGGAGGGCGACTCTCGATGCTCGTTCGGGTCGCCAGTCGCGGTCGTCGGAGCCCAGCTCAGGACCGTTCGGCACCGGACCCACCAACACGGCGGGCGGTGATCCGTGTCGGATCACCGCCCGCCGCGACGCGATCGTGTCCCGGCTCATGAGCCAGGCACGCGCTGGTGGAACGTCAGGTCACTTGAGGGTGACCTTGGCGCCTTCACCCTCGAGCTTGGCCTTCGCCTTCTCGGCGGTCTCCTTGTTGACCTTCTCCAGGATGGCCTTCGGCGCGGACTCAACCGCGTCCTTGGCCTCCTTGAGGCCCAGGCCGGTCAGCTCACGCACGACCTTGATGACCTGGATCTTCTTACCGCCGTCAGCCTCGAGGATGACGTCGAACTCGTCCTGCTCCTCCTCGGCCGGGGCAGCAGCGCCACCGGCGGCACCGCCGGCCGCGGCGACCGCGACCGGAGCGGCAGCGGTGACCTCGAAGGTCGTCTCGAACTGCTTCACGAACTCAGAGAGCTCGATCAGCGTCATCTCCTTGAACGCGTCGAGCAGCTCGTCGGTGCTGAGCTTCGCCATATCTGGCGTCCTTTCCTGATTCTGTTAAGTAAAGAACTGGTGCGCCGTGGGGGCCTCAGGCCGCCTCGGCGCCCTCCTTCTCGCGCTTGTCCTGCAGGGCAGCCGCCAGACGGGCGGTCTTCGACAGCGGGGCCTGGAACAGGGCCGCGGCCTTGCTCAGGTTGCCCTTCATCGCGCCGGCCAGCTTGGCCAGCAGCACCTCGCGGGACTCAAGGTCGGCGAGCTTCGTGACCTCGGCCGCGGAAATGGCCTTGCCCTCGAAGACACCGCCCTTGATGACGAGCTTCGGGTTGGCCTTCGCGAAGTCGCGAAGCCCCTTCGCCGCCTCGACGACGTCGCCCGAAACGAAAGTCAGCGCGGTAGGACCGGTGAACAGCTCGTCGAGGCCGGTGATGCCCGCGTCCGTCGCAGCACGCTTCGCCAGCGTGTTCTTCGCGACCGTGTAGCTGGTCTCGGCGCCGAGCGTGCGCCGAAGCTGGGTGAGCTGGGAAACCGTCAGACCGCGGTACTCGGTCAGCACGGTGGCGCCCGAGCTACGGAAGCTCTCGGTCAGCTCAGCGACGGCCGTGGCCTTGTCGGCCCGGATCGGCTTGTCCGCCATGTCCCTCCTCTCTCGTTACTCGAGGCTGGTCCCCGGCACAGCCGAAGCTGGAACGGGGCGGAGGCAGCACACGACAACGAAAAGCCCCGGCGCAGGGCGCACGGGGCGAGGGCCGGAAGCTCGTCACAGTCGGCGGACCGTGCTCACTGCCGAGTTACGCTTGCCGCCCTACGCGGGTCGCCCGATGTCGCGGGACCTTCGACCGTGCCGAAGCACGGTGACCAGCGGTCTTTGGGTGGTTCCTCATCCGTGAGAACACGGATGACGTTTGAAGACTACGCGACCCCGCGACCTGCACCAAATCGCACCTTGTGACCCGCGCCACTCACCGAGGGGAGCACGCCTCGCCGGTCAGCCCTGGGCCCGCCGCCGCCACAGGTAGCCGCCGACGACCGCGGCGCTCCAGGCCAACGCCCACAGGGTCAGCCCCAGCAGGGTGAGCGCGGCGGCATCGCCCGCAGCGGTGCGGGCGGTAGCCATGATCGGCGGAGCCAGCCAGGGAACTACCGAGCCGCTCAGGCCGAGCACCACCGCGCCGACGCCACCGAGGGCCAGCACCGCGACGCCGTACCCGGCACTGCCAACCGAGGCCCGGCTGGCCAACGCGCCAAGAGCAACCGCAGCGGGTACGGCGAGCAGATGCGTCCACACCCCCAGCGCGAGCCCGACCGGGATCGACCGGTCCCCCGGGTCGACCGGGCCGGAGATCCCGCCGACCAGCCACGGAAAGAGCAGCGCGACTGCGACCGTCAGCAGTGCCGCCACACCGGCGGCGAGGAGCCCCGCCAACCGCTCCCGGGCCGCACCGACCGTCACCTGCGCCAGCCGGCGCTGCACGTCCGGCTCCACGTCCAAAAGGATCTTGGTCTGCCAGGCGAGCAGCGGGAAGAGCACCACCGCCGAGACGCCGTACGCCTCCGCCGGCTGAGCCCTGCCGCCGCCGTAGAGCGTGCCGAGCGCGACCAGCCCGGCGAGCAACGGTGCCAGCGCCCGGCCGGTCCGCAGGAAACCGGCAAGCCGCATCCGCACCAGGGCGCTCACCGGGCCTCCCCCGCTGCCGGCTCGGCCACCGCGTCGGCGCCCTGGCCGCCCACGGGCTGTTCGGAGGCCAGCTCACCGGGTGGGGTGGCGGGGCGAGCCTGCGGTGCGGCGGTGGAGGCGTCGGCGCGTACACGAAGAACGTGGTGGCCCTCGGCGCGCAACCGGGCGACGGTGCCGGCGACCCGCGCGGCCGGAACCGCGACCTCGACCACCGCGATCGCCTCCTCGGCCGACGATACCTCCTCGGTCAGCGACCCGTCGGCTACCGACCAGCGGCGCGCGGCCGGCAGCCGGACCGTCTCGCCACGGTGGTCGCTCACCAGGACAGCACCGTCGGCGGCGAGCACCTCGGAGATCAGTTCGGGAACCAACTCGCGGGTGGCGGCGTCCAGCCCTTCCCACGGCTCATCGAGCACCAGGAGGCCCGGCATGCGCAGCATCGCCTGGGCGAGACCCACCTTCTGCGCGGTGCCCTTGGACAACTCCGGCAGCCGGACCGAGCGGAAGCCGGTCAGCCCTAGGCGGTCGGTCCAGAAGGTCACCGCCTCGTCGGCCGCCGCCGCACTCAGCCCCGCCACCCGGGCCATCCCGGTCAGGTAGCGGGCCACGGTGAACGGCTGGTCAGCCGGGAAACGCTCCGGCACCCAGCCCACCCGCGCCGGCCGGCCGGTGACCCGGCCCCGGCCTGGGCGGAGCACCCCTGCGGCCACCTGGAGCAGGGTCGACTTGCCCACCCCGTTGCGGCCCAGCACGACCGCCACCTCACCCGGGCCGATCCGCACGTCCACGCCGCGCAGCACCCACGGCCCCTGCCGGTGGTACCGCACCCAGACGTTCTCCAGCCGCATGACGTAGAGCGTGCCACAGCTGAGACGCAGCGGGGCGCCGCCACGTTTGTGGCGGCGCCCCGGTGGAGCGAACTGTCGACTCAGGCCTCGGCGGAGTCTCCCGTGAGGTTCTTCACCAGGTTCGGGTCGACCGGAACGCCCGGACCCATCGTGCTGGTGAGGATGACCTTGCGGAGGTACTTGCCCTTGGCCGCGGACGGCTTGGCACGCAGCACCTCGTCGAGCACCGCGGCGTAGTTGTCCACCAGCTGGCTCTCCGTGAAGGAGGCCTTGCCGATGATCAGGTGCAGGTTGGAGTGCTTGTCCACCCGGAAGGTGATCTTGCCGCCCTTGATGTCCTGCACCGCCTTGGTGACGTCCATGGTCACCGTGCCGGTCTTCGGGTTCGGCATGAGACCGCGCGGGCCCAGGATCCGCGCGATCCGGCCGATCTTGGCCATCTGGTCCGGCGTGGCGATCGCCGCGTCGAAGTCGAGCCAACCACCCTGGATCCGGGCGACCAGCTCATCGGTGCCCACCTCGTCCGCACCCGCGGCGGTGGCCTCGTCGGCCTTCGCACCACTGGCGAACACGATCACGCGGGCGGTCTTACCGGTGCCGTGTGGCAGGTTGACCGTGCCGCGGACCATCTGGTCCGCCTTGCGGGGGTCGACGCCGAGGCGCATGGCGACCTCGACCGTGGCGTCGAACTTGACGTTGGTGGTCTCCTTGGCCAGCTTCACGGCCTCGGCGGGGGTGTAGAGCTTGGACCGGTCGATGACATCGGCGGCCTTGCGGTAGCTCTTGCTGCGCTGCATTGCTGACTACTCCTGTGGTCTCTGGCGGGCCGCTCGGCGCGAGCCCTCCCACGGTCTGAACGAAGGCCTGGGCCGACGTCAGTCGTTGACGGTGATGCCCATCGAGCGGGCGGTGCCGGCGATGATCTTCTCGGCCTGGGCCAGGTCGTTCGCGTTGAGGTCGGCCATCTTCTTCTCGGCGATCTCACGCAGCTGGGCGCGGCTGACGGAGCCGACCTTCTCGGCCTGCGGAACACCCGAGCCCTTCTGCACACCGGCGGCCTTGATCAGCAGCCGGGCGGCGGGCGGGGTCTTCAGCACGAACGTGAAGGACCGGTCCTCGTACACGCTGATCTCGGCGGGGACGATGTCGCCCCGCTGGGACTCGGTCTGCGAGTTGTAGGACTTGCAGAACTCCATGATGTTCACGCCGTGCTGGCCGAGCGCGGGGCCGACCGGCGGCGCCGGCGTGGCCTGGCCCGCCGGCAGCTGAAGCGTGAACGTCTTGACGAGCTTCTTCTTCGGAGGCATGTCACTTCCTGGGGCTTGGAGCTGGGAAAATGCGGCTGTCGCCGCCCTCGGAGCGCGCACGGTCAGCGCGATGCGACAGCGGCGACATTCAAGAGTAGCGCAGGCCGCAGCCCACTCGTCCGCCGAGGTCGAGCGGGAGGGAATACGCCGACGTCGGCGGCGGGCCGGGCCCGCCGCCGACGACCAATCAGATCTTGGCGACCTGGTTGAAGTTGAGCTCCACCGGCGTCTCGCGACCGAAGATCGACACCAGCACCTTGAGCTTCTGCTGGTCGGCGTTGATCTCGCTGATCGTGGCCGGCAGCGACGCGAACGCACCGTCGGTGACGGTGACCGAGTCGCCCACCTCGAAGTCGAGGACCTTGATCTCCGGCTTCGACTTCTTCTGCTCGGTCTCGACAGCCGGTGCCAGCCACTTCAGCACCTCGTCGAGGGAGAGCGGAGCGGGCCGGTCGGCCCGGTCGGTCGCGCCGACGAAGCCGGTCACGCCCGGCGTGTTGCGGACGCACGAGTACGACTCGGCGGTCAGCTCCATCCGAACCAGGATGTAGCCCGGAAAGACCTTGGCCTGGATCTGCGAACGCTTACCGTTCTTGACCTCGATCTCTTCCCGGGTCGGCACCTCGACCTGGTAGATGAAGTCCTCCATGTCGAGGCTCGTGATCCGGGTCTCGAGGTTGGTCTTGACCTTGTTCTCGTAGCCGGCGTACGAATGCACCACATACCAGTCACCCGGCGCGTAGCGCAGCTTCTGCCTCAGCTCGGCGACCGGGTCGTACTCCTCGTCCGGCGCGGGCTCAGTCGTTGGGAACTCCGGCTCGCTGGCGGCCTCAACCGACTCGTCACCAGCCGCCGTCGCGACCGCGGACTGCTCGTCCACGGGTCCGGCGGTCTCGTCGTACTCAGGCACGCTCGCTCACTTCCGTCACTATCGGCTGGAGGCAGCCGGTCAGTCCGAGTTGCCGAAGACAAACAGCACGACCTTGGCGAAGCCGAAATCCAGCACACCCACAATCGTCAGCATCACCGCGACGAACGTCACCACCACGGCGGTGTAGGTCAGCAACTCCTTGCGCGTCGGCCAGATGACCTTACGCAGTTCGGCTACGACCTCGCGGAAAAACCGGGCGATGCGGCCGAACACGCCCACCCGACCGGTTTCCGACCGGGTAGTGGGCCGGCTGTCCGCCGACTCCGCCCGGGCACGAGACCGCGTGGCGGTGCCTCCCCGGGAGACCGGCTCGTCCGCGCTGGTGGCGTCGTCGTCGGCTACCTCGTCGACGACCTCGTCGTCCAGACGATCGTCGCCGGCGTCCTCGCCGCGCCGCTTGTTGTCGGCCACTTCGCCCTCCGTCGCGGATTCTCGGGTCGCACGCCGAGCGGCGTGCGCAGCGCTGGTCACGCCGGCCGGACCCAACCGTCCCGCGACGGGCCGCGGCCGGTGGATCATCCGGAGGGCCCGATTGCCTCGGAACCACCCCGCCGATGCCACCACCACGGGCCGGACGCCGCCATGCTGGCGGCGCGACCCACGGGAACGGTCAGGCCTGAGGCGCAGGGGTGACAGGACTTGAACCTGCAGCCTGCGGTTTTGGAGACCGCTGCTCTGCCAATTGAGCTACACCCCTGTGCGGCAACACTCGCCCCACGCGGTCACAGACGACCGAGCAGGGGTCACTTGCCCCACGGCGGACCAGTGTACGGGTAGCCGCCCGACTTTCCCAACCGGTCTCTTCGCCACGCGTGGCGGGCCTGCTTCAGCGTGCCGTCCGGATCGTTGCCCGGGCCTGTGAGAGCACCTTCTCGCCCAGGCAGGTGGCGGTCACCTCGATCTGAGTGAGGCCGTCCTCGGTCACCTCACGGACCCGCGCGGTGACCTCGATCTCGGTCCCCTGGTCATCGTCCGGGACCACCACCGGCCGGGTGAAACGCACGCCATACTCGACCACCGCGTCGGGTGACCCGGCCCACTCGGTGATCGCGCGGCCGACCAGCGCCATCGTGAACATGCCGTGGGCGATCACCCCGGGCAGACCCACCTTGGTGGCGAACCGGTCGCTCCAGTGGATCGGGTTGAAGTCACCCGAGGCGCCGGCGTAGCGGACCAGGTCCGCGCGGGTCACCTGGAACGTCTTGGTTGGCAGCTCCATCTCAGGCCTCCCCGCGTACGACGATCTTGGACCAGACGGCAACCACCGGTTCCCCGCTGACGGTGGTCACGTCGGTGCGCGTGGTCAGGAAGCCGTGCCCGCCCCGACTCTTGACGTCCTCGATGGTGTTGGTGCAGACCAGCTCGTCGCCAGCGACCACGGGCCGGGTGTACGCGAACCGCTGGTCACCGTGCACCACACGGCTGTAGTCCATGCCCAGGGCCGGGTCTTCGATGATCTGGCGGCTCGCGGCCATCGTGACGATCACCGGGAAGGTCGGCGGGGCCACCAGGTCGGGGTGACCCAGCGCCTGCGCGGCCTCCGGGTCGTGGTGGGCCGGGTCGGTCGCGCCGATGGCGGTCGCGAACTCGCGGATCTTTTCTCGCCCCACCTGGTAGGGGGCGGTCGGCGGATAGGTCCGGCCGACGAAGGAAGGGTCCAGAGACATGCCGCGAACCTACACGGAAAGCACAATCGCCGACCTGGTCGGCAGGCAGCGGCAGAGCCGCGCCAAACCGGTCAGATCGGCGATTGGAGAGCTTCGACAGCGGCCGGCATGACGCCGGCCGCGGGTCAGCGGGTCTCGCGGTGGACCGTGTGACGACCGTCGCGCGGGCAGAACTTCTTCAGCTCGATGCGGTCGGGGTCATTGCGCCGGTTCTTGCGCGTGATGTAGTTGCGCTCCTTGCACTCCACACACGCCAAAGTGATCTTCGGCCGGACATCGGTAGCCTTCGCCACGGCGGAGTGCCTTCCTCGCTAACGGAAACAACTACGACGCGCCAGCCTAGACGCTGACAGCGCGGACATGCAAAGTGGGCGCCGGAAGCGCCCATTCCTACGACCACCGGCAACGAGCCCGGAAGACGAGAGTAGCGGTGGCCGGACTTGAACCGGCGACACAGCGATTATGAGCCGCTTGCTCTACCATCTGAGCTACACCGCTGCGATGGGTCCAGCTGAACCCTCGAGCCCCCTTACGGAATCGAACCGTAGACCTTCTCCTTACCATGGAGACGCTCTGCCGACTGAGCTAAGGGGGCCTGCGCGATCTCCCCGTGGGGCGCGCAGAAGTAAGACTACACGGCCTGGCTCGACAGGTGAAATCGGATCCCCGGTGATCGTCTGTGCCCTGCTCAGGGCACGACCCGAAGGCGCGGCAACTCCCCGCTGGAGATCGTTTCCGGCTCGAGCTGGGCCCCGAACCAGGTGGCCAGCCGCTCGTACGGCAGCGGCCGGCTGAACAGGAAACCCTGCCCGATCTCGCAACCGATGTCCTGGAGAAGCTCCAGGGTCAGCTCACTCTCCACACCCTCGGCGACCACGGCCAGGCCGAACTGCTGCGACAGGGTCACCACGGCGTTGACGATGGCCAGGTCCCCCGGGTCGGTCGCCATGCCCTGCACGAAGGAACGGTCGACCTTCACCTCGTGCACCGGCAGCCGGCGCAGGTGCGCCAGAGACGAGTCACCAGTGCCGAAGTCGTCCACCGACAGCCGGACACCGAGGTCACGCAGCCGTTGCAGGGTCGGGATGGGCCGGTCCGTGCCGTCCAGCACACCCGCCTCGGTGATCTCCAAGGTCAGGCGCTGCGCCGGCACCCCGTACTCGGTCAGCAGCTCCTGGACCCGGTCCGGGAAGTGCTGGTCGGTGAGCGTGCGGGCCGACAGGTTGACCGCGATGGGCAGCGGCTGATCGGCCAGCGCCCAGTCGCGGCTGCGGCGCAGCCCCTCGCGGAGTACCACCTCCGTGAGCCGGCTCAACTGGCCGGTGTGCTCGGCTACCGCCACGAAGTCCTCGGGAGCAACCGTGCCGTGCGTCGGGTGCTCCCACCGGGCCAGGCACTCCACACCAACCAGACGCCGGTCCCGCAGGGTCACCTTCGGCTGGAAGTAGACCTGCAGGTCGTCCTGGTCCAGTGCGCGGCGCAGATCGCCGGCCAGACCCAGCCGGCGCAACGATCGGGACTCCAGCGCAGGATTGAACAGCTGCACGCTGCCCGGCACCGACTTGGCCGCCGTGGCAGCCAGGTCGACCCTGAGCAGCAGGGTTGCCACATCGCTGCCGTGATCGGGGTGCACGGCCACCCCGACCGCGGTGTTCACGTCGAGGGTGAGCGCGTCGAAGACCATCTCGTCGCGGATCTGGTCGCGCAGTTGAGCGGCCAACTCGAGCGCCGCGTCAGCGTTCTCCAACCGCAGTGTCACCAGGAACTCGTCCCCACCGGCCCGGCCAACCAGAGCCGACGACGGCGCGCTGGCCCGCAACCGGCTGGCGACCTCGGCGAGGACCTTGTCTCCGGCCGCGTGACCGAGGGACTCGTTGACCTGGCGCAGCCCGTCGACGTCAAAGAGCAACAGCGCCACCACCTCGCCGGGCAGTCGGATCTTGACTGATTCCTCCAGGGCCCCGGTGATCCGCCGTCGGTTGGGCAGCCGGGTCAACGTGTCGTGGTACGCGTCGTGCCGCAGCCGGTCGACCAGCCGGGAATTCTCCAGCGCGACGGCGGCGTGGGCGGCCACGGTTTCGAAGACGGGGAGGTCGGACGGGGCGAAGTGGCCGACATCGCTGAGCCGATTGACCACCTCCAGCGTGCCGATCACCGCCTGCCCGGACCAGAGCGGGACCACGATCGCGTCCTTGGCACCCGCTGCTCGCAACAGCACGGAGCGCTCTCGATCTTCGCCGAACCGAACACCCAAGGCCACCGGCTTCTGCTGGGCAACGACGGACTCGCGCAGGGTCGCCGGGATCTGGGAGAAGTCGAGCAGCCCTCGGCCGTCGACCCGGGCGGTGAGCAGCACCTCGGGGTGTCGCCCTTGAGCGGGCAGCCACAGGGTTGCGTACTCGGCCTGCATCAACGCGCGAACCCGGCCGAGCAGGGCATCCGGCAGCGTGCCGTCCTGCCCGCTCTGACTCATCGCGCGGGTCAGGTCGTAGATGTCGGCGAGGGTGCGGTGCTGGCGGAGGAACTGGGCATAGGCGCGGTAGACCACTGCCACCGTCACGGCAAGTGCGGCCAGGAGGAGTAGCGACCAGCGGGTGGTGCTCACCGCGATCACGATGATTAACCCGACAGTGACGTTGACCCCGGCGGCCAGCAGCGGAACGGTCGAGGTGCGGATGACCTCCAGACCTGCCTGGGAACCCTGAAGAATAGTGATCACGGCGATCACCGCAGCCAGGGTCACCAGTGTGATCGTGCTGACCGCCGCGAATAGAATGCCCCAGGTGCCTGGCCCAACCCCACGGACCGGCGGCAGCGCCAGCAGCACCAAGCCGCCCAGGGATGTCGCGGCGGCGGATCGTGTGACGTTGAAAGCGAATTTGGCAATGCCCAGCCGCCGCCGTACCTGTGCGATCAGCGCGGCCAGCGTGGCAACCAGGACGACGGTCAACGGCGGCAGGTAATAGAGTGCCAGGACCAGGGGAATCTCGGTGACCGTCGCCGAGAGCGTCTGTCGCCGAACGACAAAGCTCAGGACCGGAAAATGAGCGGCGACCAGTGCGACGAGCAGAAGACCGGCCAGACCCCAACTGCCGTAGGGCTCAGGCTCCACCAGAGCGATCAGCAGACAACCGAAAGCTGCGATGAACGCGAGCGGCCCGGTAATGAACCAGGCCAGGTCGGTGCGACGGCGACGACCTACCGTGCGGCTACTCATCCTGCTCCCTTGCCGTCACGAAGAGTCATCTTTAGCACCGACGGCTGGCTACCGTCGGTGCTAAAGAGACGTCGACGGTCAGATAGCAGGAACCATGAAATAGCTCAGTTCCATTCGAACTCGAGAGTTTGAACAGTGCCGCTGGTCGGCACCGCGGCGATCGCGCCGACACCAACAAACAGGGCGAGCAGCATCAGGGTCGAACCAAGCAACCGACCCAGCTTCCGAGTGGGCATTTGTGGGGCTCCTGTCACGAGAGACACGGCGGGGGGTGAAGGTTCCATGATGGTGCCACACGCGGAGAGGCCAACAAAGCCTCTGCGTGCTGGCTCCGCCCGGACGGCGACAAGTCCGACCGATCGTCAGGCCGCGTCGCCTGGTGCGGCGATGTCTCCGCGTCCGTCACGCTCCGCGTCGGTTCGCCAGGTGATCACTCCGACCTTCCGCGCCAAAAAGCCGAAACACCCCGGTTGAAGACCAACGGTGACATCCGCGAGCGCGCGGGTGCTCCCGCGGTGTCGCCCACTCAGTGCCCGAGAAGCCGTACCACGGCCACCCACCGTTGTATCAGAACACTCCCACGAGACCAACACCTGTCGATTGGTTCAACGCGCGGAGGCGACTTCACGACAGACCTGACCCGCCCGCCGCCTGGTCTCAGGAACTCCGCAGCGGCCGGAACGCGGCCCGCACCGAGCGGACGACGTGCCGATGCCCGAACCAGTACAGCGCGCTGCTGTTGACAATGGACTCGCGGGTGAGGCCACCCACCGGCGTACCGTCGACGAACGCGCGGGAGACCTTGTAATGGCTGTCGTTGTCATCGTCGAGCGTCCAGGCGGCCAGCCCGACCGGTGAATTCAGCAGGGAGTAGCCGAACCGGCCGTCGTGAACAGGTTGAGCGCGTCGGCGCCAGCCTCAGAAAAGCCCTTAGGGCAAGATCGACCTGCCCGCCCTGCCCACGATCGGCCGTCAACGGCTGGGCTCAGCCGGACTCGGCTAGATCAACGACAACGGCCCCTGATCAGCGTCTCTGCTGGTCAGGGGCCGTGTCTGCACCTGGTGGCGGGTAGAGGATTCGAACCTCTGAAGCTTTCGCGACGGATTTACAGGGCGTCCGCGCTCTTGAAGCATCTAGGTGGTCTCAGCTGCGGTTTTGACTCCGCCGACTGCCCACCTCACGCTCGCCTGCCCACCATCTGCCCACGCCCACGCAGACCGTCTAACTTTCCAAACCTAACCATCGAGGCTTTTTTTAAAGCCGCTGCTTGCGCCAGGACCCGGACCAAGCCGAGCAGTCGCAGCCGAGAGGCTACATAGCAAGATCGTGGTTTTTTTGCCGACGCGTCAGGACTGAGGGCCGCCGCGCTGGCGGCGAGGGCAGCAGCGATGCCCGACATGATCAGTTGGAATCGCGACGGGGCCTCCGCGAAGCCAGCAGACGCCGCTGTCCAGGTCGCGCCCGCCGTGACGAAGGCACTCACAACTCTCCGCCGACGCTCACGACTCATTGCCACGGGCACGATGATGGCACTGGGCTGCAACATCACCCGAGCGCAACGCCGACTTGTCGTACATGTTGTCGCCGCCGCCGTCGATGCAGTTGGCGTAAACACGGAGCAGGACCGCGACGCCGTGGCCCAGGCGCCGGGCTACCTCGGTCGGCGGGACGCCGGCATTCAGCCAGAGCGAGGCCGCCGCGTGCCGTAGGTCATAGGGCCGGCGGACGAGCGGCGACGCGACCTGAGCATCGGTCATGACACGCTCACGAGCGAGCTTCCACCACCGGTCGTAGACCGACTCCGACAGCGGCCCACCGTGCAGGCCCCGGAAGAACCGACCGTCCGGGCCGACTCCGTGATTCTCGACGTGCGCGCACAGCAGGTCGACGAGCCGGGGCGGGATCGGGACCGTACGAGTCTCAGCCCTCCCCCGGTGCTTGAGTCCGCGCCGCTCGTGGGAGCCGCCGTCATCGGTCCAGTGCGAGCCGGCGCGCGGCGAGGTGCCGGCGAGCACCAGGCGGCCCCAGCGATATTCGATCTTCTCGTGGTTACAGGACCGGGAAGGCTTGACCGCCGCCAGGTCGTCGAAGTCGGCCCCGCAGTCGGCGCACCGGCCGGCAAGGTCGCAGTCCTCGCGCCGTAGGTCCGCGGCTTCCGAGGGGCGCATTCCCGCGTAGTAGAGGCAGCCGAAGAACGCGGTGACCTTGTCGGCGCGTTTGCCGAGAGATTTCACCGCCTCCAGCAGGGTGGCGACCTGGGCCGGGTTCGCCACCACCCGCCGGTCGATGGACTGTGCGGCCTCGGGGGCTGTCCACTGGACCCGGTCGACCGGGTTGGAGTCGATCAGCTCCAGCTCGACGGCGTACCCGAGCACGTTGTAGAAGGTGGCCCGCTTCCGCTGGACGGTGGAGGCAGCCGCGGGCTTGCCGTCGAGGCGTACGCAGAGGCTGTCGAGGACCCGGCGGACCATCGCGGGCGAGTCCAGCTCGACGACCGGGAGCGACGCCGTTTCCAGCCAGGCCAGGGCCGCCGCGTGGTCGGCGGGGATCTCGTCGGACCAGCGGCGCGGGTTGAGGCCGTAGAGGTACAGCGCCTCACGGAGCAGGGCGTCAGCCGGTCGGCCCCGCTTGGTCGGCCGGGTCAGGGTCACCGTGATGGAGGTCAGCGCTTCGACGATCGAGCGCCGGGTCTTGGCCGCCGCCCGGGGCCACTTCATCTCGACGTACGCCCGGCTGTGCGCGTACCAGGTGGTGGGGTTCTTGGTTCTGGCCTCGGAGACCGGGCGGCCGGTGGCCGGGTCGAAGGGCTCCCCCGCGTTGGCCGCTTGGACCAGCTCGGCGCGGAACGAGTGCGCCAGGGCTTTGGTACGGAACATGTCCTCGAAGCGTTGGCCGCTCACCGCCCAGCGGACCCGCCACGGCCGAGCCTTCCGGTCGGCGCGCTTGGCGATCTCCCAGATCTGGACCTCGTAGCTCTTCATGCGGCGTCCTGCTCCAGGTCGCCGAGCCACCGACCGAGCGCCGACCGGCGGACCCGAAGCTGCCCGTTCGGGAGCTTGATGACCCGTGGTCCCTTGCCGGTCTGCCGCCAGTAGAACCAGGTCGAGCGCGGTACGCGCAGTTCGGCGAGCACTTCCGGCACGGTCAACAACTCCTCGTTCACTGCGTTTCCTCCCCGTCGTGCTGTGCGCTGTGCTGAGTTGCCGAAAGATCTGGGGACCCCTGTGCGGCCCGGTCCTTGGCGGCGAGTAGTTCGGAGCGCCAGCGGGCGCGTTCGCTGATAGACCGCATGAGCCGGTGGGTCATGGGGCCGACGTCCGGGTCATCGGGTCGGGCCAACTCCCAGGCGTGCCGGACCCGTTCCGTGATGGCGCCCTGGTCGTCGATGAGTTGCGTGCCGTCGGTGGTGACGCCAAGCAGTGCCCGCACCCAGGCCCGTGCGTCGTGCTTGTGGTCGGCGAGGGTCTTGCCGGACCAGTCCCGGGAGATGAGGATGCGCCGGCAGCCGATGCCGAGGGTGTCGCGCTGGTGGACCTTGCCCTTGCAACGGCCGGGCTTGAGCTTGGCGTGTGCCTTCTTCGGCTGGACGCCGTAGAGCAGCCAGTTGGCGCACCGGTCGGTGCAGGGGGTCAGCTGGAGTTGCTGCCAGAGCCGGTCGAGGTGCCTGCGTTGCCGGTCAGTGGTTGCCTTGTGGCAGTCGCCGGTGTGCTTGGTGATGTATTTCGTGACGTACCGGATGGTCCGTTCGGCGTCCTCGGTTCCAGGCATGACGCCGCGGGCGTCGACCTGAGCGCCGAAGCGCACGACGTGCACCGGCTCGGCGTCCGGGTCGTCGTCGATGCCGTCGAGGGCTTCCGTCCAGGTGGTCAGCGGCTCGCGGGAGTCGGGGTCGACCCATGTCTCCGCCTGCTCGTCCCAGACCGGGAGCCGGTCGAGGGTGTAGCGCTGGACGTCGACCGAGGGCCACCACACCTGGTGATAGGTCGCCGCCGCCACCGTGCGGAGCACGTCCCGAGGGATGGTGCCCCGGATGGCGAAGTGGGCGTGCGGGGCGAGGCGGCGTTGCGGCTCGACGCAGCCGGCGTACTGGACGTTCCAGCCCTCGCACCGCCGAAGGTTCTGCCAGAACCGGTCGAGAAGCCGAGGGAAGTGCACGGCGTCCCAGGCTGCGCGGCGGTAGTCGTACCTGGCCGGGTTGACGGGGGTGCCGTCGGGGCGGACCGGGCCGTACGAGTCGAGGGTGAGTGTGAGCCACATCGACGGTTGGTAGGTGGAGCCGTCCGGGGCGGTATAGGTCTTGCCGACGGTGCGGCGCTCGACCTTGCGCCGGGGCAGCTCGGGGGCATCTTGGCGCCGCTTGGTGGACCGCTTGCGTCGCTGGCCGGGCTCGTCGTCCTGGTCCTCGTCGTCGCTGGAGTGCGGTGGTCCGACGCGCCCGCGCAGGCCCTCGGCGGCGTTGGCTTCCTCTACCTCGCGAATTGCCTCGTCAAGGTCGGTCACCTGGTTCCACTGGGCCGCCCTCACCGCCTCATCCCGGGAGAACTCCAGGTGTGCGCGGAACAGGATCAGGGACTTCTGCGCCTCGGTGGCGGGTTCCGGGCCGGGTAGTGGCTCGTCGTCGCGGTGCCAGCCCTCGCGGATCTGGGCTTGCCGGAGCCTGCGGTTCTTCTTGGCGCACGGCGGGCACTTGTCCTCGCGGGTCGCGCCGCAGGGCAGGTCGATGACCTCCGTCAGGCCGGTGTCGAGATCGGTGCGGCGCATGGCGAGCGGGCGGACGTAGACGCCGTACTCGATGGCGATGTCTTTGAGCACGTCGATCGAGCGGGGTAGCGCCATGCGGGCCGCCCGCGACCCCGGTCGAGGAGCAACCGGGGTCGGGGCGGGTTCAAGACCGGGCAGGGTCGAAGCCGTCATCGGCCCACCCCCACCGTGAGTCGAATGCGGTGGTCTCGGGTGCCGGCCCGCCGGTACTGTCCGGGCTCACCAAGAATCCGAGCGGCGAGGTCGACATGAACAGCGATGACGGTACGACGGTGCTGTGGCGCCCAACCGGGCCGAAAGAGCTGGATCTCGTCCGCGAGTCGGGATGGCGGGCATGGCCGCCGCGCCTGCCGGATCAGCCGATCTTCTACCCGGTCCTGAACGAGGACTACGCGGTCATGATTGCCCGGGACTGGAACGTGCCCGCGTCCGGCGTCGGCTACGTGACCCGCTTCCGGGTGGAGTCGGAGTTCCTGAGTCGGTACCCGGTTCGCCAGGCAGGCGGAAAGACCATCCTGGAGCTGTGGGTGCCGGCCGAGGAGCTGGACGAGTTCAACGCTCACATCGTTGGACTGATCGTGGTGGTTCACGAGTTCCGGTAGCCGCCGCCCGGCGGCGAGGGTGGCCGTCATCGGATGATCCCGACGACCTGGGGCCGGTTGTGCTGGACGACGCCGATCGGAGGCAGCACCGCGGCTGATGCCGGCGGCATCACCGGAGCCGGCGGCGCGAGTTCGACCGGCTGCGGCTCGTCGTACCAATCGCCCTGCCGCTGATCGACCTCAGGAGCCGGCGGGGTGGTGGGTTCGCTGGACAGGACGACCTTGACCAGGGCGAGGAAGGCCAGCGACGGTACCGCCGCGACGATCCAGCCCCAGACGGACGGTTCGGCTTCGGCGACCTGGGCGGCGAGGGAGAGCAGCGCGAACGCGATCAGGAGCACGCCGACCAGGCCGACGGGTCGACCGGCACGGCGGCGGGCGCGGATTTCCAGGCCGAGGTAGATGGCCATCAGCTCGACGGCTACGGCGTTGGCCCAGCCGATCCAGTCGGGTTGGCCGTGGGCGACGGTCAGGTCGTGGACGTGGGTGAAGGCGGCGGCACCGGCTGGTAGTCCGCCGAGATCTTGACCGTCGTCTCCCGCGACCGCTTCCCCAGCTCCGGATCCAGGTCCATCACCCGGACCTGCCACACCCGCTGGCCGGTCAGCTTGTCCTTCGCCGGGCTGCGCCGGCCGGTCTTCTCGTCGTAGTCCTCGACCTCGCCCAAGGACTCGGGCACCAACGCGCACCCCGCCGGGAACACGTCCTCACACCGCACCGCGAACCTCGTTCCGCCACGCAGAGCCATCGCCCAACCTCCAACTTGTTAACTTGTCTGCCAAGTTGCGATCCAAGGTAGACGACACTTGGCAGACAAGCCAACAACTTCGTAGGCCAAACAACTCTGGCTTGCACTAGCCGCCACCCCTTGGACACCTGGCGGAAGCGCCTACTGAGCCAGCCGCCACCCGATGTCCGCGCCCTGCCTGCAGGAAGAGGCGCGATTTCGTTCGAAAGTGACGAAGCATCCAGGGTGTTCGCGCCCCAGCGTGGGGTAACGTGCACTCGTGCTGATCAGATTTGAGGCCAGCAACTACCGGTCGATCGCCAAGAGCGTTGAGTTGTCGATGGTGGCTGTTGACCGTGGGCGCGAGGCAGCCCGGGAGGCCCCCAACCTTGGGGAGAGCCTCCTGACATTAGGTGCGATCTACGGACCGAACGCCTCCGGCAAGTCGAACGTTGTCGGTGCACTCGCCTGGCTGCGCGACGCCGTGGAAGATTCGGTGCGCTTCTGGGAGGAAGAAATCCCACTGGAGCCCTTTGCATTCGGCTCAGGACCAGCCAGACCTAGCGAATTCGTCGTCGAAGCCACGGTTGACGGGGTGCGTTTCGAGTACGTCCTCGAGCTTGATGCTAGCCAGGTCCTTTATGAAGGACTTTTCCACTATCCGGAGAGAAAGCGCCGCAGAGTTTTTGAACGCGAGGGCTCCGAGCTGAAGCTTCAGCGCGGCCTAGGAGCATTGTCCGGCACCCGCGAACTAATGACTGAACGAACGTTAGCACTGTCCGCCGCACGGCGATTCGATGAGCCTCTAGTTTCGAATTTTGCCAGAGACCTCCTGCGCATTCAGGTCCTCGGCCACGTGCCCCGCCGAGGACGCCCGGGAGGTTTCTTCAGCAGGCCACGGCGCTATTCTCCGAGGGCGGATACGATCCGCTGGTTCGATAGTCCGGACAGCGATCAACCCTCGCTCTTCTCCCTCGTAGAAGACGAGGGAAAATGGTCCAATTTGAGCAGGCGTGAACAGGCACTAGCAATGCTACGGCTTGCCGACCTAGGCATCGAAGATGTTGTTATCGATGAGCAGGCAGTCGCTTACTCCAGCTCGGGCGGCGAGACCCGCACCCAGCGCCGACTAAGACTTGTTCACCGGTCCGGCGAAAACTCGACCCCACTCGATTTCTCGGCCGAGTCAGAAGGGACGAGAACATGGTTCGGTCTAATTGGAGCAGTGCTGATAGCACTGCAGTCGGGGTCGATTGTCATCTTTGACGAGTTGGACGCCAGCCTCCATCCGACGCTGTCTGCGGAGTTGCTACGAGTCTTTCAAAGCCCAGTTACGAATCCGTACGGGGCACAACTCATCTTCACCTCACACGACACCAGCCTGCTCAACCATCTGAACCGAGATGAGGTATGGCTCACCGAGAAGCGACTCGACGGCTCCACTCGACTCGGCGGGCTAGCCGAATTCGCGGGCGAGCGGGTGCGCAAGTCACAGAACTTGGAGAATGCCTATCTGCATGGCCGGTTCGGCGCACTCCCCCAAGTCGATCAGACAGAGTTCCTGCGAGCGCTCGGGCTGATCGGCTGACCGACGATGCCACCACGCCGCCGCGGGCCGAAGCCCCTCAAACGCACGATCGCCCAGCGTCCAGAGCTACACACGGTCGTGGTCTTCTGCGAGGGCAAAAACTCCGAGCCCGACTACATCAACGGGTTAAAGAAGCTGCCCGAGATCGCTGCCAACACGGCCCTCAATCTTGAAATCCATCCCGAGCAAGGCGTACCGCTGACCCTTGTGAAGATGGCCGTCGACCGGCTGGCCGACCCGGAGGTAGATGAATGCTGGTGCATCTTCGATGTCGAATGGCCGAAAAACCATCCAAACCTCTTCGACGCTAGGCAGCTTGCTCAGGCCAAGGGTGTCGGGTTAGTCATTTCGAACCCGTGCTTCGAAGTTTGGCTAATCCTGCACCATCGCGACTTAACCAAGTTTCTCAGCACTGCTGAGGCGGAAAGCATGAGTCGCAAGCTCGACGGCCGAGCCGGAAAGAGCATCGACAGCGCCATCTACATGCCGCTGCGAAAGCAGGCAGCTCGCCGAGCCGAACAGTTGGAACAGCGCCACACACGTAACAGCACCGCCTTCCCTGATGACAATCCGTCATCGGGGATGCACCATTTACTGCGGGCACTCGGACAGCGATAGGGGCCTGCCGTGCATCCATGGGAAGAACGGAAACAGGAAGATAAGCAATCACGGCACGCCAAGTCGACTTAACGGAACGAGAGGGTCTTCCAGATGGGCCTGCGGGGTGAGACTAATTCTCTGGATGAGGAACACTCGCGACCGGCGGGTGTAAACGATGCGACCGTCGAGGCGTTGGGCGAGCTGAGCAAGGCTCTTGAGACGGTCCACCGCGTACGGGGTCACCTGTACGCGGCACACCAGCTCGTCGGCGGTGCGGATTTCACCCTTGATCGGGTCGTGCGGCTGCTTCGCGAGGCCGGGCACGACGAGATGGCTGACCGGGTCGAGCACGAGCTGTTGGGGCGCAACGTGCTACCCGGCCGGTGGACGTTCCAGATCGTGGAGGAGTTCGATGACGGCTACTACGCCGCGTTCCAGGAGATCGAGCGGGACGCGCGGCAGAAGCTGGCCGGCGGACGACGGCACATCTTCGAGGCGGAGATGAAGGAGCGGCGGCGTACCCACGGGATGCCGGGGCACGAGGCTACGCCGTAGCGCTGCCAGCAAAGCCGTTCGGGATCATCGAGGTCAGGGCGTTGGCTCGGGCCTCGATGATCCTCATCCGTGCCTGGTACTCGGCCGGTTCCCGGTGCGCGGCCTGGCTGGTGACCTGGCCGGGCCACTTGCGGTAAAGCAGGCCGTACTCCCGGGTGAAGTAGCCCGCGCTGACCGCGTTGGCCGCGAGCAGCAGGCCGGTGTCCTCGGAGGCGGGCAGGGCCATCCAGCCGCCCAGGGCGAAGACGAGATCTCGCCGCAGGCACAGGGTCGCCGGGTGCACCGATGCCCGGTAGTCGTTGGCCTGCCAGAACGACAGGACCGACCCGCGGTCGATGATTCCGCCGGCCGGGTCCTTGTCCCATCCGGCGGTCGACCCGTCGGGCAGCAGGTCGAGTACCCGCGAGGTGGTCCAGCCGATCTGCGGATGCGCGTCGAACGCGGCGATATCCCGGGCGAGTGCGCCGTCGGTCAGCTGGTCGTCGGCGTCCAGCACCTTGATGAGTTCCCCGGAGACTCGGGCGAGCGCGAGGGTACGGGCAACGCCAGGCCCACCGGGACGGCCGGTGCCCAGACTGATCCGAGGATCGTCAGGCAGCGCGTCGACCAGGGCACCGGTCTGCCCGTCCTCCTGGACGAGCCATTCCCAGTCCCAGCCGGCCGGCATCTCTTGCTTGGCCAACGACTCGTAGGCGCCAGCCAGGTGCTCGATGCTGGGCGCGTGGACCGGGGTGATGACCGAGACGAGCTGCGTCAATTTTTCCACCGCTGGAGTTTGTGGGAGTAGACAAGCTCGGTGCGGTCGCCCGGCATCACCACGTCGGCGACCTCGACGATTCGGCCGGTGGTGTCGGTCGAGGTCTTCCGCACGGTGAGCACGGAAACGCCCGGGTCGATGTCCAGCAACTCGGCCTCGTCCGGCGACGGCGGACGGGCGCGGATCTCGTCGTCGATCCGGTCCAGCTCGATGCCCAGCGTGGAGAGCTGATGCTGCGTGCCGCCCGGCCACGGCTCCTTGCCCGCGTCGAGCAGGTCCGGGTTCGCGGCCACCAGGTCGTACGGCAGGTAGGAGTACGACACGGTCAGCGGCGCGTGCTCATGCCGTGACGACGTCCAGTAGACCCGGCGAAGCAGCGGCGTAGCCAGCTCGACCTGGAAGGCCGCCGCTATCTCCGCGTCAGCCTCTACCCGGGAGTATTCGGCGTGGAACTTCAGGTCGTCGACGGTCAGGCCGGTGTCGTGCTCGGTGGCGCCAGTCTTCAGCCGCTCGCCCTCGTCGAGCAGGACGCGATCCTTCTCCCACTGGTACCGCTCGGTGTTGCGACGGCGTACCCGCTGGCGAGGTGCCCGCACGTAGGTGCCGCGCCCCTGCTCCGCCCGGACCAGGCCCCATTCCCGAAGCTGCCGAATGGCATTGCGAACGCTCGTGCGTGACAGGCCCGAGGTGTCGGCCAGCTCGGTCTCGCTGGGCATCAGAGTGCCGGGGGCCAGTTCACCGCTCACAATCTTTGCCCGCAACTCTTCGGCGAGTTGCAGGTAGCGAGGGCGCCAGTCCCGGCCTTGCACACCGGTCACCGTATCCCCTAGACGTTCCAACGTCTGCCAGGTGGTCCCGCCAACGGGCCGCTCGGGGACCGGCGGCACCGCTAACGCACCTCGCGGTGGCCGCGCAGGGCGCAGGCCAGGAGTACGAGGAGCAGCTGACCCCGGCGGGTGTTGGCGTTCACTCCGTCTCTCCGGCCCGCTCGCCGCCATCTGCCGGTGCCAGCATCTCCAGCTGGGCGTATACCAGCTCGTCAATGAGCCGGTCCACCTGCGCGGACGACAGGAGTACGGTCTGCGTCGCGCCGCATCGGGTCGCATCGAGCTTCACGGTGTCGTTCCTGGGCCTGGCGGCGTTCTTCGGCTGGCGACTGGGGGGTCGTGCCCCGACAGCACCGGCCAGGGCAGCCGCTATGAGCAAGGATGCCCACCGATAGCCGGACACGAACAGTCGCCGGGTTCGCGAACCCGGACAGACGAGACCGGACGATGTGCACAGAGTTTGTCAACAAGATGTCCCGATTGCACCTGCCGCCCTCACGTGTCTAGTCCCACCTGATGCTTGACGGATCCTTCTGTTCTGGATCAAGGCGCCACGCTCCGCGCGGCGCGAGGGCGGTGAGCCGGCCGGCGGCAAGCCGCCCCGGTCGCCTGCGGCGCCGGGGCGGAGAGCCACCGACGGCCGCCGGACCGCCGCCCCCGAATTCGCTCATCCACGAAGCGGCACGAGCACGGCTAGGCGGTACGGAAGCCGACGGGTCGACCTGGTCGGGGGCGGGGCTCCCGGCTGCCGCGCCAGGCCAACCCCGGGACTGGCTTGCCCACGGCCTACCTACAACAGCCAGCTACGCCCCAGAGCAGAGCCTTCAGCTAGTCGCTAGGCCCGCGCTAGGTCCTGTATCGCGGATCTTGGCGGCCCGGGGCGACGATCGATCGGACTGAGCCCGGTCGCTCCCGTTTCTCCGGCCGCCCGTCTCATTCCGTCAGTAGCATCGCCCCATGCCGACTGAGATTGTCTTCGAGACGCACTCCTGGAGTGAAGACAACGACAGGGGTCTTGCCACCGGGTGGCTACCGGGCCAACTTTCCTCCAGGGGACGAGCATTGGCAGCCGAGGTCGGCCAGCGCAGACGAAACGACGGCATCGAGACGGTATTCGCCTCGGACCTGCGCCGGGCTGTGCAGACGGCCGACATAGCCTTCTCGGGAACCGTAATCCCCGTGCTGCACGACTGGCGCCTGCGGGAGTGTGACTACGGGGAGCGTAACGGCATGCCAGCCGCCGAGCTGCACGAGCGGCGCGGCCGGTACCTGGACCATCCCTACCCAGGCGGTGAGAGCTGGCGACAGGCCGTGCACCGGGTTGGGCGCTTTCTCGATGACCTGTCGCTGCGATGGACGGGCCGGCGAGTCCTGGTTATCGGGCACGTCGCCACTCGATGGGGACTCGACCATTGGATAAACGGAGTCCGGCTGGAGAACCTGGTTGACGCCGACTTCGCCTGGCGTGAGGGCTGGGAGTACCGGATGGCCGACCACCAAGATCCGCGAGGCAGCGGCCCCTAGGTCCCAGAGGCGACACCAGCACCAGCATCCGCGACCTCAGCGGAGCCCTTAGAGGCAAGATCGACCTGCCCACCATCTGCCCACAACCAGTCGTCAACGGCTGGACTCAGCCGGACTCGGCTAGATCAACGACAACGGCCCCTGATCAGCATCTCTACTGGTCAGGGGCCGCGTCTGCACCTGGTGGCGGGTAGAGGATTCGAACCTCTGAAGCTTTCGCGACGGATTTACAGTCCGCTCCCATTGGCCGCTCGGGCAACCCGCCAGGGCACCCCACCGCGTCGTAACGCGGCGGCGGAAGCAAGAATAGCGGCTCCCCCCTGCACCGGCGCAACCGGGTACGGTCAGGGGGTCGTGCCGCTGGTCGGTGGCCGACGGCAGGCCCAGACCGCCGGACAGCAGGAGCAGAAACATGGCAACGAACCCGTCGTTCGACATCGTGAGCAAGGTTGACCGCCAGGAGGTCGACAACGCCCTCCGGCAGGCGGAGAAGGAGCTCGGGACGCGGTTCGACTTCCGCGGCACGGGCGCGGAGATCTCCTGGTCTGGTGATGAGGCGATCGGCCTTCAGGCGGAGACTGAGGAGCGGGTTCTTGCCGCCCTGGACGTGTTCAAGGAGAAGTTGGTCAAGCGGAACATCTCGCTGAAGTCGTTGGACGCTGGCGAGCCGCGCCCGTCCGGCAAGATTTTCAAGATCGACTGCAAGGTCGTCCAGGGCATCGAGACGGACAAGGCCAAGGCGATCAGCAAGAAGATCCGCGACGAGGGTCCCAAGGGCGTGCAGGCGCAGATCCAGGGCGACCAGCTGCGGGTCACCGGCAAGAAGAGGGACGATCTCCAGGCGGTCATCTCGCTGCTCAAGGGCGAGGATTTCGGGGTCGCCCTTCAGTTCGACAACTACCGGTAACAAGACGCGTCGCTCTCTGACCGGCGCGCCTGTTCGCGTCGGCTGATCAACTCGTGTTTCCCGGGATGGTGGCACCCGGGCTGCCGTGACAGGCCGGCATCACACAGATCGAGTAGGTCAAAGTCGGGGCCCTCGTCGAGTGCAAGCTCGACCGAGGTTTCGCGGCTTATGCCCGCTTGTCGACGCGCCTCCGGGAAGCACCGTGAGCACACCGCAGACCAGAGGGCGTGATCGACTCCATATCGCCGACGTGGCGGTATCTGAGCGATCTGATACCGCAACCTCGGCGATGTGGAGTCGATCAAGCACTGGGCTGCGGACTGGACCGGGGCCGCAGCCAAGGCCGGGGCCGCAGCCGGGGCCGAGGACTGGGCCGCAGCCGGGGCCGAGGACTGGGCCGCAGCCGGGGCCGAGGACTGGGCCACGGCCGCAGCCGAGGCTGCAGATTGCCCGTCGAGGGACCCGAGTGGATCGAGCTTGACTGGTCAGACGGCGAGGAGTTCTTCGGCGCGTACCGCATGGGTTTCTGCTCGGGCGATGGGCCCGGCGGGCGGTGCGGCGACCGCGGCCCCGATGGCGACTGCCGCCCCGGCGAACAGGAAGGCCCACCGGACGCCGCCGGCGTGATCCACGATCAGGCCGGCCACCGAGCCTCCGGCGGCGCTCGCCGCCACCGCCACGGTGACCACCCAGGTGTACGCCTCGTTCAGCATGGCGGCGGGTGCGATCCGGCCGACGAGGGTGTTCTCCAGGGTCAGCGCGGGTGCGATGGTGGCCCCGCCGACGACCAGCGCGACACCCAGCGCCAGCGGGGTGGGCATCACTGCGAACACCACGAAGGTGCCGGCCAGCGCGGCGAGCAGCAGGGCGAACTGCCGGGTCATGTTCGGTGCCGGCTTGCGGACACCGAACCAGAACCCGCCGATGGCGCTGCCGATCCCCCAGACCGCGAGGAGAAGGCCGGCCAGGCTCTCCGGGTCGTCGGTGGTGTGGCCGCTCGCGTAGGCCGGCACGATCACGCCGGCGGCGCCGAACGCGATGCCCAGGCCGGCCACGCAGAGCAGCAGGGCCGGGAAGCCGGCGACCCGCAGCGGGCCGAGCCCTCGGGCGTGGTGCTCCTGCGGGTGCGGACGCCAGCCGCGCATGACCCGGCCGAGGGCCACGATGGTCGTGCCGACCAGGGTGACCACGGCCGCGCCGATCAGCGCGGCCGCCGCGTCGGCGACCAGTACGAAGCCGGCCACGAGCAGCGGGCCGAGCACGAAGACGATTTCGAACAGCGAGGTCTCGGCTGCCAGCGCGGTGTTGCGCAGGGGGTACTGGCCGGAGTTGGGGCCGGTCAGGTCGTTCCAGGCGCCACGGATGGCGGCGGTGAGCGGCGGGTACGTGGCGCCGGCCACGGCTGCGGCGACGTAGATGGCAGGGAGGGCGTCGTCGCCCGAGCGGCTGGCCAGCAGCAGGCCGATGAGGGCCAGCGGGTGGGCCACGGCGGTGACCAGCAGGACGGGGCTCGGGCCGACCCGGTCGGCGATCCGCCCGGCAACTGGGCTGAGCGCGGCGCCGGCGACGGCGTAGATCCCGCCTGCGATTGCGGCCAGCGAGTATCGCCCGGTCACCTGCTCAACCACCAGGAGCAGCGCCAGCGGGGTCATGCCGATCCCGAGCCGCCCGATGATGCCGAAGACCAGCAACATCGGGGCGCCGGGAATCCGCCAGACCCCCAGGTACTGACGCAGCGCGGCCACCGTGAACCTCCTGAGGGTGTAATGAGCGTGAGCCGTTACGACCCTAACGCCGACGCCCAGCCGATGGACAACGGAAATACAGCGCTCCGCCCGTACCCGCTGTGCGCGGGTACGGGCGGAGGCGGTGGATCAGCGGGTCAGCGCTGGAACTGCACCGGCCCCTGATTGCGGGCCATCTGCTCCAGCCGGGCCACGCGGTCCTCCATCTTCGGGTGAGTGGAGAAGAGCGCCGCCATGCCGCCGCCCCGGAACGGGTTGGCGATCATGAGGTGTGCGGTGCTGGTGAGCTGGCCTTGGGCCGGCAACGGCCGACGTCGGGCCACCGCATCGATCTTGCGAAGTGCGCTGGCCAGGGCCAGCGGGTCACGGCTCAACTCGGCACCCGAGGCGTCCGCCTGGAACTCGCGGCTCCGGCTGATCGCCAACTGGATCACGGTGGCCGCGATCGGGCCGAGGATCAGGGTCAGCAGCAGCACGGCCGGGTTGGGCCGGTCCTCGTCGTCCCCGCCGCCCAGCGGGATGAAGAAGGCGAGGTTCGCCAGCAGGGTGATGATGCTGGCCAGACCAGCCGCCACGCTGGAGATCAGGATGTCCCGGTTGTAGACGTGGGACAGCTCGTGCCCGATCACACCGCGCAGCTCGCGGTAGTCGAGGATCTCGGTGATGCCCTGGGTCACGCAGACCGCCGCGTGCTGCGGGTTACGACCCGTGGCGAACGCGTTGGGCTGCGCGGTCGGGCTGACGTAGAGCCGTGGCATGGGCTGGCGGGCGTCGGTCGCCAACTCGCGCACCATCCGGTACAGCTCGGGGAACTGCGCCTCGGTGACCGGTTGCGCCCCCATTGACCGCAAGGCGAGCTTGTCGGAGTAGAAGTAGGAAACGCCGTTCATCACCAGCGAGATGAGGACGGCGATGACCAGGCCGCCACTGCCACCGAACCCGTAGCCCACCGCGAGAATCAGTGCGGAGAGCAGGCCGAGCAGCGCGGCGGTCTTCAGACGGTTGTGGTGCACGATCTCTCCTTCGGTGCACGGATCGCCGGGATCCGCTGACCGGTGCAACAACCCGGTACCCGCCAACCATCCGTCTCAACGCTGAGAGTTCACTGAGACTGGAGTGACAGGTCAGGTCAGCGACCGGCCAGGTCGAGCACCAACTGCGGGGCGACGCCCAGCACCACGGCGGCCACCGTCGCCACCGCCAGCACCACAGCCACCACACCCACCAGGGGTACGGCTGCCGCGCCGCCGCCATTCGGGGCAGCGAGGGGCGTCGGCGGGGTCCAGAGCGCGGCGGTCACCCGCAGGTAGTAGGCCAGCCCGATCACCGCGTTCAGCGCCACCACCAGCGCCAGCCAGGCCGCCCCACCGTCCAGCAACGCCCGCACCACTGTCACCTTCGCGAACAGGCCGGCCAACCCCGGTGGCAGGCCCGCCAGACCCACCAGCGCGAGACCGAGCGCCGCCGCTCGCCACGGGTGCCGACGGGCCGCCCCGCGCAAATCGTCCAACGTGCCGCCATCCGCGCCCGCTGGGCGCAGCGCGGTCACCCCGGCGAACGCGGCCAGCTCCAACACCACGAAGAAGACGGCGTACGCCACCGCAGCGGCGTACGCGGCGGCCCTTGCCTCGTCGGTGCGGCCGGCGGCCAGCGCCAACGCGCCCAGCGGGGCGAGGATGTAGCCGGCCTGCGCGACTGACGACCACGCGAGCAGCCGGACGGTACGCCGCTGGCGCAGGGCGACGAGGTTGCCGACGGTCATGGTGAGCACCGCGAGCACGGCGAGAACCGGACCGGTCTGATCCGCCGGCAGCGCCCGCTGCACCACAGCGAGCAGAGCGACAAGGCCGCCCAGCTTCGACGCCGTGGACAGGTACGCGGCCACCGGCAGCGGAGCGCCGTCGTAGGTGGCCGGCGCCCAGGCGTGGAACGGCACCGCCGCCACCTTGAAGGCCAGCCCGACCAGCAGCAGCGCCACCGCGGCGGTGGTCAGCGGCAGGTCCCGCACCTCCGGCCGTTCGGCAAGCAAGGCGCTGAGCCGGTCCAGGTGCAGCCCACCGGTCACTGCGTACAGCAGCGCAGCGCCGAGCAGGGTCAGCGTGGTCGCCACCACGCTGACCACGAAGAAGGTCAACGCGGCCTCGGCGCTGGCGAGGCTGCCCCGGCGCAGGCCGACCAGCACGTACAGCGGCAGGGTCAGCGTCTCCAGGGCGACGATCAGAGTGATCAGATCGCCGGCCGCGCCGAGCACCACGCCGCCGGTCATCGAGCAGGCCAGCAGGAAGGCGTACTCCCCCACCGGCGACCGCCCAGCCAGCAACGCGGGCACGGAGAGCCCGAGCACGCCGAGGGTGAGCAGCGCCACCACCACGGCAACCAGCGCGGCCCGACCGCCGAAGATCCAGGAGCAGTCGGCGCCGACGCAGAACGTCCGCCGCTCCCCGCCCGCCCCGACCAGGGCGGCTCCGACGGCCGTGCCGAGAGCACCGACCGCCGCCGCCACGATCGTTGCCCGGGGCCGGGCCAGAAGCAGGTCGGTGAGGAGGACGAGCACGGCGGTGCCGGCGGCCAGGTAGGCCGGCAACAGCGCAACGCTGTCGACGCTTTGCACGCCAGTCATGGGAAGACCACCCCGATCAGGGCGTCGACGGGGGCCTCGGCGACGCCGAGGACCAGCGCCGGGGCCAGCCCGATGGCCAACGCGAGCAGCACCAGCGGCACCCACGCGGTCAGCTCCGCACCGGCCAGGCCAGGGCCGACCTGCCCGACGGCAGGGCTTGGCCGGTTGTGGGTGACCTGGCGCAACAGCCGCAGGAAGTACGCGGCGGTGAGCGCGCCGCCGACCGCGGCCAGCACCCCGAGGGTGGTCCACAGCGGGCCGCCCACCTGAATGGCGGCGATCACCGCGAACGCCTCGCCCCAGAAACCGGCCAGACCCGGCAGGCCCAGCGAAGCGATCGCCGCGAACGCGAGCAGCCCAGCCAACCGAGGCGCGGTCTCCCGCAGCCCGGACAGCTCGGCGAGAGTGCCCGTGCCGGTACGGTCCTTCACCGCGCCGGCCAGGAAGAAGAGCAAGCCGGTGATCACCCCGTGTGCGACGTTGCCGATCAGCGCCGCCTGGATGCCGATGGTGGTCAGCGTGGCGACACCCAGCAGCACGAAGCCCATGTGCCCCACGCTCGAGTACGCGATCAGCCGTTTCACGTCGGCCTGGGCCAGGCAGATCAGCGAACCGATCAGGATCGCGGCGACGGCCAGCACGCCGAGCACCGGCGCCGCCCAGCGCGCACCCTCCGGCGCCACCCCCACCGCCACCCGGATCAGACCGTAGGTGCCCATCTTCAGCAGCACCCCGGCCAGCACGACACTGCCCACCGTGGGGGCCTGGGTGTGTGCGTCAGGAAGCCAGGAGTGCAGCGGCCACAGCGGGCTCTTCACCGCGAACGCCAGCGCGAGCAGGGTGAACGCGGCCAGTTGGGTGCCCCGGGACATCCCCGCACCGCCGGTCAACGCCACCACGTCGGCAGTGCCGGCGGCGGACACCACGACGTACACGCCGACCAGCAGCAACACCGAGCCGAACAGCGTGTAGAGCGCGAACTTGCGGGCTGCCCGACGCCGGTCCGCGCCACCCCAGCCGGCGATGATCGCGTACATCGGCAGCAGGACGATCTCGAAGAACAGGAAGAACAGCACCAGGTCCAGGGCGAGGAAGGTGCCCAGGATGCCCACCTCGACCACCAACAGCAGCGCGACCAACGCCCGGCCACTGCCGCCGCCCGGAACACGCCACATCGTGTACGCGCAACAGAGCAGGGTGAGCAGCGCGGTCAACACCACAAGCGGCCAGGAGATGCCATCGACGCCGAGATGGAAACGCAACTCCAGGCCGGGCACCCAGGGCAGATCCAGTTGATGCCACGGACGCACCGCCGGCGCGTCGGCCGACCAGGCGAACCAGCCCCGACCCCCGAACACCAGCGGCACCGCGGCCAACAGGGTCAGCGCCGCCGCTACCGTGCCGACCAGGCGGGCCGCCCGGTCCCGGGGCGTCGCCGCCACCGCAACCGCACCGAGCGCCGGCACCGCCAGAACGGCAACCAACAAACCCTGCCCAAACGTCACTGGACCGCCTCTGTTCGCGACTGCGGGGCTCGCAACCCCGGCTCACTCCTCGCGCTCACCGGATCACTCCGATCAGGGTGGCTGCCAACCCGATCAGCAGCGCGCCGGCCAGCACGCCGGCGGCGGCCCGGGGCAGCGCCGCTCGGTGCAGCACCGCCAGCCCCGCGCCCAGACCGGACGCGACCCGCCCGGTGCCCTCGACCGCACCGTCCACCACCACCTCGTCGCCGGCGCGCGCGGCGCGGGCCAGCGCGCGGACGGGGCGTACGACCAGGGTGTGTTGGACGTCGTCGAGCCGGAACGCGCGGGCGAAGACCGGCCGCAGCGGACCCAGCGCGGCCGCCGGGTCGGCGGCCCGGTTCCGACGCCAGCCCAGCGTTACCAGCCCCGCGCCGACCAGCAGCAACACCAACGGCAGCAGCACCCCGGGCCCGAGGTGGACCAGGCCGTCCTCGGAGCCCGCCACCGGGACGGTGGCGAATCGCAGGCGGTCGGCGAACGCCCCGACGAAGCCGGCCAGACCGAGAAGCGCGGCCGGTACGGCCAGCAGCAGCACCGGCCAGCGCAGCAACGCGGGCGGATCGTGCGGCCGGACCAGCGGCAGGCGTGGGGCACCGAAGAAGGCGCGCAGCAGCAGCCGACCGGCGTACCAGGCGGTGATCGCCACGCCGACCAACCCGGCCAGCCACACCAGCCAGCCCACCCAGGACGGCGCCGGGCCGGTGCCCTCCAGCGCGGCCGACTCGGCCACCGTGAGCACGCCGTCCTTGCTCCAGAAACCGGCCAACGGCGGCACCCCCACCAGCGCGCCCAGGCCCACCACCGTGCACCAGAACGTCACAGGCATGCTCCGCCGCAGCCCGCCCATCTCCGACATCAGGGTGGTGCCGACCGCGTGGATCACCGCGCCGGCGGCGAGGAACAGCAGCGCCTTGAACGCGGCGTGGGTGAGCAGGTGGAACAGCGCCGCCGACGGTGAGCCGACCGCCAGTGCGCCCGTCATGTAGCCCAACTGGGACACGGTCGACCAGGCCAGCACCCGTTTGATGTCGTCCTGTGCGGTGGCGGCGAGCGCGCCGAGCAGCAGCGTTATCGCGCCGAGCACCCCCAGCACGGTCAGCGTCACCGGCGCGGCCGTGAACAGGGGGTAGAGGCGGGCCACGGCGTACACCCCGGCGGCGACCATCGTCGCGGCATGGATCAGCGCCGAGATCGGCGTCGGGCCGGCCATCGCGTCCGGCAGCCAGGTGTGCAGCGGGAACTGGGCGCTCTTGCCGGCCACCCCGGCCAGCAACAGCAGGCCAGCGGCGGTCAACGTCGCACCGGAGTGGTCGTGGGCGAGCACGTCCGCGATCCGGAAGCTGCCCGTCGACACGCCCAGCAACGCGATGCCGAGCAGGAACCCGACGTCACCGACCCGGGTCACCAGGAACGCCTTCACCGCGGCGGCCGGCGCGGCGGGCAGTCGACGGTCGTGGGCGATGAGCAGGTACGAGCAGAGGCCCATCACCTCCCAGCCGACCAGCAGCATGATCAGGTCGCCGGCGACCACCACCAGCAGCATGGCACCGGTGAAGATGCTGATCTGCGCGGCGTACGGCGGGTAGCGGTGGTCGACGTCGACGTCGTCGTGTGGACCGCGCCGCAGATAACCGACCGAGTAGACCTGCACGGCCAGGGCGACCGCGGTGACCGCCACCGCGACCAGCGCGGCGGCGCCGTCCAGCCGGACGCCGAGCGTCACCATCAGCCCGCCCACGTCGACCCAGGTGGTCGACGTCTCGGTCGGCCCGTCGACAGTCAGCAACAGCGCGATGGCCAGCGCCAGCGCACCGGCCGCGCCGGTGACGCCGAGCGCGACGGCCAACCGTCGGGCCCGGTCACCGCCGGCCGCACCCGCGCCCGGGTGTCGCGGGGCCGGCGGCAACAGCAGACCGACCAGGCCGGCGACCAGCGGTACGGCGGGCAGCAGCACCCCGAGCAGCCCGGTCACCGGCCCGCCTCCGCGTCCAGGACGGCCGGCTCGCGCCCGCCGACGGGATGAGCCGGCTCGGTCAGCGGCACGTCATCCACCGCCACGGTGGCCCGCAGCCGGTAGAGCTGCAGGACGATCGCCAGCCCCACCCCGATCTCGGCGGCGGCGAGGACGATGACGAACAGCGCGAAGACCTGCCCGGAGTGCGGTAACACGGCGCGGGCGGTGGTGTCCGCGGTGACCAGGATCAGGTTGACCGCGTTGAGCATCAACTCGACTGACATCAGCACCAGCACCGCGTTGCGTCGGCGCAGCACGCCGTACACGCCGAGGCCGAACAGCAGCGCAGCGGTGACGTACGGGATGACCGGCCTCACCGACGCCCCCCGGTCTTGACGTCGACCCCGCGCCGCTCGGCGGCGGCATCCGCGCCCGGGCCGGGTCGGCCGATGTCCGGCCGGGACAGCACGATCGCGCCCACCAGGGCGGACAGCAGCAGCACGGAGAGCACCTCGAACGGCAGCACCCAGGACTGGAAGATCTGCTCTCCCAGCCGCTCGGCGGTGCCCGCGTCCGGCAGCGCGACGGTGCTCCAGCGGTACGCGTCGACGAGCAGGACGGTCAGCCCCAGCCCGGCGCCACCACCGATCAGGGCGGCCGGCCAGCCAGGCCGGTCCAGGTCGTCGGAGGCGCCGATCGGAGCCCGGGTCAGCATCACCGCGAACAGCAGCAGGACCACCACCGCGCCCACATAGATCAGCACCTGCACCCAGGCCACCAGCTCGGCGCTGAGCACGAGGAAGTCACCGGCCAGCGCGCCCAGGCACACCACCAGGTAGAGCCCTGCCCGGACCAGGTGTTTCGTCGTCACCACCAGCACGCCGGCACCGACCGCCACCGCGCCGAGGGCGAGCAGCAGCACGTCCGCGCCGGTCACCGAGCCGCCCCCACGGTTGGGGTCGGCATCCGTCGGGCGGGCGTCACGACGCCGGACCCGGGTCGGTGCCGGGCTCGGGGCGTACCGACGAAGGGGCCGGACGCGCGGCGGCAGCCTTGCGCGCGGCGGCGGTCTCCTCCTTGGCGGGCTCCCCGTTCGGGTCGTGTGCCTGCGGCGGCGGGACGGTGGCCATCCACTGACCGAGGTGGTCCTTGTCGTGCAGCAGGTCCTTGATGTCGTACTCGGCGTACTCGAATTCCGGTGACCAATAGAGCGCGTCGAATGGGCAGACCTCGATGCAGATGCCGCAGTACATGCAGAGCGAGAAGTCGATGTCGAACTTGTCGAGCACGTTGCGCTGGCGGGGGCGGGCGGCGCCGGGCACCGCCACCTCCTCCTTGTGCGAGTCGATGTAGATGCACCAGTCCGGACATTCACGGGCGCAGAGCATGCAGACCGTGCAGTTCTCCTCCGACAACGCGATCACACCACGCGAGCGGGGCGGCAGGTCGGGGGCCACGTCCGGGTACTGCTGGGTGGTCGACCGGCTGGTCATCGTCTTGAGGGTGACCGCCAGCCCCTTCACCAGACCCGCGCCGGGCAGGCCGCGTGCACTGGTGGCGCCGGCCGGGTCGCCGTGCTCGCTGGGGTCGCTCATGTCGACCATCCTGCCCTGTGGCCTCGGCGCGCGCGACCACCACCCGTGGGTCCAAGGCGGTACCGTGGTCGCGGGGAGAACGAACGCACCTGGAAGGACCTGCCATGACCGCCGCGCTGCAGAGCGACTACCCGCCCGAGAGCGTGTGGACGACTGACGACCTGGATGCGCTGCCCGAGGATGGTCGCCGCCGGGAACTGCTCGATGGAGTGCTGCTGATGTCCCCCTCCCCCACCCGTACCCACCAGACAATCGCTGGCCACCTGATGGCCGCGCTCGACGAAGACTGCCCCGACGGCTACGACGTGACCCAAGGGGTCGAGGTGCGGATCAACCGCACCCGGTCCTTCATCCCCGACGTGCTGATCACCACGGCGGCAGCGGCGGCTCGCGAGCCGTCGAAGTACGAGCCGCACGAGGTGGTCGTCGCCATCGAGATCGTCTCACCGAGCACCCGCTCGATCGATCGGGTGTTGAAGCCGGCGCTGTACGCCCAGGCCGGCATCCCCTTCTACTGGCGGATCGAGACGCAGGGTGGCGCGTTGGAGGTCGTGACCTACCGGATCGACGCGGTGAACGAGGTCTACAACGAGACCGGGCGGTGGACGAAGTTCGTCGACACCGGCGAGCCCTTTCCGATCAACCTGCCGATCAGCCGGATCACGCCCCGGGTCCGCTGACGACTGTCGGGGGGAGCATCTCGACGCCGAGCTGTTGCAATAATTGGAACAGCTCGTTGCAGCTCCACACCTCGACGATCCGGCCCGCCGTGTCGAAGCGCAGGAACGTCGCACCGGAATAGCTCACCACCTGCCCGGTCGGGAGCACCGGCCCGAACTGCCCGACGTGCGTGCCGGCCGCCCGCCAGTGCACGGCCACCCGCTCGCCGGCCGCGACCACGTCCACGATCTTGTAGCGCAGGTCCGGGAAGGCCGCCCGCCGCTCCCGGTGCCAGGCCAGCGTCGCCTCCGGCCCGGTGCCGCCCAGCCCTGGGCACTCCTCGGCGATCAACTCGTACGCCGACTCCTCCCGGCGGGCGTTCCACACGTCCGCGATGAAACGCCGGGCCGCGGCCTCCACATCCGTCATGCCGGCAGGGTATCCGGGCCGGCGGTCCCGGCGACGCGGTCAGGTTGACTCAGGCCACACCGGCGGGCCGAAGATCCGCGAGAATGTGACGAAGACGGCAACAGACCGGAGGATGACGTGGGCGAGGAAACAGGCGGGAAGTACGTCGAGCCAGGCGGCGAGTTCACCCGCGACCAGCGGTACATCGCCACTCGGATCACCGAGGACGGGCGCGACGGGTACCCGGTGGAGCCGGGCCGGTACCGGCTGGCGGTGAGTCGGGCCTGCCCGTGGGCCAACCGCCTGATCATCGTGCGGCGGCTGCTCGGCCTGGAGGACGCCATGTCGATGGCGGTGGCCGGCCCGACCCACGACGCCCGGAGCTGGACCTTCGATCTCGACCCGGGTGGGCGGGACCCGGTGCTCGGCATCGAGCGCATCCAGGAGGCGTTCTTCAAGCGCTTCCCCGGCTACGAGCGCGGCATCACGGTGCCGGCGATCGTCGACGTGCCGACCGGGCAGGTGGTGACCAACGACTACGCGCAGATGAGCCTCGACCTGTCCACACAGTGGGGCGCGTACCACCGCGACGGTGCCCCACAGCTCTACCCCGAGCACCTGCGGGCGCAGATCGACGAGGTCAACGACGTCGTCTTCCGGGACGTCAACAACGGCGTCTACCGCTGCGGGTTCGCCGGCAGCCAGGAGGCGTACGAGAAGGCGTACCACCGGCTCTTCGACCGGCTGGACTGGTTGACCGAGCGGCTGACCGACCAGCGGTACCTGGTCGGCGACACCATCACCGAGGCCGACGTGCGGCTGTTCACCACGCTTGTCCGCTTCGACCCGGTCTACCACGGCCACTTCAAGTGCAACCGGCAGAAGTTGAGCGAGATGCCGGTGCTGTGGGCGTACGCCCGGGACCTGTTCCAGACCCCTGGTTTCGGCGACACCGTCGACTTCGACCACATCAAGCGGCACTACTACGAGGTGCACCGCGACATCAACCCGACCGGGGTCGTGCCGCTCGGCCCGGACCTGTCCAACTGGGTCACCCCGCACGGTCGGGAAACCCTCGGCGGCCGCCCCTTCGGCGACGGCACGCCGCCTCCTCCGCCGACTGAGCCCGTCGACCCCGCGCACACTCCGCTGCGCTGAGCCAGCGACCCACGCGACCCACGCGACCCACGCGACCCTCGCCGCTCAGACGGGGGTGGCCGGGTGGTGGGGGTGCTCGCGTCGCCTTTGCTCTGCTTCAACCCAGGCAACACTTCTGCCGCGCAAGTGTTGCCTGGGTTGAAGCAGAGCAAAGGACGTCGAGACAGGGTGGTCACCCCGTCGGGCGTCAGGCCGGACCTCGCGCCGCAATCGACGCCGCGTCGGGGTCCGTGAGGGTGATGCTGCGGCCTCAGAGAGCGATGCGGACCGCGGCGGTGAGGACCAGTTGCCCTAGGGACGCTGGCACCAGCACCAGCCAGCAGAGCCGTTGCAACTGGTCCTCGCGCAGCCGGGGGTAGGACACCCGGAGCCAGATGATCACGAAGGCCACGGCGAAGATCTTGAGCAGCGTCCAGAGCCAGCCCAACTGATCATCAGCGAACGGGCCCTGCCACCCACCGAGGAACAGCACAGTGGTCAGCGCGGCGATCACCACGATGCCGACGTACTCCGCGAGCAGGAAGAACGCGAAGCGCAGACCCGTGTATTCGGTCATGTAGCCGAAGACCAGCTCCGAGTCGGCCACCGGCATGTCGAACGGCGGCCGGCGAATCTCGGCCAACCCGGCGACAAAGAAGACGATCATCGCGGGTGCCTGCCAGAGCAGCCACCACGGCTGCCACGCCTCGACGATGCCAGAGAGGCTGAGCGTGCCCGCCGCCATCGCCACCGACGCGGCAGCCAGCACCAGCGGCAACTCGTAACCGAGCAACTGGGCGGCCCCACGCAGGCCACCGAGCAGGCTGTACTTGTTGGCCGACGCCCACGCCGACATCAGCACCGCCACGACCCCGACACCGACCACGGCCAGCACGAAGAACAAGCCGATGTCCAACGGTTGCCCGACCAGGTCGTTCGGGCCGAGCGGGATGACCAACAGCACCAGCAGATAGGGCACCAGCGCCACCGCCGGGGCCAGCCGGAACACCGCCCGGTCCGCCTCGCGCGGGGTCACGTCCTCCTTCTGCACGAACTTGACCCCGTCCGCGACCAACTGGGCCCAACCGTGGAAGCCACCCGCGTACATCGGACCGAGCCGGCCCTGCATGTGCGCCATCACCTTGTGCTCGGCCTGGCCGACCAGCAACGGCAGGGTGAGGAACGCGACCAACACGCCGCCCACCCGCAACACCAGCTCCACCCAGAGCGGCATCAGGTCGTACCCCCGTCGTCATCGGTGCGGCCGTCGCGGGCCGGCGGGTCCGCGACCGGACCGGGCCGCGCCGGACGCTCACCGGCCGGCCTGGCCGGGGTGCCGCCACGCGGACCCTCCCCCACGCCACCAGCGCCGGCCGGAGTGGGCGTGGTCCCCCACTCACCCGGAGCGGGAACGCCCGGCGGGCGGATCGGTCGGCGCCCACCACCGGCCTCGGACTCGCCTGGCTCCTTCGCACCCGGCCAGGGCTTGGCCACCCGGGAAGCGAGCACGAACTCCTTCCGTAGCGGGTGACCCTCGAACTCGGGCGGCAGCAACAGCGGCAGCAACTCCCCGTGGCCGGCGAAGTCGATACCGAACATCTCGTGTGTCTCCCGCTCGTGCCAGGCGGCACCCGGATAGACGTCGACCACCGAGGCGACCGTGGGCGTGCCACGCGGCAACCGGGTACGCAGCAGCACCCCGTGCCGTAGCCGCGTCGACCAGAGGTGCGCCACCACGTCGAAGCCCTCGGCCAACTCGTCGACCGCGGAGAGCCAGTCGAAGAAGTCGCAGGCCAGCACGGCATCGTCGCGGGCGACACGAACAGCGGTCAGCCAGCTTTCCAGCGGCACATCGACGGTGGCGCGGGCGAACCGTTGCCCGCCGGAGACCGACGGGGTCGCCTCAACCGGCGCAAGCAGCGCGACCAGCCGAGCGCCGACCTCTTCGGGAGTCATGCCGCTGATCCTAGGACGTCCCGCCGGTGCGAGCCCGGCCCGCGCCCGTCCGCCGCCGCTAGCCGGCGATCTGCCGGCTTTGGGCGCGGCGTAGCCCTCGGCGGGGAAAGATGAGGGAGTGCGCGCTGTGACTGTGACACCCGGGGTCGCCAATACGCTGCGCCTCGTCGAGGATCAGCCGGAGCCGGCTGCCGAGGAGGGCTCGATCCTGGTCGAGGCTCTGGCGGTGGGGATCTGCGGCACCGACCACGAAATCATCGCCGGGGCGTACGGCGAGGCGCCACCGGGAGCGGACCGCCTGGTCATCGGGCACGAGTCGTTGGGCCGCGTCCTGGAGGACCCGAGCGGCACCCTGCAACCCGGTGACCTGGTGGCCGGGGTGGTCCGGCATCCGGACCCGGTGCCCTGCTCCAACTGCGCGGTCGGCGAATGGGACATGTGCCGCAACGGGCAGTTCACCGAGCACGGCATCAAGGCCCTGCCGGGCTTCGCCCGCGACCGCTGGCGACTCCAACCGCGCTTCGCGGTCGGGCTCGACCCGTCGCTCGCACAGGTCGGCGTGCTGCTCGAGCCGACAAGCGTCGTCGCCAAAGCATGGGACCACATCGAGCGGATCGGGCACCGAGCCGAGTGGCAACCCCAGACGGTCCTCGTGACCGGGGCCGGGCCGATCGGGCTGCTGGCCGCACTGCTCGCCACCCAGCGCGGGCTCGCCGTGCACGTGTTGGACCGGGCGACCGAGGGCCCGAAGCCGGAGCTGGTCGCCGCGCTCGGTGCCACCTACCACGCGGTGCCGGTCAACGACCTGCCCTTCGAACCGGACGTGGTGGTCGAGTGCACCGGAGCACCCACAGTGGTCCTCGATGTCATGTGCAAGGCGGGGCCAACCGGGATCGTCTGCCTGGCCGGCGTGTCCAGCGGCGGCCGGCTCATCGACTTCGACGCCGGGGCGCTCAACCGGGCCCTGGTCCTGGAAAACAACGTGGTGTTCGGCTCGGTCAACGCCAACCGCCGACACTGGGATCTCGCCGTCGATGCGCTCACCCGCGCCGACCAGGGCTGGCTCAACTCGCTGATCACCCGCCGGGTGCCGGTGGAGGCGTACGCCGAGGCGTACACCTCCGGGCCGGACGACATCAAGGTGGTGCTGGAGTTCGCGTCCTGAGCGACGCCCCGCCCGATCAGATGCCCGGCAGCCGACCGTTGCGGAACAGGTCGACGAAGAGCTGGTGATCCTGCCGGGCGCGCACCCCGTACGCGTGCGCGAAGTCCACCAGGTGAGTGACGAAGCCCGATTCGTCGGTGTCCACCGCGGCGACGATCGCCTCCTCGGTGGAGTAGTCCACCAGGTCGTGGCTGGATTCGTCGTCGGCGACCGAGTGCATCCGGGCCACCGCCCGACCGAGGTCGACGAGGACCCCGCTCAACTCCTCCGGCTCGTTCACGTCCGACCAGTCCAGGTCGGCGGCGTACGGGGAGACCTCTGCGACGAGCTGACCGACCCCGTCCAACTCGGTGAAGCCCAGCCACGGGTCGGCGTACGCCTGCAACGCCCGCTGCGACTCGGCGGTCCGGTGACCCTGGTGCTGGAAGTAGCCGCGGACCGACTCGTCGGTGACGTACCGCGCCACAGCCGGCACCTGCGCCTGCTTCATGTAGATGACGACGTCGTTCTCCAGGGCCTGGGTGTGCCCCTCCAGCAGCAGGTTGTACGACGGCAGCCCGGCCGAGCCGATGCCCACCCCCTTGCGCAACACCACGTCCTTGATCCGCGCCTCGACCGGCCGGAGCTGCGTCGAGGCGGCTGGCAGAGTGCCCAGGTAGTCCTGGAAGGCGGCACGAACCTTGTCCCGCGTGGCGTCGTCGATCTCGAAGACCCCGTCACCGACGGAGAAGCGTCGCTCGTAGTTGTCAATTGTGGTCTGCGCGGCGAGCAGGTCGACGCGGGTGTTGAGTCGGGCCTGCTGAAGGACCCGGCGCAGCACCCCGTCGGCGTTCTCCAGGGTGATCGAGCCGATCGCGTCGTCACCGCCGGCGGCGATCGCCCGCAGCTCGGTCAGGTACGACCGGGCGAAGCCAGCCACCAGGTCCCCGATCGAGGTGTCGGAGAGCGCCTTGCTGTAGCCGAGCAGCGCCACGCTGGCCGCGAGCCGGCGCAGGTCCCAGGTGAACGGCCCGACGTACGCCTCGTCGAAGTCGTTGACGTTGAACACCAGTTGCCCGGAGGCGTTCATGTAGGTGCCGAAGTTCTCCGCGTGCAGGTCACCGTGCATCCACACCCGGCTGGTCTGCTCGTTGCTGAACCGGTCGTCGGCGAAGTCGCCGAGCTGGTCGGCGTAGAACAGCGCGGCGCTGCCCCGGTAGAAGGCGAACGGGGACGCCGCCATCTTGCGGAACTTGCGGCGGAAGGCGGCCGGGTCGGTCGCCATCGACGTGCCGAACTCCTCGGTGAGCACGTCGATGATGTGAGCGGACCGCTGGTCCGTGGAGCTGGTCATGATGCGCAGGCTAGCCCTGCCCAGCCACCCGCACGTCGGACAACCGTCTTCTTCCCCGCGGCCGACGCGTCGGCTCGAGTGGCGGCGGGGAATCCCGACACCGATATTGGACGGCACGAATTGATTGTCGTGCGACGGCAACCATTCCATGGGTTGGCTGACGTCTAGCTAGGCAGTCGATGCGATCCGCACCGGCCACCAACACGGGAGGACCAGAAATCCATGTTCAGAAAAACGGGAACCCTGCTCACCGCCGTACTGCTCGGCCTGACCGCGACTGTCGCCACCGCCGGCGCGGCGGTGGCCGCGCCGCCGGACCGCGACGGTCGCACGCTGTCGGTGGGCAAGCTGATCCTGAACCCGACCGAACGGGGCTACCGGGGCAGCGTCCCGCTGACCGTCACCAACACCGGCAGCGAGACCGACTACTTCTACTACAAGCTGCGTGAGCCGGTGCCGGGCGCCTTCCGGTTCGACGGCACCGAATGCGACATGTTCGACATGCGGGTGGAGAACAACCGCCGGGTGGCCAACTGCTCCCTGACGGACAACTGGGCCGACCTGGCCCCGGGCGAGAGCGTCCGGAACGTGCTCGACTTCCACGTGCTGACGAACCCCCGGACGTACCCAATGGTCATGAACGGCGGCTGGGTCGAGGTCTACTCCAGCATTGACGGTCTGGTGGCGCGTACCCCGCTCAGCGCGCTGTTCCGGTCCACGAAGGGTTCGTTGATCCGTCCTCGGCCGTACGTTCAGGACGCGCAGCCGAACGCCTCGATCAGGCTGGACGGCCCGGTCACGGTGCTCCCGGACGGAGAGGGCAACCTGCGGGTGCCGGTGACGATCCGCTACGACGGCGACGCTCCGCACGACAGCTTCTCCGTGCGGGTCAGCTCCCTGCCCGCCGGATCCGTGTTCTGGCACACCGACCCGACGAGCGGTCCGGTAAACGGCGGCGGTGCGCTGGTGCCGGTGCCGGAGCTGCGGTTGATGCCCGGCGAGGAGTACAGCTTCGCGCTGGTCGTCAGCCCGCCGACCGATCCGGCCGACGCCAGCGAACTGATCGACATCGAGGTGGCGACCAACTGGTACCCGGCCACTCCCGACGCCGACCCGAGCGACAACGTCGTGCGGACCACCCTGGCGGTCGCGGCGAACGGCTGACCGGCCACTCGGGCCGCCGCTCGGATTCGTCCGGGCGGCGGCTTGGCCGTCGTCAGTTGGCGGCGGGTGGGCGCACCGGTGGGGCGGTGAGCGAGTCGACGGAGCGGGGGGCGGCGGCTTCGCGGGGCGGTGCGTCCAGCGGCGCGGCCAACACATCCCGCTGCGGCACGCCGCCGATGCCGGACTGCTCGGCGGCGATCTTTTCCTGTAGGCGCAGGATGCCGTGCAGCAGCGCCTCCGGCCGAGGTGGGCAGCCGGGCACGTAGACGTCGACCGGGATGAGCTGGTCGACTCCCTTGGTCACCGAGTACGAATCCCAGTAGGGGCCGCCGCAGTTGGAGCAGGCACCGAACGAGATGACGTACTTCGGCTCGGGCATCTGGTCGTAGAGCCGCTTGATCGCCGGAGCCATCTTGTCGGTCACCGTGCCGGACACCACCATCAGGTCGGCCTGCCGCGGACCGTGGGCGAACGGGATCACGCCGAGCCGGATGAAGTCGTGCCGACCCATGCTGGTGGCGATGAACTCGATCGCGCAGCAGGCCAGGCCGAAGTTGAAGACCCAGAGCGAGTAGCGGCGGCCCCAGTTCAGCACGAACCGGATCGGCTCACCGAGCACTCCCGGCAGCTGCACAGACGTCCCCTCTCCTCGACCGACAGTGAATCACAGTCAACACCTGCGCGGCCCGGGTGAGCGGTGGAGAAGCGCGTCATCGAAACTTCACCGAGAAGTCTCCCGATCGGTGAAACCTGATCCGGCTCCACCACGTGTGAGCAGCGTCGTCCCCGACGAAAGGGTGACGCGAGCGGGGAGGACTCAGGTGACGGTGAGCGCCGAATCGAGGCTCGGCAAGCCTCCGCCAGCGAACATGACCCGGCCGGCCGGGCGGACCTCGGTCGACGACATCGAGTTCGACCAGCTGTACCACGCCCACTTCAGGTCGCTGACCATTCAGCTCGCTGCCTACTTCGGGGACGTGAATCAGGCGCAGGACCTGGTCCAGGAGGCATTCTGCCGGGCCTTCGCGCGGTGGGCGAAAGTCTCCCGCTACGACGACCCGGTCGCCTGGGTGCGGCGGGTCGCCTGGAACCTGGCTACCAGCCGCTGGCGTCGGTTGCGGACCGCGCAGTCGTACCTGCGGCGTCAGCGCGAGGAGCACGTGCCCGGCCCCGGCCCGGACCGGGTGGCGTTGACGCGCGCGCTCGCCGCACTGCCGCCGAACCATCGCCGCGTCGTGGTGTTGCACCACCTCGCGGACCTCCCTGTAACCGAGATCGCCCAGTTGGAGAACGTGCCGGAGGGCACGGTCAAGACCTGGTTGCACCGGGGTCGTGCTGGGTTGGCGGCGCAGTTGGCTCCCCAGAACGAGGTGACCGACCATGCCTGACTTCGACGCTCAGCTCGACGCGGAGTTCTCCAAATACCGGGAGACCATGCTCCCGGCCATCGCGCCGGACGGCCCGGCCGCGGTCCGGCACATCGTCCGTCGCCGACGGCGGCGCGCGGCGGTGGCGGTGGCCGTGGCGCTGGTGGTGGCGGTGACCGTGCCGGTGGCCGGGCAGGTCGGGTTGCGCCGAGACTCAGGACCGGCGCCGGCGACGGCTCCACCGACACCGTCCGACTCGCCGTCGCCCGTTGTCTCGTCCCCACCTGCCGTGCCGGACGGCCGAATCGACCGGGCCGAATTACTCGCCGCCACCGTCGACCTGCCCGCCTGGGACGATCTACCTGACCGTCCGAACAACAAGGTGTGCGCTTCCCGTGGGGTCCGGCTCAGCGGTGACCCGGTAGGTACCGACACCAATCTGCTCGTCGAGCTCGACTACGGGGATGTGGACCGCGACGGTGCGACGGAGACCGTCATCCTGGTGCGCTGTCTGTTCGGCACGCGGGGGCCTGCGCAGGTTGTCGCCTTCGATCGGGACGCCGCTGGGCGGATCATCACACTCGGTCGGGTGGCCGCCACCGCCGACCCGGCCCCTGAGTGGCTGATCGGGGCGGAGGTACGTGCCGACGGGGTGACCCGGGTGGCGATGGCCGACCGGGCGCCGGGGGTGGGTTGGCCGCTGGAGCAGTCGCAGCGCCAGTGGCGCGGGTACACCTGGGACGGGCAGCGGTTCCGCCAGGTCGAAGGACCGAGGGCCTTCGGCCCCAATCCGTACGCCGCCGACCTGTCAGTCAGTTCCTCGAACCTGGCCCTCGTCAGAGAACCCGGCGACAGCTTCTCCGGCACGATCGAGGTCAGGGTACGCAACGCCAGCGCGGGCGAGGTGCCCGAGGCGGTGCTGTCGTTCGGACTGCCGTGGCAGCTGCGACCTGTCGGGGATGGCTGGGATCGGTGTCGCGAGAACATGCGTGAGGCGCGGGCGCCGTACCAGTGCACGTTGGGCCGGCTGGCTCCGCACGCGGATATTCGGCTCACCCTCCGGCTGCAGCGGGCGCAGGGAGTGCCGTTGTCATCCGGAAAGGCGACCGTTGAAATTTTCGGCACCGGTGCGGATGGGAGCGGCCTGCTGGAGCGTGATCGGGACGACAACCAGGCCACCTTCACCCACTACTACCGCTGAGCCGGTCCGGTCCGCTGTCGCAGGGCGGCGGACCGGACCGGCGGCGTTTCCATGGGGCCGAACGTTACTCACGTCATGTCGGAGGTCACATCCCTTCATCCGGCGATCAACCCGCCCGTCTGTTGCGGACATCCCGAACAGTCAGGTAGGCGGCAGCGGAGCCCGCAACCGTCAACCCAGTCTCGGAGTGTTACCAGCGCCAAGGGCAGACGAGCCTGGCGGCGACGGGGAGGGGCAGTGACAGCAACGATGGGGGCCCGCGCCAATGAGCCACCGGCGGCACGAACAGCCGGTGCGGTGGTCGAGGCGACGATCACCTTCGACGACTTCTACCACGCGCACTTCGGCAGCGTGACCGCCCAACTGTGCGCGTACACCGGGGATCTGGGCCATGCGCAGGATCTGGCCCAGGAGGCGTTCTACCGAGCGCTGGCCCGCTGGGACCGCCTGGTCCGCTACGACGACCCGGTGGCCTGGGTCCGCCGGGTCGCCTGGAACCTGGCCCGCAGCCGCTGGCGACGCCTGCGTACGGCTCGCAACCACCTGCTGCGGCAGCGGCCCACCGACGCGGAGGTGGCCGGCCCGACCCCCGACCGGGTGGCGATCGACGCGGCGCTGGCGCAACTGCCCGCCAACCATCGCCGGGCGGTCATCCTGCACTACCTGGCCGACCTGTCGGTCAGTCAGATCGCCGCCCAGGAAGGGGTGGCCGAGGGCACCGTGAAGTCCTGGTTGCACCGCGGCCGGACGGCCCTGGCCGGGCTGCTCGACGAGAACACCGAGGGGGTGCGCGATGTCTGACCTCGACCCGCTGCTGCGCGAGCGACTCGCCGCGTACCGCAATGATGTGGTCACCCGGGTCACCGGCCCTGGCCCCGACCAGGCCCGGCAACTCCTTCGTCGGCGCCGGCGAATGACCGCAGTGGCCGTGGCCGTCGCGGCGGTTGTCCTGGTGGTGGCCCCCGTCGTCGCCAACGCCGCGCTGAACGACGACGACCGGACTCCGCCAGTGCCGGCGGAGTCCGTCACACCGACGCCCTCGTCCACGTGGGCACCGCCGACGCCGTCGCCGTCGACCGGGTCACCGTCGCCGAGCACCACCCCCACCGCCCCGGACGGGCGGATCAGTCGGGCGCAACTGCTCTCCGCACGGGTCGACCTGCCGAATTGGCAGCCGGGCGAGATGGAGGGCGGCTGCGCCACCGCCAAGGTTCGGCTCCGGACCAACACGACGACGGTCTACGTGTCGGAGTTGGCGGAGGACCCGTTCAGGTACGGCGACCTCGATGGCGACGGCGCCGTCGAGACCGTCGCCATCGTCTCCTGCCGGTACGGCGAGGCGTCGGCGAAGCAGCTGGTGGCCTTCGACCGAGACCGGGACGGCCGGATCGTGACGCTGGGCAGAGTGGTCCAGACCGGTGACGGTTTCCAGGACATCCGCGCCGTGAAGATCACCTCGACCGGGTCGGTCGAGGTGCGGGTGGCCGACATCGTGCCCTGCTGCGGCACACCGGTGCACTGGCGCCGGGAGCAGGTGCGGACGTATGAGTGGAACGGGGAGCGGTTCAGCCAGACCGACGGCCCTACGAAATTCGGCACGGACCCCCGGCTCACCGACTTGAAGCTGAAGATGACCTACGAGCTGGTCGACGTCCCCGGTGCGGACACTCGACGCAAGCTCACCACCGTCTTCACGGTCACCAACGCCGGACCACTCGACGCCGCCCAGGTCGCATTCCACTCCATCGTCATCGCCGGCGGTGAGCGGGCGGGTGGGGACTGGTCCCGGTGCGATCCGGATCCGCCGCCGCAGGCCGATGAACCGTCGTGCCTGCTACCTGGGGTGCCAGCTGGTGAATCGCGCCGCTACACGTTCGTCCAGCTGGTGCCTGCCAAGCCAGGACCCTACGCCACGCAGCCAAGTTTCCGCGTCTTCCACTGCGACGCCCAGGACCGCTCCTGGCCCGATCTGAAGGGGGACGACACAGCGGTGCGGTTGCCCATCGCACTCTGAACAACGTTGCGGTGCTCCGCCCCTGCTGGGGCGGGGCATCGCCCTACATTCCCTCGTCCGGAGACCAACCCGCCGCCGCGATGTTCACGCCCTCGCCACGCAGCGGCGCCCCCTCGGCGCGCAGACGGGCCCGCGCCTCCCGCTCGTGCCCCGGCGGCAGCCGGCCGGCGGAGGTCACCACCCGGTGCCAGGGCACCGAGCCGCCGTGCCGGGCCATGATGGTGCCCACCAGCCGAGCCGAGGCGCGACCCGAGCGCTCGGCGAGGGCGTCGGCGACCGCCCCGTACGACATCACCCGGCCTTCCGGGATCCGCTCGACCAGGTCGAGCACCGCCTCGACGTACTCGTCAGGAGTCACAATCCGCCACCATATGGGAACGCCGCCGGGCGGTGCGGCCGCGACCACGCAGAATGGTCGGGTGCGCGACGCAGTCACGACGGCCCGGCGGGTCGTCGTCAAGATCGGATCCTCCTCGTTGACCACCGCCAGTGGCGGGCTGGCCGACGAGCGCGTCGACGCGTTGGTCGACACCCTCGGCCGGCTCACCGCCGAAGGGCGCGAGGTGGTGCTGGTGTCCTCCGGCGCGATCGCCGCCGGTCTCACCCCGCTCGGGCTGCTCCGACGCCCGCGCGACCTGGCCACCCAGCAGGCCGCCGCCAGCGTCGGGCAGGGGCTACTGATCGGCCGGTACGCGGCCAGCTTCGCCCGGCACGGCCGCACCGTCGGGCAGGTGCTGCTCACCGTCGACGACGTGACCCGGCGGGCGCACTACCGCAACGCGTACCGGACGCTGCGCAAGCTGCTCGACCTGCGGGCGGTGCCGATCGTCAACGAGAACGACACAGTTGCCACCCAGGAGATCCGGTTCGGTGACAACGATCGGCTGGCCGCCCTGGTGGCCGCGCTGGTGCACGCCGACCTGCTGGTCCTCCTCTCCGACGTGGACGCCCTCTGGACCGGCGACCCCACCAAACCGCACTCGACCCGGATCTCGGAGGTTCGCGACGACGCGGACCTCGCCGGGATCACCATCGGCGGAGCCGGCCGGTCCGGCGTCGGCACCGGCGGCATGGTGACCAAGGTCGAGGCCGCCCGGATCGCCACCGGCTTCGGCATCCCGGTGGTGCTCACCGCCGCCGACCTGGCCGCGCCGGCCCTGGCCGGCGAACCGGTCGGCACGCTGTTCCACCCGCAGCGGCAACGCCCGACGGCCCGGCTGTTCTGGCTGGCCCACGCCACCTCGCCCCGGGGGCGGCTGCACCTCGACCCGGGCGCGGTGGCCGCCGTCGTCGGGCGGCGCAAGTCGCTGCTGCCCGCCGGCATCACCGCCGTGGACGGCACGTTCACCGCTGGTGACCCGGTGGACCTGGTGGACACCGCCGGCGCATCGGTCGCCCGAGGGCTGGTCAACTACGACGCGGTGGAGCTGCCGGGGCTACTCGGCCGTTCCACGTCCGAACTCGCCGCAGCGCTGGGCCCGGCGTACGAACGAGAGGTCGTCCACCGCGACGACCTCGTACTGCTCTAAGGAGCCGATGATGAGCGTGACCGAGCAGGCGCGACGGGCGCGGGACGCGGCTGCGGAGTTGGCCGTGGCCACGCGTACGGTCAAGGACGCCGCGCTGGTAGCGATGGCCGATGCGCTGGTGGCGCGTACCCCGGAGATCCTGACCGCGAACGAGACGGACCTGGCGGCCGGCCGGGAGGCCGGGCTGAGCGCGGCCGTGCTGGACCGGCTCGCCCTCGACGCGGGCCGGGTGGCCGGCATCGCCGACGCGCTGCGTGAGATGGCCGCGCTGCCCGACCCGGTCGGCGAGGTGGTTCGCGGCTCGACTCTGCCCAACGGGTTGGAGCTGCGCCAGATCCGGGTGCCGTTCGGGGTGGTCGGCATCATCTACGAGGCGCGGCCGAACGTGACAGTGGACGCCGCTGGGATCTGCCTGAAGTCCGGCAACGCGGCGCTGCTGCGCGGGTCGTCCTCGGCCGCGCACTCCAACGCCGCGCTGGTCGCCGTGCTGCGTGACGCGGTCGCCGAGGCCGGGCTGCCGGCCGACGCGGTGCAGTTGCTCGACGCCAGCTCCCGCGACTCGGTCAAGGAGCTGATGCGTGCCCGAGGGCTGGTCGACGTTCTCATCCCGCGCGGTGGCGCGTCGCTGATCCGCACCGTGGTCGAGGAGTCGACCGTGCCGGTGATCGAGACCGGGGTGGGCAACTGCCACGTCTACGTGGATGCCGCCGCGGACGTGGCGAAGGCCGTCGCGGTGACGCTGAACGCCAAGACGCAACGCCTGTCCACCTGCAACACCGCGGAGTCGTTGCTGGTGCACGCGGGCGTCGCCGACACGTTCCTGCCGCCGATGCTTGCCGCTTTCGCCGAGGCCGGGGTGACCGTGCACGGCTCGCCCGAGGTGGCCGCATACTCCACCGCCGTGGTCCCGGCCACCGAGGAGGACTTCGCCACCGAATACCTGTCGGCCGACATCTCGGTCGCGGTGGTCGACTCGTTGGACGCGGCGGTCGCACACATCCGCCGCTTTGGCACCGGGCACACCGAGGCGATCCTCACCGACTCCGCGGGCGCGGCCCGCGAATTCGTCGCGCGGGTGGACGCGGCTGCGGTGATGGTGAACGCCTCGACCCGCTTCACCGACGGCGGCGAGTTCGGGTTTGGCGCGGAGATCGGCATCTCCACGCAGAAGCTGCACGCCCGCGGCCCGATGGGCCTGCCCGAGCTGACCTCGACGAAGTACGTGGTCACCGGGGACGGGCACCTGCGCGGTTGATCGTCCTCGGTGGACGGGGTCTCGCCGGGAGGTGCCGGGTCACTAGTCTGAGGTTGGTTCGGCACGGTTAGTCCGGGGAGGCGACATGCTGGGCGAGAAGGCGCTGGAAGACCAACTAGCGCAGGCACGGGCCGCATTGCGGGATGTCAGCCGCACCGTCGCGCCCCCGGAACTCATCGAGTCGGTGGGCGAGGCAGCCGACGGGCGGCTCCGGGTCACCGTCGGCAGCGACGGGCGGGTCAGCGCCGTCGACCTTGATCCCCGACTGCTCCGCGAGGGCTCGGAACAGCTCGCCGAGGAGTTCCGTCGGGCGGTGAACGCCGCCCTCGACGGCCAGGCCGCGGCGGAGGCTCCGACGGAGCCGATGCCCGACCTGGCCGCGATGACCGCCACCGTGGAGCGGCTCCAGGACCAGGGCCTGCGGCAGATGCGGGAGATCAGCCTCGCGGTCAGCGAGACCATGCGGAAACTGCACGGGAAGAGTTGACGATGGACCCGCTGGACGTCGACGTCGACTCGGTGCGCCGCGGAGCTGAGGAGCTGGTCCAGGCCAAGGAGCAGGTCGGGCAGGCATTCGAGGCGTTCCAGGCGGCGGTGGGCAGCTACGCGCAGGCCTTCGGCGGCGACGATATCGGGATGCTGCTCGGCGTTGCCCACCAGGCCTGCGTGGACGGGCTGACCGAGTGCCTCAGCACCAACCTCATCGAGCTGGAAAACTACGCCGCCGGCCTGCATTCGATGGCGGACGGGTACCGGGCCGTCGAAGAGGGCGTCACCGACATCTTCCAGTCAATTCTCGGCAAGCTCGGCAGCTGAGCCCGCCGCACGGGGAAAGGAGTCGCCGTGGGCTTGACGCTTCCGGGTGAACTCGTGTCATTGCTCTCGATGATCGGTTATGACTGGCCGGAGTCGGACGAGACCGCCCTGTTCCAGCTTGCCGGCGAGTGGACCGGCATGGCCGACCGGATCAACGGTTCGGTCGCCCAGCTGGAGTCGGCCGCCCGAACGGTGCTGGACACCAACCGGGGCGAGAGCTTCACCGCCTTCGCCGAAGAATGGAACGACGGGGAGTCGGCCGCCCGCAACATCGCCGACGCCACCGACCCGACGAACATCATCGCCATCGGGCTGATGGCCGGGGCGGGCATCGTGCTGGCGTTGAAAATCCAGGTGATCGTGCAGCTCATCCTGCTGGCGATCCAGATCGCGCAGGCGATCGCGACCGCGGTGGTCACCTTCGGGGCGTCGCTGCTGGAGATCCCGATCTTCAAGATGATTACCGGGATGATCATCGACCAGCTGATCGGCATGGCGGTGGACACGGTGCTCAATGGGGGGTAAGAAGCGCGACGCCCCAACGCGGCAGACCACACCGAAGGGCGCGAGAATCGTCTCGGCGTTCCTGGAAAACGCGGAGGTCTTCCGGACCGCGAAGACCACCAACGCCAAGGTCGACGGGCCCGCGGTGCTGGTTCTGAAATACCGGCCGGACTTCGACAAGAGGGACTTCGACCGCAAGGCGAAGGATCTGGTCCGGCTCGGTCAGGAGGGCAAGCTGTCCAAGGCGAAGTCGGACCGGACGAGCAACACGGTCTACGACCGCAGGACCGGCAAAACCCGCACCCGGACGAACGTGTTCCGCGAGCGGGTGCTCCGGCAGCTGACAAAGAACAAGAAGCTGACCCAGCAGCACGGCACCCGGGAGACCAACAAGTACCTGGCCAACAAGTCCCTGGTGGATCGCCTCTACGCGGGCCAGCGAGGGGGGATCACCGCCCGCGGCCAGGGCGTCGACCCGGATCACATCCAGGAGCTGCAGATGGACGGGGAGGATGCGTACGATAATCTCAGGCTGATGGACTCCTGGACCAACCGCCAGATCGGCAGCGACATCTCCGTCGCGCTGCGGGACGTCCCCGAGGGCACCAAGATCATCGTGAAGTGGATTGCCGAGTGAGCAGCCCCGACGCCACCCCTGCACTGGCTGAGATCCGGGACAAGCTGGCGCTGCTCACGCGCCTGGAGGCCGAGCACGGCTTCGGCGTCGTCATCGAGGGGCCGACTCCGCTGGAGTCCCTCCCCGACCTGCCCGGCGTCGCGGAGCTCTACAGTCTCTTCGGCCGGGTGGAGGGCGACAACTTCCGGTTCAGACCCCCTGCGGAGATCACCAGCCCGGCGGCCTGGAGCGCCTACACCGTCGACCCGGACGACCCGATGGGCAGCCCGTTGGGCATCGGCCACGAGATGTGGAGCGTTCCGCGAGGCCTGCGCAGCGAGATCCCGGGCGGCGCCGCGATCTTCCTGGACATCGAGGACCTCGAGGTCTACTGGATGGAGCCGGACGCCTACATGTTCCAGTACGAGCACCCGGACGACGACGTCGAATACACGGTCCTCGCCCCCGACATCGCCACGTTCTTCAACGAGCGGGTGCTCGGTCCGGGCTACCCCGACCTGGTCGCGACCGTCCTCGGCCCCGGAGTCCGCGATGAGCGGCTCCGCAAGGGCCGGCATGCCGGAGAGTACGCCGACAACTGGCGGCGTCTGCTGATCACCGCCGGCCTGTCGTCCTGACCGACCCGACTCCTGTGACCGCGAAGGATCGTCATGGCCGCTGACCCCCGGTTCCGTGCCCTGTGGCACGAGGACGAGCTCATCCCGTACCCGCGTGAGGCGTGGCTGGAGGGGGGCTTCAGCCCCGACCTGCTCCCCGCCGGCGACGAGATTCCGCTCGACGTGGCGGTCGTCTACACCGCGTTCCTCGAAGACGACATCGAGCTGTACGACACCATGCAGCTGAGCACCGAGGACGGTTCGCTGGACATCCGGCTGATCGTGGTGGGCGCGGTCGCCGACAACCCCGACCTGCTCTACGTGCTGGACCCGGGCAACGGCGAAATCCTCCAGTTCGATCTGAACCAGAAGGACATCCAGGGCGTCAACAGCAGCTTCCGCACGTTCGTCGAGTTCCTCTACCAGTTCGCGCTCTTCGTCGAAGCGGACGAGGGCAAGGCGGGTCGGGCGGAGCGGGCCGAGACGCTGCGGACGGTGCTGGAGAGCATCGATCCGGCCGCGTTCGCCCCGGACGGCTGGTGGCCGCTGGTGATCAGCCAGTTGAAGTGACCACCCGGCAGGCCCGGATGGCCCGCAGCGTGGTGTGCACATCAAACTGGTGACCGTCGTCGCTGTCCCAGCCGCCGTCGCTGCGCTGGGTCTTGGTGAGCCGCTCGCGGGCCGCGACCAGCAACCAGTGCTCCTCGCCCACGTCGACCCGGCGCAGCGTCCCGGCCAGCCAGGCCACGTCCGCCGGGGACATCTGCGGGATCCGCTCGGCGAGCACCGCCTGGATCAGCGCCGACTCGTAGTACATCTCCTGCCGGTGCAGCACGGCCGCACTCAGCCAACCGGCGGGCAGGAAGGATGGCCACCTGCCATCCGGGGCGAGTTGCACGGCGAGCGCCTGCGCGGCGGCCTGCACCACCCCGGCGTACGACCCGCCGACCCGGTGGTCCAGCGGCCCGGCGGCCCGGGCGTCCAGCCCGCCCACGGTGAGCCAGAAGCCGGCGTTGGCGGTGAGGTAGAGACGGGCCTCCGGGTCACCCGGGCGCGCCCACTCCGGGGCGAGGTCGGCCAGCGACGGGTCCTCGTCCCAGCCGCCGTCGGGCAACTGGCGGGCGGCGAGCCAGTCCAGCGCGTGCCGGGCCGCCGGGCGGCCGAGAGCACCGAGGTCGTCCAGCTCGGCAAGGCGGAAGCAGGTCGCATCGACGGAGCCGACGGCACCGTCCAGGACGGCCGGCCAGCCGCCGTCGGGCGTCTGCCCGGCCTCGGCTGCGTCGAGCACCTCGTCTGGCACCGGTGCGTCGGTGCGCAGCCGGGAGAGACGAGCGCGGTCGACCGCGTCCCCGTGCGCTACGACGAAGCCGATAGCGGCGTCCATGTCCACCACGGCGGTCACGCTACCTGCGAAAAGGTCGTCGCGCCTCGGAGAATCGGCCGAGGCCGGGGCGGGTGAGTGGCCCGCCGCCGGCCCCGGTCGTCGCTCAGTACGTGGGCAGCGAGGGGTCGATCTGCTTGATCCAGGAGAGCACGCCGCCCTGCACGTGCACAGCGTCCCGGAAACCGGCAGCCTTGAGGGCGGCGAGCGCCTCCGCCGAGCGGACGCCGGACTTGCAGTGCAGCACGATCTGCCGGTCCTGCGGCAACTGCGCAAAGGCGTCCCCGGAGATGATGTCGCCCTTGGGGATCAGGGTGGCGCCGGGAATCCGGACGATCTCGTACTCGGCGGGCTCCCGTACGTCGATCAGGAAGATGTCCTTGCCGGAGTCCTGCCAGTCCTTCAGTTCGGACGCGGTGATGGTCGAGTCGACAGTCGCCTCCTGGGCCTCCTCGGAGACCGCACCGCAGAAGTCCTCGTAGTCTTCCAGCAGGTCGGTGACCGTCGGGTTCTCGCCGCAGAGCGCGCAGTTCGGGTCCTTGCGGACCTTGATCTTGCGGTATTCCATTTCGAGGGCGTCGTAGACCATCAGGCGGCCGACCAGCGGCTCGCCGATGCCGGTCAGCAGCTTGATCGCCTCGTTCACCTGGATGGAGCCGATCGACGCACAGAGCACACCGAGCACGCCACCCTCGGCGCAGGAGGGGACCATGCCGGGCGGCGGCGGCTCCGGGTAGAGGCAGCGGTAGCAGGGACCGTGCTCGGCCCAGAACACCGATGCCTGGCCGTCGAAGCGGTAGATCGAGCCCCAGACGTACGGCTTACCGAGCAGCACCGCCGCGTCGTTGACCATGTATCGGGTGGCGAAGTTGTCGGTGCCGTCGACGATCAGGTCGTACTGGGCGAAGATCTCCCGGACGTTCTCCCGGTCCAGCGCGGTGTTGTGGATCTCCACGTTGACCAGGGGGTTGATCTCGCGGATCGACGCGGCGGCGGACTCGGCCTTGGACCGGCCGATGTCGGACACGCCGTGGATGATCTGGCGCTGAAGGTTGGACTCGTCGACGGTGTCGAAATCGATGATGCCGAGCGTGCCGACCCCGGCTGCGGCGAGGTACATCAGGGCGGGTGACCCGAGGCCGCCAGCGCCGACACAGAGCACTCGGGCGTTCTTCAGCCGCTTCTGCCCGGTCACTCCGACATCCGGGATGATCAGGTGGCGTGAGTAGCGGCGGATCTCGTCAACGGTCAGCTCGGCGGCGGGCTCGACGAGCGGGGGCAACGACACGGTGGACTCCCCGGGATCGGCGGTGTGAACCGCGCCATTGTTGCTCGCGGGAGCCCTGCTCGGCCATGAGGGACGACACTGGTCCGCGATGCGGGAGCGGGAATAACCGACGACCTGGTCGATCAGGGGACGATGTCACCCGCGTAGCGACGGCCGTCGAGGTAGGGCCAGGCGTTGGCGAGGCAGCCGTTCAGGCCGTACGTCTGCTGCTGCATCACCGGGGCGGGCTCCCCTGAGCCGGGGCAGGCCTCGTGCTCCTCGCCGAACTCGTGGCCCACCTCGTGGTTGATCACATAGGTGCGATACGTGTCCAGCGGAGCGCCGTAGTCGGGGACCGCTTCCATCCAACGGGCCAGGTTGATGATGACCTGGCCGGGCAGACGGCAGGAGGTGTAGCGCTCGGTGGTCAGCCCACCCTCGGCGCACATCCGCTCGGACGTGACCGGGGTGGCGAGGTAGATGGTGAAGTCGGCGGCCCCGGCGTCGGCCACCCGTTGCACCCGCAACTCGTCGGAGGCGATCCAACTGCGCGGGTCGGCCAGCACCTCGTCCACCTTGGCGGCGAACGCGGCGGAGTCCTGGCCGGTGCCACGTTCGACGGTGACCCGGTAACGGCGTAGCGGCCCGTCCGTACCGTGCACGGGTGTCTCGCCGCCGGCTGCGGTGAACCGTCCCGCTCCGACCGACGGGTAACTGGTGGGTGCCGGGTGCGCCAGCGCCCCACCTCCATGGCCCATTTCGCCCTGTGTGGTGGCTGGAGTCTCGGCTGACGGCTCGCCGCCCCGGTTCAGTGTCACCACGATGGCTGCGGCGAGCACGAGCAGGCCGAGCAACAGACTGCGGCGACGTCGCCGATGCATCCGGACGAACGCGGGACGCGCACTCCCGTACGCCGACCGACCTGACGGGTCGGGCCGCGAGGGCGGGCCGTAAGGGGACGACGGCGTCATGCCGTCGAGCCTGCCAGATTATTCGGGCATTTCTCGGTTTTTTGCCGCTATTGCCGCAAGACGCCTGATGGAGGTGGATGGCCGGCGGGTCGGCCCACCGTTTCAGAGGGCAGGACCGGAGTAGCGGCGCCCCTCAAGGTACGGCCACGGGTTGACCCGACACCCGTTGAGAAAGAGTGTCTGCTGCATCATCACCGGCGCCGGCCGGCCCGCACCCGGGCAGCGCTCGTGCCGGTGCCCGAGCTGGTGACCCACCTCGTGATTGACCACGTACGTCCGATAGACCGCCAGCGGCACACGGGCCGAGACGAGATGCGGCACGGACAGCCGCCACCGATCCAAATTGATGATCACCTTGCCGGGCGCGCGGCAGGACGTGTACGGCCGACCCCCGATTCGGATGTCCACCCCACCGTCGGCGCACATCCGACCCGCCGTGCGAGCGGTGGCCAGGTAGACGGTGAAGTCGCGAGGCGCGTCCCCCGGCACCTGTTGCAGCCGCAGTCTGCCGCTGTCGACCCAACTGCCCGGCCCGGCGAGCGCCGTCTGGACCGCCTGCGCGAAATCCGCGGCGTCCTCGCCGCTGCCCGACTCCACCGCAACCCGGTAACGCCGCAGCTCACCCGCGCGACCCAGCACCGGGCCGGAGCGGGCGTCGTAACCGAACGCCCCCGTGCCGGCGCTCGGGACGGCACCGGGCTCCCGCAGCACCGGGGGCGGGCTGGACGGGACCGAGCCGGTGGGCGACGGGCTGGCCGACGGCGGCAGCGGCACGGCCACCAACGGCGACAGCGTGGCGATTTCCTCCGCAGCCAACTGGTCGGCACCGAGGGGGCCACCCGGACCTTCGGCGATCACGGTGACCGCCGCGCCGACGGCCAACACCACCGCCGCCAGTTGGGCGAGCAGTGCGAAGCGTCGCTGACGGTGAACGCGGCGGCGGGCGGAGCTGGGCATCCGGCTCAGCCTGCCAGATCAGACCGCCTGACGGCGTCCGCCGTTTCGGCGAGCAGACCGACCACCGCCCGGGCAACCAGGCGGGGAACTTCCAGCTGTGCCACATGACCGACGCCGTCGAGCATCATCAACCGGCTGTCCCGGATGACGCGGGCGGTCTGCGGCGCGACCCGTACGTCGACCAGACGATCCTGTCGGCCACCCACCACCAGGGTCGGCGCGCGCACCGCCGCGGCAAGGCGCCACAGCGAGCCCGGCCCCGGCAGATACGCCCGCAGAAAGCTGGAGACCAACCCGCGAAACGTCCGGACGTACGCGGCGGCATAGTGCTCCGCCTCGTAGCGCACCCGGATCTCCTCCAGTGCCTCAGCCCGGCGCTGCTCGCAGATCCGGCTGAGGTCGGCGACGCAGGCCTCCAACACCTGCTGGGCCATCGCCTCCGGGGCAAGCTGGGTGAGCCGCCGCGCGACCAGCCGTTCAGCCCGGGGAACGACGAGCACCGGCAGCATCCGCCCCTGCAGAGAGCGACGGAAATCCAGGAACGGCAGTGCCGGGGAGATCAGGGTGAGAGTGCGGACCAGGTCAGGCCGGAGCCCGGCGACCTGGACCGCGACCGCACCGCCCAGCGAGTTGCCGAACAGGTGCACGGGGCCCCGACCGGAGTGCTCGATCCAACGGACGACCAGATCCGCGAAGGCCCCAATGGTGTAGCGGGGGCCCGGCTCGCTGCGGCCGAAGCCGGGCAGGTCGATGGCCTGACCGTCCAGCCGGTCGGCGAGCAGCCCGGCCAGGTCGGTCCAGTTCTGCGACGACCCACCCAGCCCGTGCACATACAGCGCCGGCTCCGCACCGGTGGCGGTGGCCGGGGTGTCCCGCACGTACGTGACCAGGCCGTCGAGGCGGACCTCCCTGCCTGGCCACGGCGGCGGGACCTGGTCATCGGGGAGCAGATGGTCCGGCCAGAGGGTGGCAGGTTTCATCGATACAGTCTGCCCCGGACCGCTCAGGACAGCAGCGCCTCCAGCCGACGATTCACCGCCGCGAGCGTCGCCCGGACCACCGCCTGCCGCGGATCGCCAGCGACCAGAGCCGAGCCGGCGAGCTGCTCGACCCAACCCTCACAGACGAGCAGCACCACCACGGTGGCCACCTCGCAGTTGCCGAACGGCACCACCGCCGCGTGCTCGACGAAGCAGCGCCCCCGCTCGGCGTTTTCGCCGCCACGCAGCAGCTCGTCGACGGCGGCGGCCGCCGCCACCGCGCAGAGCCGCAGCACGTAGCCGTCCACGGCCGGTCCGGTGGCGTACCCGGAGGCGCTGTCGCCGTCGGCCAGCAGCCGGACCTCCACGTTCGCGTCCAGGCCGAACGTGCTGACCTGCACATGGTCGATGACCACCCGCGGCCCCGGCATGCCGCCGGTGTCCAGAGGTCGGGACGGCGCCGACTCCGTCGTGGTCACCTGACCACCGGAGTACGACGTGCCGAGCGTTGCCGGGCTGCCGGTTGCGGCACCGGCCGGCGCGGCCGAGACCGATCCCGGCTCCTCGACTGTTGCGCGACCCCGGTGCGGCGCGTTCGACCGGCGGCGGCGCGAGGTGTCTGTGCTGGTCAACTGCTCCGGGTCTGCCGGTGCGGCATCCACCCGACCACCTGACGGACGACCGACCGCCGTCGACTCGGCCGCCCGGACCTCACCGGTACGCGGGTCCACACCGGCATCGCGCGAGGCTGCCCCTTGGGGCTCCGCAGTACGCCGCTCGGCAGGTCGGGGCGCGGCCAGGCGACGGCGAACCGGCGGGGGTGGCGTGGTGGGCAGGCCGGGCACGTTCTGCGGGGCGGCGGCCAACCCCATCCGCTCCTGAAGCAGCCGGGCCACCTGTCGGCTCACCTCAGCCGGGTCGGCGCCGTCGGCCAGGTCCAGTCGCAGGCTGTGTGCCCCTGCCGGGGTACGACGCAGCGCCGCGTCGCGGACACCGGCGACCTCCCGAACGGCGTCGAGGATGGCGTTGACGTCGAACCCCTCGGGGCGTTCCCGCAGTGGGGCTGGCTCGTCGTCACGCCGGAGGTGGGTGGCGATGCGGGCGAGTTCCGGGGTTTCGGCGGGTGGCTCCACGGCTGGCAGCTCCGGCACAACGGGCACGTCCGGCTCCGCGGGGACGCGCTGCGGCAACAGCACCGCCCTCGGGTCCGGTTGCCGGCCGTCGTCGACCGGGTCGGTCGGCGACGTCGGGTCGGGGGCTGATCGGCGAGCCGCGTAGGGCGAGGTGGACGCGGGTGCGGGCCGGTCGCGGCGACCGGACCCGTCCGTAGGGGGTGGCGGGACCGCTCCGAGGGAGGGCGACGTGTCGTCGGCGGATGACGGGGCGTTCGTCGGCACGGATGCGCGCGGTGACTCGACAGGAGTCGGCCCTGGCGATTCGGGCGACGCCGGCCGGAGCCGGAACGGCGCGGCCGGTCGGATCTCGGGCCGTGGGATGGCGGGCGTCTCGCTCGCGTCGCCCCCGCGGGGCATGTTGGCGGACTGGCTTGCCGCCCAGGACGGGCGCTCGGCAGGGGCCGCGGGGATGCGACCCTCGGACCAATCCGGCCGATCGGCAAGGGGGGTGCTCGCCGGTGTGGTGGGCGCACCCACCACCCAGGAGGAGCGCTCCGCGACCAGGGACGGGCCCTCCGGAGCCGGTGGCGCGTCGGCCAACGTGGGAGGTGGCCCCGCTGGCGCCGGGGGTGGTCCGGCTGAGGTGGCAGGTGGCCCGACCGACGTGGCAGGTGACGCAGGTGACGCGGCTGGCTTGGCGGGTGGCCCGTCGACCGACCCCTGCCTGGCGGCCCAGGAGGGGCGCGTCGGCGGGGAACTGGTCGGCGCCGGATCGGAACCCCCGGCCCAGGACGGCCGCACCGGCGGAACACTCGTCGACGCCTCAGAACCCCCAGCCCAGGACGGCCGCACCGGCGGAACACTCGTCGACGCCTCAGAACCCCCAGCCCAGGACGGCCGCACCGGCGGGGCGCTGGTGGGCTCGGAGTCGGCTCCGCCAGCCCAGGACGGGCGGGGTGCACTGGTCGCCTCGGACCCGGCCCAGGAGGGTCGGTCGGACGGCGGCGCGCTGGTCGGGTCGGCGGGGCGCCCCGGAGCGGCCTCGGACCCGGACTCACCCCGGACGAGGTCGTATGGGTGGGGCGGATCGGCGCGCACCGGTTCGTACGGGCGGGACGACTCGGCCCGCACCGGCTCGTGCGGCTGGTTGGGCTCGGCGGCCCAGCCCAGCGCGGAGTCGTCGCGGGCTGCACCGTCAGCCGGCTCGTCGTCCTCACGGGACCAGGGCGGCGCCCATCCGCCACCCCAACTAGGGCGGTTCCAGCTCGGCCCCGACCAGTCCGGCTCGATGGCCGGCGATTCCCCAGCACGGCCCGCGTCCCCGGCACGGCCCGATTCCCCGGCACGGCCCGATTCCCCGGCACGGCCCGCGTCCCCGGCACGGTGCGAATCTCCTGGCCGGGAGCTGTCAGCGGCCCGATGCGGCTCGGTCGCGTCGGCGTGCCCGGTCGGTCCCGTGCTGCGTCCCGGCGCTGCCGGATGCTCCGATGGGAGCGGGTCCCGCCAGTCGCGTGGCGCGGCCGGCGGTTCGTCGGCGGCCAGTCGCTCGCCGGTTGGCGCGTGGAAATCGGGCGGCACCTCGAAACCCGACGCGGCGGTGCCGACGGGCGGCACCTGGACGGCCGGCGGAGCCGACGTGGGCAACCCGGGCTCGGCCCAGCGAGCGCGATGCGCGGCGGCCGGATCGGCGGTGGAGCGTTGGGCGGGGCCGGTGTCGGGCTCGCCGACCCCCTGCTCCATTGGAGGCACGGGACGCTGGGCGGGCACCACCAGTCGGTCGCTGATCGCCTCAGGTCGACCCTCCGCGGGCAACCCGGGTGGTGCGCTCACCGGAATGGGGCGCCCCGCAGGTGGTTCGAGACTGGGATGGCGGACGCCGTTGGTGTCGTCTGGGTGGTGCACACCGTTGGCCTGGTGGCCGTTGGCGCGCGCCGGCGGATCGAGGTCACTCGGCAGCCCGACCAGGGGCGATGGCAGGTCGCCATGTCGGGTGGAAGAGGTGCGCCAGCCGGACGCGGGGTCGGGCTGCCAGCGTGGCGCCTCGTCCCGGGCATCCTCACGATCGGCGGCTCGGGGCCACCCGCCCGCCGGGGGCGCCCACCCGCTGACGGGACGACCCGGGTCGTCGTGCTGACCCGCTCCGTCACCGTGCTCTCCCGGGGTGGCGGCTCCGGGTTGCCCTGTTTCACTCACCGCGCGCTCCTTGGTCGCCCCCGCTGAGGCTACCGTGTGCCGAGAGTGGCGATAAGTTACAGCGGCGGGCCATTTCCACGACGGGGGTCACGGGCTTCGCCCGGTCTGGGGGGAAAATGCCGGCTCGTACGGAGAACTCGGAGGATCCCATGACCGCTGCGGGGAACGGTGCACAGACCGCTGGCCGGCCCACACGCCTGCCCCGCTCCGCACGCCGAAAGCAGCTTCTCGCTGCGGCGCAGGAGGTGTTCGTCGCGCAGGGCTACCACGCCGCCGCGATGGACGACATCGCCGAGCGGGCCGGGGTCTCGAAGCCGGTGCTCTACCAACACTTTCCCGGAAAGATGGATCTCTACCTGGCGCTGCTCGACACGCACTGTGACGCCATCGTCGCTCAGGTGCAAGATGCGATGCGCGGCACCAGCGACAACAAGGAGCGGGTCGGCGCGTCGGTTCGGGCGTACTTCGACTTCGTCGACCACGAGAGCGAGGCGTTCCGCCTCGTCTTCGAGTCGGATCTGCGCAACGACCCGGCGGTGCGGCAGCGGGTGGAGCGGGTCGAGCAGGGCTGCATCGCGGCGATCACCGACACCATCATCTCGGACACCGGGGTGAGCCGGGCGCACGCCGAGTTGCTCGCCTCCGGGCTGGTCGGCGCTGCGGAGACGGCCGCGCAGTTCTGGCTGGCCGGTGGCCGGCAGGTGCCGAAGGCCGAGGCCGAGGCGTTGGTGGCCGCGCTCTCCTGGCGAGGCATCGCGAGCTTCCCGCTGCAAGGTGAGTCAGCCTGACCGCTGACCCCGTGATCGGATAGCCTTCGCAGGGCGGTTCTTTCGCCCCAGTTGAGGAGGCACAGTGGAGGTCAAGATCGGCGTGCAGTACGCGCCGCGTGAGCTGGTACTGGACAGCGCTCAGTCGCCGGCCGAGATCGAGCAGATCGTGACCGACGCCTTCGCCGGTAACGGCGGCACGCTCTCCCTGACCGACGAGAAGGGCCGGCGGGTCATCGTTCCGGTCGAGAAGGTCGCCTACGTCGAGATCGCCGAGGCGTCGCCCCGGTCGGTCGGTTTCACCGTCCGCTGACTGGTCCGGCCATCGCGGCAGGTCGGCGTTGGCCACCTGCCGCAGGCCGGCACCGGGCTCGACTCGCCCGGGTGGTCAGTTCTGCAGTCCCAGCGGAGGCCGCCTGCGCGATGCGTGCGGCGGCGAGCCTCCCGTGCAACCCCGGCCTGTCGACCCGGTCGCCCGCGCGATCAGCGCGGTGCTGCGGCCCGCTCGGCCGGCCTCTGCCCTCTCCGCGCATCGGCGACCTCGCGGACGAAAGCCGGCGATCGCGTCGCCGACGCACCTCATCGCCCTCGCCGCTCCTGTGACGCAGATCACAATCATTGCCCCCGCGTGGCGTCTGGCCGGCTGGGAATCGGGACGAGGCCAGGCCTGTTCAGGTAGCATGGAGCAGTTGCCGTGGGCGCCGATCTGATCGAAGCTCTGCCCGCGGCGCGCGTGCGGCCCGGTCCGGCTCGGCAGTCTGCCGCCGACCGTGTGGCCCGCGTCATACCGATCGCGCCCTGAGGACAGGACGGGCGCACCCACGAGAGGGCACCCCCACATCCACATGAGCGAGCTGACTCAAGATTTGATGGACGGCCAGGAACTGGCCCCCACCGCCCCGGTTCGACCGGAGGCCCCCACGTTCGCCGCACTCGGCGCCCGTGCCGAGACCGTCGAGGCACTGGCCGCGGCCGGCATCACCCGCGCCTTCGCCATCCAGGAGTACGCGATCCCGATCGCGCTGCGCGGCGTCGACCTGATCGGTCAGGCGCCCACCGGCACCGGCAAGACCCTCGGCTTCGGCGTCCCCCTCCTCGACCGGGTCTTCGCGCCGGGCGAGGGCAGCGACGGCGTCCCCCAGGCACTGGTCGTCGTCCCCACCCGGGAGCTGGGCATCCAGGTCGCCAAGGATCTGGCCGCTGCCGGCCGGACGCGAGGCGTCCGGGTGCTGCCGATCTACGGTGGCGTGGCGTACGAGCCGCAGATCGACGCGCTGCGTAAGGGCGTGGAGATCCTGGTCGGCACCCCGGGCCGTCTGATGGACCTGCAGAAGCAGAAGCACCTCCGGCTGGACCGGGTGCACGCACTCGTCCTCGACGAGGCCGACCGGATGCTCGACCTGGGCTTCCTCGACGACGTCGAGAAGATCCTGGCGATGCTTCCGGAAGACCGGCAGACGATGCTCTTCTCGGCCACCATGCCGGACCCGATCGTCACCCTGTCTCGGCGCTTCCTGCGCCAGCCGATGACGATCCACGCCGGGCACACCGCCGAAACCGGCCCGTCGCCCCAGACCCAGCAGTTGGTCTACCGCACCCACTCGATGAACAAGGTCGAGGTGGTGGCGCGCATCCTCCAGGCGGAGGGGCGCGGATTGACCATGATCTTCACCCGTACCAAGCGGGCCGCCGACCGGGTCGCCGAGGACCTCGACTTCCGCGGGTTCGCGGTTGCCGCGGTGCACGGTGACCTCGGCCAGGGTGCCCGCGAGCGGGCGCTGCGGGCCTTCCGGGCCGGCAAGATCGACATCCTGGTCGCCACCGACGTGGCGGCCCGAGGGCTGGACGTCACCGGCGTCACCCACGTCATCAACTACGACTGCCCGGAAGACCAGGACACCTACACCCACCGGATCGGTCGTACCGGCCGGGCGGGCGCGACGGGCGTCGCGGTGACCTTCGTCGACTGGGACGACATGCCGCGCTGGCGGATCATCGACAAGACCCTCGGTCTGGACATGCCCGAGCCGCCGGAGACGTACCACACGTCGCCGCACCTCTACACCGACCTAGACATCTCCACCGAGGTCAGCGGCACGCTGCCCACGGCCGAGCGCACCCGGGCCGGGCTGTCCGCCGAGATCGAAGAGGATCTGGGTGGGACGACGCGCCGCCGGGGCGACAGCGGTGGTCGGGCCCCCCGACGTGGTGAGAGCCGCAGCGAGGGTCGTGGAGAGCGCCGTGGTCGGGGCGACAGCCGTCGCGACCGCTCCGACGCCGGCACGCCCGCCGTCGCCGAAGCGCCCGTCGACGCCGCCGAAGAAGGCACCCGTACCCCGCGCCGCCGGCGTCGCCGCCGGGCCGGCGATGCGGTCGTGGGCGAGCCGACCGCGGTGATCGCCGCCGACGCCGGTCCCGCCGAGCCGGCCGCCGCCGCTGACGGCGAGCCGTCGAAGCCGCGCCGCCGTCGTCGCCGCCGTAGTGGCGGTTCCGACGCGGGTACGCCAGCCGAAGCGACCGCAGACTGACCAGCAGCAACACCTGACATCCCCCGCACCGCCTCGCGCGGTACGGGGGATGTCGCCTTCCCACCCCGCCTGCCGAAGATGGAACGATGCCGGAATCACTGGACGCCGCCCTGACCGAAGTTCGGGCGTTGCTGCTCGACCCTGCGCTGACCCGGGCGGTCGCCGCCGGACGACGCCGTGGGCGCCATCCCGTGGTGATTCGGGCCGAACTGCGGCCGGTGACGCTCAAGGCCGGCCCGCGGCTGCAGATCGCCACCTCCGACGGCACGCGCCCGTACACCCGCAACGTCGCCCTCGGTCCGGAGACAGTCCAGGCCATCGACGAACTGCTGGCCGAACCGTTCGGCAACTGGCACGTCGAGACGACCAACGCGACGCTGCAACTGCGGGTGACCAAGTCCGGCGAGGCGCAGGTGCACCGAGCCGCGACGTCCCGCCCCGCGGCGACCACGCCGGGTGGGAATGACCGGACGAAGGAATACCTGCTCGACCCGGGTGACCCGATCTTCGCCGAGATTGGCGGCTCGGCAGCCAAACGCCGCCAGGTGGACGCGTTCCTCCGTGCCCTGGCCGCGACCCTGCCCGACGACCTGACCGGTCCGCTGCGGGTGGTCGACCTTGGCTGCGGCAACGCCTACCTGACGTTCGCCGCGTACCGCTACCTATCGAGCCGAGGGCTCGACGTCCAGCTGATCGGCGTGGACGTCCGGGAGGACCAGCGGCGGCGCAACACCGAGCTGGCGCAGCGGCTGGGCTGGGCCGAGCAGGTCAGCTTCGTGGCCGGCACGATCGCCGACGCTGTCGTCGACCCCGCCCCCGACCTGGTGCTGGCGCTGCACGCCTGCGACACCGCCACCGACGAGGCGTTGGCCCGGGCGGTGCGCTGGGAGGCCCGCTGGGTGCTGGCCGCGCCGTGCTGCCACCACGATCTGGCGAAGCAGCTCCGCGCCCACCCCGCACCGGGCCCGTACGACCTGCTGACCCGGCAGGGCATCCTGCGCGAGCGCTTCGCCGACGTGCTCACCGACGCGTTGCGGGCCGGGTTGCTGCGGGTGCACGGGTACCGCGCCGAGGTGGTGGAGTTCGTGGACTCCCAGCACACGCCGCGCAACCTGCTGATCCGGGCCCGCCGTACCGGCGCTGCGGCAACTGAACCGCAACGCGCGGAATACCGCGAGTTGGTGGACCAGTGGCGGGTCACGCCCCGGTTGGAGACGCTGCTGGCCGCCGGCGAGCAGTCGACCGGCCAGCAGCCGGCGGCCTAGGCTCCTGGGCAGAACACCTAGCGACGCTTGTCGCCGCGATCCCGGCCACCGTTGCGCTCGCTGGCACCACGGTCGAGGACCGTCACCCGGTCGCCACCGCTACGCTGACCCGCCCGCTCGGTGTCGCCCGGGGCGATGGGGAACGGCACCACCTTGCCCGCGCTCTCGGCGTTGCCGGCGGCGGTGAAGGCGTTCCAGGAGATGTCGACCAGCAGCTTCTTCACCTCCGCGTGCCGGATCGCGGCGTTGTGCTGCAACGCCATCCGGGCGCCCAGCATCACGCCTACCAGCGTGGTGGTGATGGCGCCGGTGGCTGCCAGCACCTGGAGACCGGTCGCCGAGTCGGTGCGGAGCACCAGGATCAGCAACCAGATCCAGAACGTGGCAGCGAAGACGCCGGCCTTGGCGACGAAGAAGAGGCTCACCGCACCGGGCTGGTACGGCTGGGGACGGCTCGTTTCGGCCATGGTGCTCCTCGGGCGGTGGTCCGGTCGAACACGGCAGGCGAACAAACGCGATGCCGGGGCGGGCACCGAGCTTATTGGAAAAACGATGGTGATCGCTCAGTCCCACCTTGGTGTATGCATCCTGACTGATGCGAAGTCCCGTCCATGGGACAGTTTGTGCGATCAGTCAGTTGTTTCCGCCCCTGGGGGTACTACCCTCGGAAGTCACATCGTCCCAGTGCTCCGGCAGGAGGGGAAGACACACAGGGATGGGATCCGCCGACGCAACACCGCAGATGGCCTTCGCCCGCTTCGTTCGGCGCGCCATCGACGACGCCCGCGACGAACGTGGCTGGACCGTGACCGACCTCGCCGCACACACCGGCGTGGGCCGCTCCACCGTGTTTCGTTGGCTGGCCGGTGACTGGCACGACTATCCCGAGTTGGCCAAGGTGCGCGGCTTCTGCGGCGCACTCGACCTGCCGGTCGCTGCCGCGTTCCGCGCGCTCGGGCTGCCCGACGTCGGCCCGGCGCCCCGCCGTCGCCACGACGACGGCCCGGTCGAGGCGGACGTCCGCGCCATCCTGGATCGGCTGGCCGACCCGACAGTCCCCGCCGAGGAGAAGCACCACATCCGCGACCTGCTCCGCTACCTGGCCCGCCGCCCCATCAGCCGCGCCGGCTGAACCGACCAGCTCAGGGGACGGTGAGGGTGAATTCGGCGGTGTGGACGTCGGCCCCCACCTGGAAGTCGAGGTAGAGGCGGTAGCGGCCTGGGCCGGGGGTGGTCAGCCAGAACTTGACCTGGCCGTCCACCAGCTCCGGCTCCGGGTGCACGTGCAGGTAGCCGAGGTCGCCCTCGCGTAACGCCACCAGATGCCCGTACGCCCCGAGGTAACGCTCCAGCGGGGCGGCACTGCCAGCGCTGTCGACCCGGAAGGTCAGCGGCACGGTCGCTCCGGCCTGCGGGGTGCCCTGATAGCCGACGGTGAACCCGTCCACGGTCGTCGAGGTGGCCGGACCTGGCAGCGGCCGGGGCTGGTAGACGCCGGGCGCGACCAGGTCAGTGCCGAGGGTCACCGCGGTCTGGGCGCCATCGTCGGCGACGACGGTGAAGTCGGCGTACGCGCGCCAGACGCCGGGCTGCGCGAGGGTCAGCGGCACCGACCAGGTGCCGTCCGTCGCCATGGTCGGGTGCAGATGCTGGTAGCCGGTCAGGTCCCGGCGGACGACGATGAGGTGCATCGGCTTGTCGTGCACGACCGCGAAGCGAGTGACGGGGCGACGTTGCACGTCGCGCACCTGGAAGCGGAGTTGACCGGGGCGACCGGCCGCGAACTCGGTGCCCAGGGGTGCCAGGGTGAACCCGGCGGAGCTGACCGCCAGACCGCCCGAGTCGGTGGGCGCGCCCTGATCGGTGCTGGTGGCGGCGCCGTGGCTGTGTGGCCCGATGCCCGGCGGGTCCGTGTGCCCGGCCGTCAACGACGGGCTGCCCATGGTGGCACCGTCGACGTTCAACCGGCCGAGGCCGAAGCCGAGCAGCACCGCCAGCACCAGCCCGCCGACCACCAGCGCCAGCCGGAGTGTGCTCTGGTCCGGCGCGGCGGAGACCTGGTCAGGCACCACCGGCTCGGCGGAAACCTGGTCAGGCACCACCAGCTCGGTAGGAACCTGGTCAGGCACCACCGTCGTGGCGGCGGGGTGCTGGTCGGTCATGCCGCCCACGGTACCGTCGTGGCGGGCCTCTCCAGGCCGACGCCCGGACGGCGTGGCGCCTGTCGCATTCGGCGGTGCCCGGGAACTATTCGGCCCGACCGGGCGAGGCCGGGGCCACAGGTGCGAGCAGCACGGCAATCCGGCGCCGACCGCCGCGAGCGGCAGCGGGTCAGCCGGCCACGGCGAGGGCGAGTGGGAGCACGCCGGGTGCGCCGGCCCGGCGCAGCGCCCGGGCCACCAGCGTCATCGTCCAGCCCGAGTCGATCAGGTCGTCGACGAGCAGAACCGGGCCGTCCAGTCCCGCCACGGCGTCGGCCAGGTCAGCGGGCACGACGAAGGTGTCGTGCAGCGCGCGTACCCGTTGGGCGCTGTTGCCGCGCGGCCCGGCTGGGCCGCCCGGACCGGCCGGGGTGACCTCACCGAGCAACGGCAGCCGGCCCACGGTGGCGATCCGCTCGGCGAGCGACCCGACCAGCCGGGGCCGTCGCCGGGAACCGACCGCAACCACCGCCAGCGGCCGGCGCGGCCACGGGTCATCGCCGTGGGCCCACGCCTTCAGCACCTCCACCGCCGCGCCGGCGACATCGTCGGGCACCGGTGCGTCAGGCGCCTCCGGGCCGACGAGATCACGCAGCCGACCACCCCAACCCAGATCGGAGAGGCGCCCGACGGCCCGACCCGGCAGCGCCTGCTCCGCGGGGGCGATCCGGCCCTTGAGGGGTACGCCCACCGCGTCCAGACCGGTCGGCCAGAGCTTCTTCGGGGCGATCTCGACGCCGGGTCGGCCCAGGAAGGTCTGCGCGGCGGCGAGCGCGGCCGTCGACACGTCGGCGGAGAAGAGCGGGTCGGCGCATCTGTCGCACCGGCCGCAGTCGGCCGCCCCGGTGTCGTCCAGGCATTCCCGCAGATACCTCATCCGGCAGTCGGTCGTGGTCGCGTACTCCCGCATGGCCTGTTGCTCGACGGTGCGTGCCTCGGCGACGCGCCGCAACCGGGCCTCGTCGTAGGTCCAGGTCTCGCCTGTGGCGAGCCAACCACCGCGCACGCGGCGGACCGCGCCGTCCACGTCGAGCACCTTGAGCATCAGCTCCAACCGGGCCCGGCGCAGGTCGACAAGTGGTTCGAGGGCCTGGGTGCTGAGCGGGCGGTCGGTGTGCAGCGCGGCCAGCACGGCACGCACCTGCTGCTCCGGTGGGAACGCCAACGACGCGAAGTAACGCCAGATCGCGGCGTCCTCGGCGCCGGGCAGCAACAGCACCTCGGCGTGCTCGACGGCGCGGCCGGCGCGGCCGACCTGCTGGTAATAGGCGATCGGCGACGGCGGCGCGCCGAGGTGGACGACGAAGCCCAGGTCAGGCTTGTCGAAGCCCATGCCGAGTGCGCTGGTGGCGACCAATGCCTTGATCTTGTTGTCGAGCAGGTCCTGCTCGGCGGCGCGCCGGTCGGCGTCCTCGACCTGGCCGGTGTACGACGCCACCGGGTAGCCCCGGGAGCGCAGGAACTCGGCCGTCTCCCCCGCTGCGGCCACGGTCAGCGTGTAGACGATGCCCGAGCCGGGCAGCTGGTCCAGGTGGTCGGCGAGCCAGGCCAGCCGGTGTGCAGGGCTGGGCAGGTCGAGGACGCCGAGGCGCAGCGACTCGCGGTCCAGGGTGCCACGCAGGATGAGAGCGTCGCCCAACTGCTCCGCCACGTCCTGGGTGACGCGGGCGTTGGCCGTGGCGGTGGTCGCCAGCACTGGGGTGCGCTCGGGAAGGTCGCTGAGGAACGTCCGCAGTCGCCGGTAGTCCGGCCGGAAGTCGTGCCCCCAGTCGGAGACGCAGTGTGCCTCGTCGACCACCAGCAGGCCGGTTGTCGCGGCCAGCTTCGGCAGCACACCGTCGCGGAAGTCCGGGTTGTTGAGCCGCTCCGGGCTGATCAGCAGCACGTCCACCGCACCGGTCTGGATCTCGGCGGTGATCTCGTCCCACTCGTCGAGGTTCGCCGAGTTGATCGTGCGAGCCCGGATGCCGGCCCGGGCAGCTGCCTCGACCTGGTTGCGCATCAGCGCCAGCAGCGGCGACACGATCACGGTCGGGCCGTGCTCGCCGCCCTCGCGCAGCAGCGCGGTCGCGACGAAATACACGGCCGACTTGCCCCAACCGGTGCGCTGCACGCAGAGCACCCGCCGTCGGTCGACGACCAGTGCCTCGATGGCCCGCCACTGATCTTCCCGCAGCCGGGCGTGGTCGCCGGCCAGCCGGCGCAGCACCGCCTCGGCCCGCTCCCGTACCGCCGCCCGCTCGTCGCCCATCCGGCATTTCTACCAGCAACGACGGACTTCCCTTGTTGATCAAGAGGTTTGCGTCAGGATTCGGCCGAGGATGACGCAAATCTCTTGATCAACAAGGGCTGGGTGCTCAGCGGCCGAGGACCGAGCCCCCGTTGACGCCGAGGACCTGGCCGGTGACGTAACCGGCAGCCGGGCTGGCGAGATAGCGGACGGCCTCGGCAATGTCGTCCGGCAGCCCGGCACGCCCGACCAGGGTCGCCGCCACCCGCTTCGCGTGCCCCTCGGTGGTCATCCGGTCGCCGAAGAACTCGGTTTCGGCGACATAGCCGGGGCTCACCACGTTGACCGTGATCTGTGCCGGTCCAAGCTGAGCGGCCAGGTCGTACGCCCAGCCGTGCAGGGCGGCCTTCGCCGCCGAGTACGCCCCACCGCCGCCACGCTGGGCGGCGATCGAGCTGACCAGGATCACCCGGCCGCCCGGGCTGCGCAGGGTGGGCCGCAGCGCCTCGGTGAGCAGCACGGCGGTGAGCACGTTGGCGTCGAGGTTGGCCCGCCAGTGTGCGGCCGTCCCGGCCAGTGTGCCGGTGTCTCCGCCCAGGTAACCGCCGGCGTTGTTGACCACCACGTCGACCGTCCGATCACCGACCGCCATGAGGACGGAGTCAAGCTGCTTCGGGTCGGTCAGGTCGGCGGTAACGGCGGTGACGGCGTCGGCCCGACCACGGTCGAAGGAGATGCGTGCGGCGGTATCCGTCAACACGTCCGCCCGCCGCCCGACGATCAGAACGTCGTACCCGTCCGAAGCGAGCACCCCCGCCACGGCCGCGCCTATCCCGGTCCCGCCCCCACTGACAACCGCAACCCGCGAGTCCATCTCCTCGACCTTCCTGCAGAGAAACCCCGTCGATCATGAAGTTATCGGCAGCCGACACGGCGTGTCGCGGCAATAACCTCATGATCGACGCGGCTCAATTCAATGGAATCAGCCGGCCGGGGTTTTGCGGGGTTTTAGGGCGCGGGTCAGGTGGGACAGGCGGGGGGCGAGGCTGGTCAGGCCTCCTGGGAAGAAGTAGACCGCCAGGATGAAGACCGTGCCCAGGACGAACAGCGGCTGGCTCAGCGGCTTACTCAGGACGGCCGGCAGTGAGTCCACCGCGTCGCTCGTGCCGAATGCGGTGAGCCGGTGGTCCAGGTACATGTAGAGGACACCGCCGAGCACCGGGCCCCACCGGGTGCCTGGCCCGCCGAGCACCACCATGACCAGCAGCGACAGGGTCAACTCCGAGGAGGTGATGTGCGGCGACGCGCCGCCGACGATCAGCACGTAGACCACCCCGCCCGCCGACGCCAGCCCGCCGGCCAGGGTGAACGCCACAAGCTTGTAGCGGTACGGGTCCAACCCGAGGACACCGATCCGCCGCTCGTCGTCGCGCAGCCCGGCGAGCACCCGACCGGTCGGGGAACCGCTCACCCGGTGCACCACGAAAACCACAAGCGTCAGGTACGCCAGCGCCAGCCAGTACAGGTTGACGGTGTTCGTCACCCCCACCAGCCCGGCGGGCAGGCCGGACACGTCCAGCGGCAGGCCCTCCTCGCCACCGGTGAGCCCACCGAAGTCGCGTGCGACGAGGATCGCCCCGACCTGCGCGAAGGCCAGCGTGACCATGGCGAAGGCGATGCCCACGGTACGCAGCGCCACCGCGCCGAGCAGCGCGGCGAGGATCGTGCCGCCGGTGATCGTCAGCAGCGCTGCCTGCCACAGCGGGAGGCCGGCCCTGGTGATGAGGATGTCGGTGCCGTACACGCCGGCCGCGAAGTAGAGCGCGTGCCCGAAGGAGAGCATGCCGGTCCGGCCGAAGAGCAGGTCGTACCCGGCGGCCAACCCGCCGAAGATCAGGCAGATGGCGAGCAGTTGCAGGGTGCCGGGCGAGTTGACCGGCCCCTCGAAGATCCCCGGCAGGGAGATCGTCGAGTACGGCAGGATCACGAGGACGACCAGCGCGACCAGCGGCAGGAACGGGCGTACCCGATGCCACCTCCCCCGCTGCGGACTGAGTTCGTCGGGCACCTGCGCGCGAGGCGCGTCGATCACCGTCATGCCGTTGCCACCTTTCCGGCGATGCCCTGCGGGCGCAGCAGCAGCACCACGGCCAGCAGGCCGACCACGCAGATGTCGCCCAGCCCGGACGTGCCGTAGTAGTTGACGAACTGCTGCACCAGCCCGACCACGACCGCCGCGTACGCGGAGCCGACCACCGAGCCCATCCCACCGATCACCACCACGATGAACGCGAAGATCAGCAGTGAGCTGCCCTGCCCCGGTGAGACAGTGCCGAAGTAGACCCCTCCGAGCGCACCGGCTAGCGCGGCGGCCGCCCCACCGATCGCGAAGACCAGAGTGAACGCCTTGCGGACGTCGATGCCGAGCGCGGTAACCATCTCCCGGTTCTCCACCCCGGCCCGGATCACCAGGCCGTACCGGGTCCAGCGCAGGAACGACAGGATCGCACCGAGCACCAGCACCGCCGCGATGATCAGCAACAGGCCCCCGTTGGGCACCTGCGCCCCGAGGATCCCGGTCACCTGCCGGGTCCAGTCGGGGCGCGGGAACGGCCGGGCGTCCGCACCCCAGGTGGCCTGCAGAAGCGCCACCCCGGCCAGGGACAGACCGACGGTGACCAGCACCTGCTCGATCGTGCGGGAGTAGAGCGGGCGGATCAGCACCAACTCGACCAGGATCGCCACCAACGTGCCGGCAGCCACCCCGAAGGCGACCGCGAACACGAAGCCGAACCCGTCGGAGCCGGCACCCGGCAGGTTGCCCGCCGCCCACCAGGTGCCGTACGCGCCGACGCCGAGGAACAACCCGTGCGCGAAATTCAGCACGTCGGCCAGGCCGAAGACCAGGGACAGACCGGAGGCGACCAGGAAGTACAGCGCCGCCAGGCCCAGCCCGGTCAACGCCAACAGGATCACGGTGCCCATCAGTGCGCGTCCTTTCCGGCCACCGGAGCGCGGTCCGACCCGGCCTGGTGGTGTGCCTCACCGGTGCCGACGCCGAGCAGCGACCTGGTCAGCGCGGTCTCCAGTAGCAGCTCACGGGCATCGCCGGTCCAGGCCACCTTGCCCGCCGCGAGCACGACCGCATCGCGGGCCAGCCTGCGCACCACTGCCAGGTTCTGCTCCACGAGCAGCACCGGCACCGACTCCGCGACCCGTTCCAGCACCTCGGCCACCTCGGTCACCACCTTCGGCGCCAACCCCTTGGTCGGCTCGTCGACAAGCAACAGCCGGTTGTCGTTGAGCAGCACCCGCCCGATCGCGAGCATCTGCTGCTGCCCGCCGGAGAGCGAACCGGCCCGTTGCCGTCCGCGCCGGTCCAGCTCCGGAAAGAGCGCGAAAACCTTGTCGTACGCCGGGCTAGTGCCGCGCCGCTCGGCGAGCCGCAAGTTCTCCGCGACGGTGAGGCCGGCGAACACGCACCGGTCCTCGGGCACGTAGCCGAGCCCACCGCGGACCAGCCGGTGCGTGGGCCGAGCCAGCAGGCTCTGCGCGCCCATCCGGATCGTGCCGCGGACCTCCCCGGCAGCCGGGGTGAGGCCGACGATCGCGCGCAACGTAGTGGTCTTGCCGACGCCGTTGCGGCCGAGCAGGACTGTCACACCGGTCGGGGCGACCGTGAAGGACACCCCTTGGAGGATGTGCAGCCCGGAGATCCGGACCGACAAGTCCTCCACGCTGAGGATCGGTTCCATCAGAACCGCCTCCGTTCGCGACTGCGGGGCTCGCAAACCCAGCTCACTCCTCGCGCTCACAGAGCCACCTCCGTTCGCGACTGCGG
>NZ_JBNCKP010000001.1:0-22720 GCF_049841575.1 Micromonospora sp. DT201 | reverse complement strand
ACTGCGGGGCTCGCAAACCCAGCTCACTCCTCGCGCTCACAGAGCCACCTCCGTTCGCGACTGCGGGGCTCGCAAACCCAGCTCACTCCTCGCGCTCACAGCGACTCCCCCAGGTAAGCCTCTTGCACGGTGGGGTTGGCCATCACCGTCTCCGGGGTGTCGCAGGCCAGCAGTGCGCCGTGGTGCATGACGGCGATCCGGTCGGCCAGTTCGAGGATGACGTCCATGTGGTGCTCCACCATCAGCACCGCCCGGCCGCTGTCGCCGGTCAACGACTTGATGACGGCCACCAAATCGGGTATGTCTTCGGCGCTGACCCCGGCCATCGGCTCGTCCAGCAGCATCACCCGTGGTTCACCGGCGAGCAGCAGGGCGATCTCCAGCTTGCGCTTCTCGCCGTGGGCCAGGGTGCCGGCCAATGCCGTACCCCGGTGGGCGAGGCCGACCCGGTCGAGCGCCGTGTCGGCGGCGGCGGCGACCTCCCGGTCAGCCGCCGCCCGCCGCCACAGTGCCATCGAACCCCCGCGGTGCGCCTGCACGGCGAGCCGGACGTTCTCCCGCACGCTGAGCGAGCCGAAGACCGAGGACGCCTGGAAGGTACGGCCCAACCCGAGGCGAGCCCGCCGGTGCGGCGGCAGCGCTCCGATGTCCTGCCCGTCCAGGGTGATCCGACCCTCCGTGGCCCGGCGCAGACCGGTGATCAGGTTGAACAGTGAGGTCTTGCCGGCGCCGTTCGGCCCGATGACGCCCAGGAACTCCCCGGGCGCGAGGTCGAGGTAGACGCTGTCGACGATGGCGACCTCACCGATCCGCCAGGTCAGACCGCGGGTGGCGAGCATGGGTCAGCCCTTCATGGCCACGGCCGGTGGCGCGGTCTCGTCACCGGTGAGGCTCTTCAGCGCGGTCGCCGTGAACGCGGTGCCGCTGCCGGTCAGCTTGGCCTGGAACATCGGCTGAAGCAGTGCGTGATCGGCAGCCCGGATGGTCGTCTTGCCCTTGACCCCGTCGAAGCTCCAGCCCTCCAGAGCGGTGACCATCTTGTCGACGTCGTCCCCACCCTCCTGCACCGCACGGACCACCATCTGAGCGGCGGCGAAGCCGTCCGGGTGGAACAGGTCGATGGTGGAGACCTTGGCCTTCAGCGCCTTGCTGGCCTCGGTGTCGCTGGCACCGTCGAAGTAGTGCGACAGGAAGGAGATCTTCGTCCCGGCGGCGCCGAAGGTCGGCCAGGAGGAGCGGATGTCCAGGCCGGTGACGACCGTGGTGGACGAGAGCACGCTCTGCTGGTCGAGGCTCTGCCACATGGCCGGGGCGGTGGTGCCGGCCCAGGCCACGAAGAGCAGGTCCGGCTTGGCCGCCTTGATCTGGCTGGCGAACGGGGTGAACTCGGTGGCGCTGGCCGGGGCTCGGACACTGCTCACGGTGGCGCCCGCGCCACCGATGACGGTCTTCACTGCCGCCTCGTTGGCGTCGCCGAACGCGCCGTCCTGCGCGAAGACCACGACCTTCTTACCGGCCGGGTCGCCGATGAAGGACTTGGCGGTGACCACGTCCTGGTAGGACTGCCGACCAGAACGGAACGTGTACTTGTTCGCGCCGGTCACCGCATCGGTGGCGGCCGGACCGGAGATGAACAGGACCTTGTTCTGCGCCGCGATGGGCGCGACCTGCAGCGCCACACCGGAGGCCGTGGAGCCCGCAATGATCTTCGTGCCCTTGCCGATCAGGTCCTTCGCAGCGGACACCGCCTTGGCCGGGTCGCCCGCGTCGTCGACCTCGGTCAGCTCGATCTTCCGGTCACCGACCTTGCCGGTGCCCTTGGTGGCGAAATCCAGCCCCGCCTTGAACCCCTCGATGTACTGCTTTCCGTAGCTGGCCAGGGCTCCCGACTGGGAGTACACCAGGCCGACCTTGACCGGCGCGGCGCTGTCGCCGCCGCCGGTGGCGGTGTCCTGCGGGCTGCCACAGGCCGTGGCGGCCAACGCCGCGGCCATCATCGTGGCGGCGGAGAGGAACACCCGCCGCGTCGTCCGGACCGTCATTGCGACTCCACATGAGGACTCGGAGGGAGAGAACTTCTTCGTGTCGGCTCACGCTAGAAGTGACGTCACCCACGAGCTATGTGGCGGAAACACACAAGTAACAGGAATGAGGTGGCCGGGGGTTACAGCGGGCCGCACCACCAGCCGGGAGCCCACGCTCTCGATGGCCTGAACCCCCACGGGTCACTCGGCCCGTGTGTCGTCGCGAGCCATCCGCTCTGTTGGGTCAACCGCAGGGCTCGTCGTGGTCCGCCGCGCGCGGGCAGCGCCGACGACCGTCGAGCAGGCTGTCGCAGAAGACCCGATGACGTACGCACTGAGCGTCCTCCTCGGACACCGTTGTTTCTGCCCGATCGACGTCGGCGAGGAAAGCCAGCGCTCTCGTGATCGCCCGAGCGAACCGCAGCGCCCCCGGCAAATCTGCTGCGACCACCGGCAGGTGCACCACGAAACGCTCTCTCTCCATGCGCACAGCCATCACCCTCGACTCGTCGAACCGGTGGGCGGTCCGGTGTGCGGGTAGGGGACGCCCACCGGACCGCCCGGCCCCACGCCCGCAGCCTTCATCGGCGGCGGTACGAACGCGGAGCCCACCTCACGCCCGTGCCCCGAGGGTTTGCCGAACCAACCGGAGCCGGACATCAGCAACCTACTACAGCAGGTGTAGTAGGTCGACCCCGCAGCGCAATCGCCAGGCAACTTATTGCAGTAGCTAGAGCAGGTCGGGCATGATCAGAGGTGCCGAACCAACCGGAGTCCTCACCATGCCCACTGCACAGCCGTCGTTCCGCCGCATCGTGGACGAGATCGCCGAACGAATCAGGACCGGCGACCTTAAGCCCGGCGACAAGCTGCCCTCGACCAGCCAGCTCGCCGACATGTACGACGTCAGCACGGGCACGGTCTATCGCGCGCTCTCGCTGCTGCACGACCGGAACCTCATCATCGGCCAGTCCGGCCGCGGAACCTACGTCGCCGAGCAACCACGCGACTGACTCGTCCTACTGTCAGATCGAGGACATGGCAGGCACTCCGAGCTGCCATTCGTCAGCCATTACCGCTGGTGAGCGGCATGACGACCGTCGGTGCACCGCTCAACACGAACCGCAGGACGAAAAAGAATCACACTCTTCGCTACCTTTGCATCACTGCTGGTGATGCGAGGGAGGCCTGGTGTCGGCGAACGACGACTTCTTCCGGTCCCGCAAAGCTGCCGCCGTGCTCAAGCACGGCATCCTGAAGCGCTACCCGGTCGTCTTCGCTTCGAAGACTGGCCAGGGCAAACCGGTCGTGTTCCTCGATGGCTACGCCGGACGAGGCGAGTATGAGGAGGAAGGGGAGGAAGGCTCACCGCTGCTGCTGTCCCGGTGTGCCGACACGGTCCAGGGCTTTCGGAGCGTGTTGCTGTTCTTCGTCGAGAGAAATCCATCCCACTTCGCGAACCTGCAGCGGGTTCTGGAGCATCGTGGGGGCTCAACGAGGCGCATCCTCCGGCAGGGCGACGTGGCGGATCACCTGCCGGAGGTCCTCTCGGTTGCTCGTCAGGCTTCGCTCTTTGCCTTTCTCGACCCGTTCGGCCTCGCGCTTGATTTCGGACTGGTGCGCTCCGGGCTCCTCGGCCGACCACCTGCTCCACCGACGGAGGTTCTCCTTCACTTCAGCGTCTCTGCGATTGCAAGGATGGGACGAGCGGTTCAGGTGGCGCGCTCGCGGGGTGGCCAACTGCCCCCAACTGAGCAAAAGACGGCAGACCACCTCACGAGGTTTCTCGGCGATGACTGGTGGCAGGACCACTTCGCTCGGGTCAACGGTGACGGAGATGAGGAGACTGCGACCGAGGTCGCCCTCAAAGTCGGCGCAGAGTACGAGAAACGGTTGACCACCGGGACGAGCTACAGCGCGATCACCATGCCGGTCCGACCGCGTCCGGAACTCTCGCCGAAGTATGTCCTGATGCTGTTCACGAGACACACAGAAGGCGCCTGGCACTTCGCCGACGCGTTGGGGCAAGCAGGCGTGGACCTGGAGGAAGCCCGCTACAACAGCCAGATGAATCAGGACACCCTGTTCGGGGCACTGCCGTTTGATCGGCCTGGATACGTGCGCAGCGCCCTACCGCGTGTGGCGCAGGTAGTGGAGCAGAACATCGTTCGGCTGCTTACGGAATCGAACCGAATCCAGCTCGCAGAACGGGTGCCCGAGGTTTATCGGGGGGTGCTTGGGCAGGCGTGGACGCGTCATGCGCGGCACGCAGTCAAGTCGCTGCACCAGAAGGGGCTGATCGACCACACCGGCGTCGGGGATTTCTGGAAGGAGCCCATCCGGCAACTCTGAGATGTAGATCATCGACGGAACGTCGTCCGGCTGCAATCAGGCGACAGCGGGCAGGCGGGGGGTTGGCATCTCATCCCAGGTGCGACCGTCGAGTAGGCGCCCTCCAGCCTTGGGTGTGCGGCCACCCCACTGCTTGAAAAAGAACGCGGTCCCTGCCCGCTCGCATTGGTCGCGCAGGTCGGCGACCCAGGACCCATCCATAGGTCGACAGCCCTGGCCCGATTCGCCCCCCGCGATCAGCCAGTCCATCCCAGCGAGATTGAGCTGCGGCAACGGACCAAGCAGCGGCTCGGCAGAGACGAATCGAACCGCCGCCGGCACCCGCCGAAGGAGGTCGATCCGCGATCTCTGACTGTCGTCTTCGACGCTCACGCCCATCCAGACGTTCGACGGCCAGTCAAGGTGATGAGCAACCTTGGCAAGGCGAAGGGCCCGCTTCGTCAGCACCTGAAAGGTGTGGCGGGGCGCCTCGCGCATCACCCCAAAAACTTGCTGCACGTAGTCGAGGGGAACCCTCGCGTGGAACAAGTCCGACATCGAGTTAACGAAGACTGTTCGGGGATCACGCCAACGTCGCGGTATGTCAAGCGCATCAGGGTGCAGCGCGATCCCGAACCCCGGCCCAGACGTGCGAGGGTCGCCGTCGGTCTGATACTTGGCCGATCCCATGGCCTTCAGACGCTTGGCGAGAGTCAACGCATAGCAGTTGTCGCAGCCCGATGAGATGCGGTCACAACCTGTGGTGGGGTTCCAGGTTGCTTCCGTCCACTCGATGGCGCTTTTGTCCGCCATGCGCCCTCCTTTTGCTCGTCGCGCCAATACTGTCGAACAACCGTACGCATGGGAAGGGTTGCGCGGCGTGTCGGCCCACTGAGTTCGCGGGCCACGGGGATACCACCCCGCGTCGGTCTGCAGGTCCTTTCGCGAGGAACATTTGCGCACTTTCACTGCCACTTCGACGCTGTAGCAGCTACGTCGCCAATTGCGCGGCCATCAGCAATGCCCTGCCGGACCGCCTCTTCGACGCCCAGCCAGCGAAGACGGCCGCAGTATCCCTGATGTTGCTGCCTCAACCCGCCTCGAGGCAGCAATATCAGGGAAGTTGCTGCCGCTCTCCCGCCAACCTCGCAGGATCGTGCTCTCCCGGACGTGCCGCTGGCCCGCCGTCCGGGTGGCGGAGGGCGGGCCAGCGTGCGGGCCAGGCGTGATCGGCCCGGTGGTCGACTCGGAGCGGATCAGCTCCGGGCCGAGATATGGGTCAGAGGCCGGCGCGGGCGGCGACGGCGGTGTCGGGCTGGTCGGTGAAGACGCCGTCGAGGCCCAGGCCGAGGAAGAGTTCGTACTCGGCGGTGATGTCGCCGCGCCCGTTGGGGTCGGTGCCGATTCGGAAGTCCACCGGGAGGAACTGGTTCTCCGCGCGGAACGTCCAGGCGTGCACGAGTAGCCGCTCCCGGTGCGCGTCGCGCACCACGTTCGTCGGGGCGAGCAGGGCACCGGCTGAGTCCCGGGGCACGATGAGGTTCTTGTTCGGGCCGATGCCGTCGGCGTACCCGGCGATCCACTTCAGCCCGGTCGGCGTGGCCAGGTCCTGGTAGCTGCGGGTGTCGCCGGCGACGGTGAAGTCGTACGGGCGGCCGGTGGCGTCGAGCAGTTGGATCAGCTTGACGTCGGTCAGTCGGCTCAACCGGCGCAGATTGGCCGTCTCGAACGACTGGATGAACACCGGGGAGTCCTTGCGGTCCAGGTTGTTCTGGCCCAGCACCCGAAGCAGCGGCTCCTCCAGTGGCAGGCCGATCGAGGCGAAGTAGCTCGGGTGCTTGGTCTCCGGGTAGATGCCGATGGTGCGGCCACGTGCCCGCCCCTCGGCCCGGGCCAGGTCGATGACCTCCTGGAGGGTGGGCACCTCGAAGCGGCCGTCGAAGGCGGTGTTGGCCACCCGGACCTGCGGAAGCCGTTCCTTGGCCCGCAGTGTCTTCAGCTCGGCGAGGGTGAAGTCCTCGGTGAACCAACCGGTCACGGCGACGCCGTCGATGGTCTTGGTCGCCTTACGGGTTGCGAACTCTGGGCGGACGGACACATCGGTGGTGCCGGAGATTTCGTTCTCGTGCCGGGCGACCAGCACGCCGTCGGAGGTGGAGACCAGGTCCGGCTCGATGTAGTCGGCGCCCATCCGGATCGCCAACCGGTACGCCTCAAGCGTGTGCTCCGGCCGGTAGCCGCTGGCACCACGGTGGCCGATCACGATCGGTCGGTCGTTCGCCCGGGAGCGGCTCGGGTCGGTCACCGGCTCGGCTTCGGCCATGGTTGGCACGGCCACGGCGGCGGCGAGCAGTACGCCGGCCATGCCCAGGGTCGAACCGGTGCGTCGCATCGCCGTCTCCTGTCGTCGGGGAAAGCCGCTTCAGCAGACCGCGCCGGATTGACCGGCAGTTGGTCGGAGCCAAACTGCCGGGCGAACATTTCCGGTACACCTCGGACGACACGGCGCTCGCACCTGGTGGGGTGCTCATCGTCGAGGGCGGAATCGACCACGTGCAGCGGTTCGCGGGACAGCGCTGACCGTCGCCGTCAGCGACCGCTGCGGCCTTTGATCAATGTGGCGCTTTCCCCGGGCCACCGCCACCGGGCCCCTCGCCCTTGCCCGGTTTCGCGGGGCCCTTGGCGGGCTTCGGGGGCTTGGCCTTCGCCGCGCCGCCGCCCGCACCGGAGCCGCCGCGCACCGTCGTCGCCTTCGGCGGGGCCTTCGTCGTGGCGGCCGTGCTCGGCGGGGCCGTGGACGGCGCGCTGCCGGCGACCCCGGAGACGCGGACCCCGCAGGTCGCCTCGCCGAGCCGGAACTCCACCGGCAGCGGGTTCGCCCCGCTGTATTTCCCCGTGAGGGTGAACTTCTCGGCCGCACCCGGTGCCAACGTGTTGCGCTGGGCGGGGGGCCGGATCAGCACCGCACTCCCCTGCTGGTGCACCGGCACAGGCTCTGCCTTCGTCACCGTCTGCTGGCCGGGAAAGGTGAAGCTCATCGCCCAGTCCCGCAGCTCACGGTCACCGGTGTTGGTCAGCGTCAGCTCCGCGGCAAAGTCGGTACCAGAGTCGCTGCGCAGCGCGTACGCCACCTCGCAGGGCGCCGCCGTCGGCAGACCCATCCGAGCCTCGGTCGTCGGCCGGCCCTCGCCGCTGGCCGGGGTGCGCGAGGTGAACCCCCATATCGCCCCGGTGACCGCGATCAGCCCGACCGCTGCCACCCCGGCCTCGACCCGCCGACGCCGGGTCACCCGCTGCCGCGTCCGCCGGTGCCGTTCACGGGTACGCGACAGCGGCAACGCGTCGGTCGCCGCCGACCAGGGCAGAATCGTGGTATTCGCACTGCCCAACATGGCCGGGTCCAGGGGACCGCCGGCCGGGGAGACCGGCACCGCCGCGAGCATGCCGGCTGCGTCCGCGAGGGTCCGGGCCAGCTCCGCGGTCGCCGGCCGGTCGTCGGGCCGCTTGGCCAGGCAGCGTCCCACCAGGGCGGTCACCTCGTCAGGCAGCCCTGCGACGGTGGGCATCGGCTCCGGGTCGTTGTACATGTGTGCGCGCAGCATCTGGGTGGTCGTGCTGGCCCGCCACGGCAGCCGGCCGGTGAGCATCCGGTAGAGCAGCAGTCCGACGGCGTACACGTCGGTGGCCGGGGAGACCTGGCCGTTGTCCAGCCGTTCGGGGGCGAGGTACGCGGGAGTGCCCAGCAACGTGCCGTCCGGCCCCTTCTCGCTCTCCCCGACCAGCGCGGAGATGCCGAAGTCGACCACCTTGACCCCGGTCGACGTGAGCATGACGTTGCCCGGGGTGACGTCGCGGTGCACCACACCGCGGGCGTGCGCGGTGGCCAGCGCCGAGCTGACCTCCGCGCCGATGGTCACTGCCTCCCGCCACGGCAGTTGGCACTCCCGGCCCAGCCGGTTCGCCAGCGAAGCGCCGTCGATCAGCTCCATCACCACGTACGGCACGGTCAGGCCGACCTGCTGGGACTCGCCGTAGTCGTACACGTTTGTGATGTTGGGGTGGCAGAGCCGTGCGGCCGCCTGCGCCTCTATCCGGATCCGGTGGCGGAAGGCCCGGTCGCTTGCCAGCCGGGAGGCCAGCACCTTCACCGCGACCTGGCGGCCGAGCACCTCGTCGTAGCCTCGCCAGACCACCGACATGCCGCCCGCGCCGAGTTGCTCGATCAGCCGGTACCGCTCATCGAGCAACTGCGCGCCGTTTCGGTCCCCACCACCCATGGTGACCGTTGTTGCCCACGATCGGCCGACCTACACCTTGCGGATCGGAATCGGTCAGGATTGTCACCCGTTCAGGCGGTGGCCAGCAGTTGATCGACCGGGGCGTAGTCGTCGGTCAACACCAGCGCCGCACCGACGAAGTCCGTCAGCTCCGCGCCGCCGAGCAGGCTGACCGTGGGGTCGACCTCGTTCAGGCGGGCACGTACGGCGTCCAGCGGCAGCGGCGCGTCGGAGCCGACGATGAGGAAGTTGCTGCCCCGCTGCTCGGCGAGCGCCTCCGGTGGGGCGATCAGTGCGACGTGCGTGAACTCGGCGGCCACCGTGGCCAGTTCAGCGCGGATGAACCGCAGCGGCGGGTAGTCGATGACGTTCTGCACGTACACCCCGCCGGGACGGGTCACTCGTCGGACCTCGGCGGCCATCTCCCGGGTGGCCAGGTGCCACGGCACCACGAGGTGACCGAACGCGTCACCCACCACCAGGTCGCGGCTGTCAGTCGGCTCGCTGGCGACCAGCATCCGGGCGTCGCCCACCACCGCCCGCAGGTCCGGCCCGGTCCGTACGCCCAGCTCCCGCTCGCCCAACTCGACAAGCCCACCGTCGATCTCGAAGACCACGTTGTCGGTGCCCGGCCGGGTGGCGGTCAGGTAGCGCGGCACGGTGAAGCCACCGCCGCCCAGGTGCAGCGCGTCCAACCGCTGCCCGGCCGGTGCGACCACGTCGGCGACCGCGCCAACCCACTTGGCGTACGCGTACTCCAGGTGCAACGGGTCGGCCAGGTCCACGTACGAGTGCTGAGCCGAGTTGAGCAGCAGCGTCCGTCCGGTGGGCCGGTTCGGATCGGACGTGACCCGGGCGCAGTGGTACGCCGTCTCGATGTCGCACGGGTTCGGTGCGATGGTGGTCAGCCCCGCCCCGACCAGGCCGAGCACGGCCAGTGCGGCCCGGGTCCGGGCCGGACCGGGCAGCTCGGTGGGCTCCTGCCTGCGCAGGTACCAGCCGAGGCCGATGCCGACCAGCCCGAGCGCGACCGCCAGTGTCAGCAGGATGACCGTGCTGCGCAGTGCGGCGACCAGCACGAAGCCGGTGAGCAGGGTCGCGGTGATGCCGCCCAGGGTGCCTATTCCGGAGAGTCGACCGACCACCTGGCCGGTGCGGCGCAGGTCGGCGAGTTGGAGCTTCACGACGAGCGGGGTGACTGCGGCCAACAGCGCTGCCGGCACGAACACGGCCAACGCAACCAACAGCAGGATGCCGCTGGCCGCGCCACCACGCAGCACCTCACCGGCGTACCGGACGACGGGCAGCGTGACCGCTGTGGCGATGCCGGCCAGCACCAGCGCCGGCGCCAGCAGGCCACGCGGGTTGCGCCGGTCGGCCAGCCAGCCGCCGGTCCACGCCCCGTAGGCGATCGCTGCCAACGCGATGCCGATCACCGAGCTGGTCACCTGGAGGGTCACCCCGACGTACGGGCCGACCAGGCGCAGCGCGACGGTCTCCAGCACCAACACGGCGCCGCTGGAGAAGAAGACCAGGAAGGCGGCCAGGCCGTTCGGCAGCGCCCGGCCGGTGACCGGCACGGACGGGGCCGAGGAAGCTGGCGGGGCCGCTACATCGGACGGTGGGGTGTTCATCGTCGCGATGGTACGCAGCGAAGCTGGTCGCTCGGGTCAGTACAGCGATAGATGAACGTGGTTCGTGTGCGATGCGGCAGGGCTGCCGCTGCCGCTGTACGAACGCCACCCGGTGCCGGGGTGCCAGATCTGCCGGTACCAGATCACGTAGAGCACGCCCAGACGGTCGGCGTTGCGCACGTGCCAGGCTGCCAAGCTGTCGCCGTACGCCTTGTCGCCGCCGGTCGCGTTGCGATCCTCGAAGCCGTTCGTGGCGGCTGCGAAGTCACAGGCCCGCCCCTTCGGGTGCTCGCCGCCACCACCGCTGCGTTTGCAGGAGACATACCGTTTGTAGCCGGCCGCCTGGGTCTGCTTGAGCGCGTTGAGGGTGCGCGGGGTGATGCAGCCGGAGGTGGTCGGGTCCTTCACGGAGCAGGATTCCGACGGCCAGGATCCGTCGGAGTTGCGCGGCGCCGGCTTCGCCGAGGCGGAACTGCCGCCGCTGAAACCGTTACTGCTGCCCGAGCTGACTTCGGCGAGAGCCGCCTCGGCTTCCTTCTTCTTCTTTGCCATCACGGCGAGCTGCTTCTGCTGCTCGCGGACCTCCGCGTCGATGGCGACCTTGGCCTGCTGTGCCTGCTGCCGAGCTTCGACGAGACCATTCAGCCGCTTGCTGTCCCGCTGGGCCATCAGCTCAAGGTCGCTCGCGCGTTGCAGGAACTCCTGCGGCGTGGCGGTGTTGAGCAGCATCGCCATCGGGCTGAGCCGGCCCGCGCGGTACGACTGCGCGGCCACCTCGCCAACCTGCGCGGTGAGCCCGACCAGCCGACCCTCGAGCACCGTCAACTCGCCAGTCAGCGCCGTCTGGCGACGCTTGGAGTTGTCCAGTTTGGCCTTGGCCTCGATGTGACCCTTGGCGGTCAGCTCCAACGCGTCCTGCAGCTTCTTGCTGCCACCCTCCCCGGGCTCCGCGTACGCGGGCACGGCGGTGCCGCCGAGCATCAGCGCGACGGTGGCGAGCACGGCGAACAGTGCGCGGCGACCGCGCCGCGGGCTGAGCCTGGTCCTGGGCACGAAAGCGTCCTTCCGTCGACCGCCGGCCCCCGGGTGAACAACTGCGCGGCGGCGTCCCCGCCGGCGCCGGTCGGCGGCCTGCTGGCGGAGACCGCCGGTCACGATACCGGAATGCGGGCCGGTGACCAGTCCCCTGACCACCAAGCTGCTTCGATGTCGACGGAGTGTCTTGACGCCGTCGCGCAGTGCGCGGATCAGTGGACGAGAAGGGCGTCGCGCACCTCGGCCCAGACCTGCTCGTTGACCGCGACGAGCAGACCGCTGCCGTCGTCGGCGGGGTGATAGTCGACGCCGTCGAACCGGCGGGCAACGCCACCAGCCGCGCTGACCAGCACAGTGCCCGGCGCATGGTCCCACGGCAGGGTGCGCCAGAAGAGGGCGAACTGCTGCTCGCCGGTGAGGATGTCCAGATACTCCCGGCCGGCGCAGTGCTGGCCGGGCAGCAGCTCACCGAGCCGCCGGCCGCCTGCGCGGACCCGGTCGCGGGTCTCCGGTGGCAGGAACCGGGTCATCGCCGCGCCGCGCAGCTCGCCGAGCGGCGGCACCGTGGCGGTGCCGTCCACCGGTCGACCGTTGAGCAGGGTGCCGTCGTCTGCCCAGCCTGCGGCGAGAGTGTCGGCGAGCGGGTCGAGGATCCAGCCGGCGGTTGGCCGCCCGTCGGTCAGCAGCGACACCATCAGGGCGAACGGCCGACGGCCCGCGGCGAAGTTGGCGGTGCCGTCGACCGGGTCGACCAGCCAGACGTCCCCGCTGTCGCGCAGGTGCCGCAGCAACCCTGGATCGTCGGCGACGCCCTCCTCACCGACCACCGTCGAGCCCGGCCGCAGCCGGCGCAACCCCGCCGAGAGCAACTCCTCGGCCCGACGGTCGGCGATGGTGACCACCTCGCCGGGCGCCTTCTCCGAGACGTCGGCGTCGTCGAGCTTGCGGAACAGTGGCAGCACGACCTGGTCGGCGGCCTCCCGGAGCAGGTCGCCAACGTCGTCGAGCAGGGTGTCAGCCACGCGGCGGCAGCTTGACCACGCTGACGAAGAACTCGTCGATCTGATGGACCACCGCGATGAAGCGCTCGAAGTCCACCGGCTTGGTCACGTAGGCGTTGGCGTGCAGCTGGTAACTGCGCAGGATGTCCTCGTCGGCCTGCGAGGTGGTGAGCACCACCACCGGGATCCGACGTAGGTCCGGGTCGTTCTTGATCTCCTCCAGCACCTCCCGGCCGTCGCGGCGGGGCAGGTTGAGGTCGAGCAGGATCAGGTCGGGCACGACCGCGTCGGCGTACTCACCCTCCCGCCGCAGGTAGGCGAGTGCCTCGGCGCCGTCGGAGACGACGGTCAGCCGGTTACGCAGCTTGTGCTCCTCGAACGCCTCCTGGGTCATCAGCACATCACCCGGGTCGTCCTCCACGAGCAGGACCTCGATCGGGCTCTTGCCATCCGCCGGCGCTGTCATCCCACCGTCTCCCTCATGTCACCCGTTCTACCGCTTTCCGGCGACTCGTCGGCCCGGTCCGGCCGGTCCGACCTGGCGGACTGCTCCGGAACCTCGTCCGAGGGCGTTGCCTCGACCGCTGCCAAGGACTGCGGCTGCTCCGACGAGTCGTCAGCGACAGCGGCAGCCGCCGCCTCGATGTCCGCGGGAAGCGCCGGCAGGGTGAACCGGATCGCGGTGCCCTCCGGCACGTCGGTGTCCACCCAGACCCGGCCGCCGTGATACTCGACGATCTTCTTGACGATGGCCAAACCGATGCCGGTGCCCGGGTACGCGTCCTTCGAGTGCAGCCGCTGGAAGATCACGAAGATCTTGTCGGCGAACTCCGGCTCGATCCCGATGCCGTTGTCCTGGCAGCTGATCTCCCACTCGGCGCCCACCAGCCGGGCCGAGATGTGCACCTTGGGCGGCACGTCCGGGCGGCGGAACTTGATCGAGTTGCTCACCAGGTTGGCCAGCAGGTTGGTGAGCAGCGGTTCCTCGCCCGAGATCACCGGCAGCTCGGTCCAGGTCAGCTCGGCATCGGCGTACTGCCGGGCGGCTTCGGTCTGGCCGGCCACGTCGCCCATCACCTCGTTGAGGTCGACCTCGACGAAGCCGGTGGTGAGACGACCGATCCGGGAGAACGCGAGCAGGTCGTTGATCAGGCGCTGCATCCGCTGCGCGCCGTCCACCGCGAAGGCAATGTACTGGTCGGCGCGCTCGTCGAGCTGCCCGGCGTAACGGCGCTGGAGCAGCTGGCAGAAACTGGCCACCTTGCGCAGCGGCTCCTGCAAATCGTGCGAGGCCACGTACGCGAACTGCTCCAGGTCACGGTTGGACCGGGTCAGCTCCTCGGCCTGCTTCTGGAGCTGGTTGTTGACCCACTCGATGCGCTCGCGGGCAGCTCGCACCTCAGCCAGGTCGGCGGCGATCTTCTGGCGCATCGCGTCCACGTCCTCGCCGAGCCGGATGAACTCCGGCGGGCCGATGGCGGCGATGCCGTGCTGGTAGTCACCCTCGGCGACCTCGCGGACCTGGTCGGCAAGCCCGGTCAGGGGCCGGATCACCATCCGGTCCATCGAGAGCAGCAGCATCGCGCCGGCCACGACCACCACCAGCGCGGCGACGATCAACAGGACGACCAGCACGTTGCTGCTGGTCCGCACGTTGTCGGCCGACTGCTCCCGGGCGGTCAGGATCTCCTCCTGGAGGTCGTTCACCGCCGAGCGCACCTCGTCGAACTGCTGTCGGGCCTGTTCGGTGACCAACGCCTGACCCGCGCTGGTGCCGCTCTGCTCGGTGGTCGTTATCACCGGCTCCGCCACCGACTGCCGCCACTGCGTGCTGCGCTCCTCGACGATCCGCAGTTCCTGGCCGATCTGCGGATAGTCGTCAAGTAGCGCGCGCATCCCGACGACGACGTTCTTCTCCTGCTCGAGCCCTTCCCGATACGGGTTCAGGTCGGCCGGGTTACCGCTGACCGCGTACCCACGGATTGCCGTCTCCTGGTCGAGCAGCGCGTTGAGCAGCTCCTGCGACTGCACCCGCAGCGGGCCGGTCTCGTTCAGGACGGCGTCGATCTGGGTGCGGTTGCGGGCCGCCATCGCCGCTTCCGCGCCGGCCAGGGCGATCAGCAGCACACCCACGACGGTGAGCAGGGTGATGACCCGACGGCGCAGACTCCAGCCGCCGACCACCGGCTTCACCGGCCACCACCCCGGCTGACCAGCAGCATGGCCACGTCGTCGGCGAGCGGGCCGCCGTTGAGGTGCTCGGCCCGGCCGACCAGCCAGGCCGGCAGCTCGGGCAGCGACACCGCACGGTTGGCCGGCTCGTCCAAGAGCCCACTCAGACCCGGCACGTCGAGCCGTTCGTTACCCGCGTCCACCCGCCCCTCGATCAGGCCGTCGGTATACATCAGCAGGGACCAGTCATCGGTGTCGAACTCCAGGTCGTAGGCGATCGGCCGGCGGGGTCGTACGCCCAGCAGCCGGCCACCGGGTGCGGGCACCGGGACGACCCGGCCGCCGGAGAGCAGCAGCGGCGGCGGGTGCCCGGCGAGTCGGACGGTGGCCCGGTTGGCGTCCAGGTCGAGTCTGGTGGTGGCCACCGTCGCGAAGATCTCCTGGAGGCGGCGCTCACTCATCAGCACCTGCTCCAGTGCGGGCAGCACCTCGTCGTCCGGCACTCCGGCGAGCACCAGGGCCCGCCAGGCCACCCGCAGCTCCACACCCAGCGCGGCCTCGTCCACCCCGTGCCCGCAGACGTCGCCGACGATCAGATCGAGGCGGTCCGGACGGGTCTGCACCACGTCGAAGAAGTCGCCGCCGATCAGCGCGGCATGCCGCCCGGGCCGGTAGAAGGTGTGCACCGCGACCTGGTCGGTCGTCATCAGCGGCTGGGGCAGCAGGCCGCGTTCGAGCCGGGCCGACTCCGCCTGGCGCAGCTCGACCTCGCGCAGCCTGCGGGCGTTCTCGTCGGCGCGCTTGCGCTCCACCGCGTAGCGCAGCGCCCGGGTGAGCAGCACCCCGTCGACCTGCCCCTTGACCAGGTAGTCCTGTGCCCCCTCGGCGACCGCCACAATGCCCAGGTGCTCGTCCGAGCGGCCGGTCAGCACGCAGACCGCGGCACCGCTGGACATCTCCAGCACCTGGCGCAGCCCGTCCAGCCCCTGCGCGTCGGGCAGGCCCAGGTCGAGCAGGACGCAGTCGACGTTGGTGATCCGCTTGCGCGCCTCGCTGAGGCTTGTGGCGACCATCAAGTCGATCATCGAATTCGTCTCGGCGAGCAGCTCACCGACCAGGAAGGCGTCACCCTCGTCGTCCTCCACCAGCAGCACCCGCAACCGCTCGCCGGGCGGCAGGTTGCCGTGCCGCGCCAGGCCACCGTGGGGGTACGGCACAACTGGGGCACCGGCCGAGCCGGCCCCCCGCTGCGGCCGGGTCACCGCTGCGAGACGCGGGAGTTCACTGGTGATGTCGGGCTCCTTCCGAGTGCCCTGCTGATCCTGTATTAGACAACGGTCGCACACAACACGATGCCTGCGGCACTGGCGGGGATGGGCCGCATCACTGCCCTCCGACTGGCAAACCGGGCGGACGGTCAGCCTAGGGCGTACCGGCCATCCCATCCCGGGTCGCTGACGGGCAGGATGGTGCCACCCCAGGCCCCACCACCCCCGAGGAGCTCCCGTGGGCGCACCCGCCACCCCGGCCACGACGGGCACGCCGGCCCGTCCGGGCGTACCCCCTGCCGACCGTGCGTTGACTCGGCCGCCCCGGCGACTCGTGGCCGCCGCTGCGGCTCTGGTGGCGCTGGCCGCCGTCGGCGCCGGCAGTCTGCTCGACCTGCGCACACCGACGCCGAAGTCGGCGGACGCGCCGGCGGGTGAGTTCAGTGCCGCCCGGGCGTACGAGGACGTGCAGGTGATCGCGGCCCGGTCACACGTCGCCGGCAGCCCGGCCAACGACCAGGTCCGCGCGCACATCGAGCAGCAGTTGCGCGGGCTGGGCCTGGAGACCGAGGTGCAGGACACCGTGGCACCGGAGGCCGGCCAGCTCAGCGGGGCGGCGGGCGGGGCGACTCTGGCGCGCGTCCGCAACGTGGTGGCCCGACTGCCCGGCACCGACTCGACGGGCCGGGTCTTCCTGGTCGCCCACTACGACTCGGTGCAGACCGGGCCGGGCGGCAACGACGACGCGGCCGGCACGTCGGCCATCCTGGAGGTGGCCCGCGCGCTGAGCACCGGCCCCCGGCCCCGCAACGACATCGTCTTCGTGCTGACCGACGCCGAGGAGGCGTGCCTCTGCGGCGCGGCCGCGTTCGCCGCCAGTCACCCGCTGGCCGCCGACGGCGGTGTGGTGCTCAACCTGGAGGCGCGGGGCTCCACCGGACCAGTGATCATGTTTGAGACGTCCCGGAACAACGCAAAGCTGGTGGACGTCTTCGGCCGGTCCGCCCCGCACCCGGTCGGCACCTCGTTCGCGGTGGAGATCTACCGCGCGCTGCCCAACGACACCGACTTCACCGCGTTCCTGGACCAGAAGTTCGTCGGGCTGAACTCGGCGTACATCGACGGCGGCGCGATCTATCACACGCCTCTGGACACTCCGGCGGCGATGGACCGGGGCAGCCTCCAGCAGCACGGGGACAACGCGTTGGGCCTGGCCCGTGAGTTCGGCCGAACCGACCTGACCGACCTGCGCTCCGGGCACGACGCCACCTACTTCCCCGTCCCCGGCGGGCTGGTCCGCTACCCGGGTTGGCTCACCCTGCCGCTGGCCCTGCTCGCGGTCGCCGCGGTCGCCGCGCTGGGCTGGCTGACCCATCGGCGGGGCCGGGCCACCACCGGCCGGCTGGCCGCCGGCTTCGGGTTGGCCCTGGTGCCGATCGTGGTCGCGCCGGCCGCCGCGCAACTGCTCTGGCTGGCGATCACCACGATCCGACCGGGGTACGCGGAGCTGCTCGACCCGTACCGCCCGATCTGGTACCGGTTGGCCGTCCTGGCGCTCGCCGCCGCCGTCGTGTTCACCTGGTACGCGCTGACCCGCCGCCGGATCGGCCCGGCCGCACTCGCCGTCGGCGGGCTGGCCTGGCTGGCCCTGCTCGGGGTGCTGCTCGCCGTGGCGGTGCCCGGCGGGGCGTACCTCCCCACCCTGCCGGCGCTGGCCGGTGCCCTCGGCGGGCTGGTCGCGCTGCGTACCCGGCAGACCGGTCCGTGGCCGGTGGTGGCGGTGACCGCCGCCGCGGCCGTCGGCGTGATCATCCTGCTGCCCACCGTGGTGCTGCTCTTCCCCGCGCTGGGGATGGCCATGGGCGGGGTGGCCGCGCTGGTCGCGGTGCTGCTCGGCCTGACCGCGCTGCCGGTGGTCGACCTGCTGCACCCGCAGGCCGGCGGCCAGCGCGGCCTGCGGGCGTTGCAGGCCCGCAGGCTCGGCGCGCTGCCGGCCACAGCTGCCGCCGTGGCGGCGGTGGTGCTCGCCGGGGTCGGGCTGGGCGTCGACCGGTTCGACGCCGCCCACCCCGCGCCCACCCATCTGATGTACGCCCTGGACGCCGGCACCGGCCAGGCCCGTTGGCTCAGCCACGAGGCCGACCCACAGTCGTGGACGGACGGCTACGTGGACGGGCTGACAAACGTCGGCGACGACTTCCCCGGGCTCGGCGACGGTGAGCTGCGGTCCGGGCCGGCACAGTCGGCGAACCTGCCGGCGCCGAAGCTGGAGGTGTTGGGCGACACCAGCTCCGGCGGCGAACGCACACTACGGCTGCGGCTCACCCCGCAGCGGGCGGCCCGGCTCGCCACCCTGCACGTCGACACGTCGACCGCCACGGTGCTGCGGGCCGAGGTGGCCGGGCGGTCGGTGCCGGTGGAGCCCCGCGCGGGCAAGTGGGGCTTCGGGCTGGTGTTCCACGCCCCACCGACGGAGGGCATCGAGGTCGCGTTGACCCTGCGGCCGACCGGTGGGCCGGTGGCGCTGCGGGCCATGGACGCCAGTGACGGCCTGGATGCGCTGCCCGGCTTCCGCCCCCGGCCGCCAGCCGTCGGCGTCGTCGGGTCGCACAGCTCCGAGATGCTGGCCGTCGCCCGCACCTATCCGATCTGACCCGAAGCGGCCCCGGCGGAGTTCCTCCTCCGCCGGGCCGCCGCTCTTCGGCGTCAGTGCGGCGCAGCCGGGCCCAGGTCACTCGGGTCGGTGTTGCCACCACAGACGATCACTGCCACCCGCTCCCCCGCCTGCGGCACGTACGCGCCGCCGACCAGAGCGGCCAGCGCGGCGGCGCCACCCAACTCGGCGGCGACCCGCAGCTCCGACCAGAGCAACCGGCGCGCCCGCACCAGGTCCTCGTCACGGACCAGTACGGAAACCACCCCGGTCCGGCGGGCGGTGTCGAAGGCGATTTCGCCGATCCGGCGGGCGCCCAGCGAATCCGTGGCGATGCCGCCCACCTCGATGTCGACCGGCCGGCCAGCCTTGAGGGCCGAGTGCAGGGTGGGGATCTGCTCGGGCTCGACGGCGACGACGCGTACCGAACCGTCGAACCAGCTGGCGATGCCGGACACCAGCCCACCGCCGCCGACCGCCACCAGCACCGTGTCGATCCCGTCCACCTGGCGCTCCAACTCCCGGCCAACGGTGCCCTGACCGGCCACCACCTCCGGCTGGTCGTACGCGTGCACGACCAACGCGCCGGTCTCCCCGGCGCGCTGGGTGCTCGCCGCCAACGCCTCGGCGTAGTGCTGGCCGACCTGGCGCACCTGGGCGCCCAACCCCGCCAGCCGCTGCACCTTCACCGGCGAGGAGGTGACCGGCACGAAGACCTCCGCCGGGATGCCCAGCGACCGGGCCGCGTACGCGACGGCGAGGCCATGGTTACCGCCCGAGGCGGCGATCACCCCGGCCGACGGCAACGACCCCTGAAGCATCCGGTTGAACGCGCCACGCGGCTTGAACGAGCCGGTGTGCTGGTGCAACTCCAGCTTGAGGCTGAGCTGCCCGGGCACGCCCAGGTCGGCGCCGTCGACGGCGATGACCGGGGTCTCCCGCACCCGCCCCCGCACCAACGCGGCGGCCGCCTCGACGTCGCTTCTGTTCACCATGGGAAACGCCCTTCACTACGACCGGAGGACCAGTCGACAGTCGTCGGTGGGCCCGCCGAAACATCCTATGGAGATTTCATCGCCGCCTCGGCGGAGACGACGGCGAGCCGCCCCGCGATGGATACTCCTGCCATGACGCTGGCGCCGCCACGCCCCGACATCGCCCGTAGGGCCGACCGGCGAGCCTCGTTGCTGGTGCTGATCGGCTGGTACGCGGCCGTCGTCGTGGCGTTCGGACTGTTTCTCGGCACGCTCTCCGGGTCGCTCCCCGCGGATTGCGGTGAGGGGTGCGACTCGGAACGGTCCCGGATGCTGCTCTTCGGGCTCTACGTCGCCCTGCCGGCGATGTTCCTCGCGCTGCTGATCAGCCTGGCAACGCTCGCGGCCCTCGCCTCCCGTACCCGAATCCGCTCGGCGGCGCTCGTGGGGACGCTGTCCGCGGTGGTGCCGCTGGCCGTGTGCGCCCTCCTCAGCGCGAGCCTCTGACCCCCGGAGGTTCAACTCCGATATCGACAAAGCGTCGCTCTCTGGCGAGCAATGTGCTCGGCCGCCTCACGTCCTCCCCTCGCCGGTGCGCCTCCAAGTGCTCCCGTAACGCTGCCTGCCAGGCCTTCCTCCCGGCCTCGTCGATCGGCCCGCCGCACCAGCGGTGTGACCAGTCGGAGTAATGCATGCCCTCGTCACCCCGGTGGACGCGGCCCATCAGCGTGTCCATGCCACGAACCGCTCGTACAGCTCGGCCGGTGCCACGTCGGGCAGCTCGACGGCGACGATGAAGAGCAGGCCAGCGACGTACATGGAGAGGCCGATGCGGTCACGTGCGTACGCCTCGGCCAGGCGTACCCGAGCGGGATGGCACGGCCAGGGCGTCTCCGGCGCGCACATCTGACAATGCCATTGCGGCCGGCGCGGCAGATGCTCCCCTTTCATCCGGCGATCCAGTGCTGACACCAACCGTTCAGCCTGGCTCACACGTGCCATCTCGGGCACGTCGGCCATCACAGAGCCACCCCGCTGGTCGACACTGCCGTCCCGCTTCGTGATCCGATGTGCGCCGGACCGCTGTGGTTAGCAGGTCGCTGCTCCGGTCTCGTCAACTGGACCAGATGCCGTCTGCACCACCAGCGCTTGAAACTTTCCCGAACTGTCACCACGCCTCCCACCGGTCACTGCGCGTGCTCGTCCGGTACACCCTGCGGCGGTACGCTCACATCGGTCGACGGGTTGCGCGTTGCCAGCCCGCACCGGCAACCCGGCAACCTCGGCGGGAGGCGCGAGACATGCCAACATTTGGCACCCGTATGCGGACAGCGCGGGAGGCGCGCGGGCTGAGCCTGGCCGCCCTTGCCGAGTTGCTGCCCGCTGACAAGGGGCATCTCTCCCGGCTTGAGAACGGCCGCCGCCGACCGGGCGAAGATCTCACCCGTCGGATCGACGAGGTGCTCGGCACCCGCGGTGAGCTGATCGCCTGCGCCGCCCTGGATGCCGCTGCCGCTGCCGACACCCGACCGTCGGAGACCGTCGAGCTGTTACGTCGGATGCATGCCAGCGATACCGCCCCCGCCACCATCGAGACGTTGCACGCGACCGTGACCGAGCTGTCCTGCCAATACGGGTGGCGCGACGCTGCGGAACTCCGCGCCGAAGGTCAGGGTTGGCTGCGTGAGGTCGTGCGGCTGCTACAGCGACCCACCGGGCTACGACAGCACCGCGAATTGCTGGTATGCGCGGGCTGGCTGGCACTGCTGATCGGCTGTGTCGAGTACGACCTCGGCATGCGCGTCAGCGCCGCGGCCACCCGCACTGCCGCCCGACAGCTCGGCGACGAAGCCGACCACGCGGACATCACCGGCTGGGCGTGGGAGATGACGGCCTGGTTCGCACTCACCCAGTCCCGGCACGAAGCGGCGCTGACCGCCGCTCGGGCCGGGCAGGAAGCTGCCGGACGGCAGCGGGTGGGGGTTCAACTGATCGCGCAGGAAGCCAAGGCGTTGGCCCGGCTCGGCGACCTCCACGGTGCGCGAACGGCGCTCGACCGAGGCCGGCAGTTCCTCGACGACCTGGGCGCGCCCGATCGGCCCGACAACCACTTCGAAGTTGATCCCGGAAAATGGCTGTTCTACGCGATGGACGCCTACCGACTCGCTGAACACGACGTTCTCGCCGAGCACTACGCCAACGAGGTTTTGCGCCTCGGCACCGGACCGGACGGCGTCGATCGGTCGCCCATGCGGACGGCCGAAGCCCGGCTCACTCTCGCCGTCACAGCCCTGCGCGCTGGCGAGCTGGACCGGGCCGTCGAGCAGGGGGTGGCAGCATTCACCGCTACTCGCCGCTCCCTGCCCTCGCTGCTGCTCGTCGCCGGAGAGGCTGACGTCGAGCTTCAGCGCCGCCACCCCCGCGAGCACGCCACCGCAGAGTTCCGCGACGCGCTGAAGGCGGTTCGGTAGCCGCGCCAAGCCTGCCGTCCCCTAGACATGGCGGTTCCCACCGACTCGTCAACGACCAGGCCCACGCCCTTGCGCACATTGAGGTGCTGCAATACGGCTGGCCGGCTGATCGGTTTAGGGACAGTCCGGATCGACGGTGGTTGTTACCGTCGCCGCATGGCCACGGGGAGCAACAAGGGTCTGGGCAAGCCGCGCAGGCCGATGTCTCTTCAGGAGCGGGCGCAGGCGGAGCGGGACATCCGAGGTGCGATCGCCTGCCTCCAGGAGAGTGCCTACGCCAACTTCCGCTCCGCGGTCGCCAACGTCGCGATCTTCTTTGGTTTCATCGGCTTGTTCGGGATAGCCATCGAGGCCCCGGATGGGTTACGCCTGATCCCCATGGTCGTACTTGTCCTCGCCGGACTGGTCGGAGCCGCCTACTACCCATTCCGGCAGCATTGGAAGATAGCCGTCAGACTCTTGGTGACATCGAGCGCGCTCGTGGCGATCGGAATGGCCGGCCTCGTCCTGGTAGGCAGGGTTCTGGAGAAATAACCAGCAGTGGCCCGCGCTGAGTACCGGGACGGATGCGCACCGACCGGATCAACGATGTTCTAGCGGCGCGCTGCTGGCCTGCCTCGTCGTGCTGCCTTCCGCTGGATGTGCCCCCCTCGGGCCGCGACAGGGCTCGGGGCTCGGTCTTGCAGAGGGCCGAACAGGTCGCCCACGAAACCGAGCCGTGGGCGGCCGACTCACACAGCCTGAAGGGCTGGAAGAGCAACCAGTCCGTACTCGACCGGTTCGTCGCCGAAACCGAAGGCGAACGGTAGTTGTCAAGTCAAACTGAGACGGTCTGTGCCTGTTGGGCTGGCTGGTTGATCCACACTTGGGTGGGGAGTTT